>CAZXMO010000003.1:94995-97264 GCA_964641125.1 uncultured Spirochaetales bacterium
CCCGACCTCGTAATCAGCACCGATGCGGGATTTTACTCCCGATTCAATTTTCACTACCTCGGCACCGTACCTCCCGCCGTGGCCTCACCTCTTTCGGCGATACCCATTCGTTCCTCTACCGGTTTCCGCAGAGTTTTGTTGAATCAGACGACCTTTTTCGAATCGACCTTTATCGAGGGCTCGATTCCCTATTTCTACCGGATAGGTGAAAACGGAACGGCCGCGGGGAGTGCCCTCGAAACGGCATTGGTTGCGGGATTCTCCCGGATCATATTCGCGGGTCTAGACCTCGCCTTTTACGACATTCAGGAACACGTCAAACCCCACCCCTTCGACATCTTTCCTCTGACCGAGTCGGAGCGAACCGCTCCTCATTACCACAAGGTTTTCTCGCGGGCCTTCGAATTGAGCGACCGGTCCGAAGGAATATCGCGGGGAGCATACGCCTACACGATCTATGCATCCTGGTTCGATACTGTGGTTCCCGGGTTGAAAAGTTCGATCTGCCGCCTCGGTCCGGTTCCTTACCCGGTTCGGGGGATGGACACCGTGCCCCCAGGGGACTTTCCCGCTCTCCTGCCCGGGGGTTCCCATTCAGTCAATCTTGGTTGGAGAGACGCGGCCATGCCCTCCCTGGAAAGGCGGCGTGCAGCTGTGGAGGGAACCGTAAATTCCTGGTCGAAGATGATTACCCAGTACCATTCCTATCCCTTGGAGTCCGCCGTCGCCCTGCTTCGATCCCGGAGTCTCTTCAATAGGCTTCTCTATACCTACGATCCTCTCCTCGTCAAGATGACGCTCAAGCATTTTGTCGTTAACGATAGAAAAACTTCCGGTAAATTCCTCGACCGCCTCGTCGAGGAAGCCGTGGAATTTTACGATTCTCTCCTGTACCGTGTCGGCATTGCGTATGGAACATGAAACTCTTCTCCAGCGCAACCTTCTCGCGCTCAGCCCCAAGGATGCTTTCCTCTCGTCATCTATAGCTGGAGCTGAACCTTCCGTCGTAATTAAAATGAAAACCGCTAAGAACGGAAGCCCCGTTCCCGTAGCCCACGACACGGGGAAGGCCTACCACTCCCTGGTCAATCCCGAAAGAGAGGGAATACGGATCGCGTCGAGCGCCGAAAAAAATGGGTTTCTCGTCGTCTTCGGTCTTGGGGGGGGATACCATATCAAACCGCTCCTGGAAAACGATAAGATCAGCTATATTCTGATAATCGAGAGGGGAATCGAGGAGATCAAGACCCTTTTATCCTCGATCGACCTCCGGGAGATCTTTCTCAATCCGAAAACCGCCCTCCTGGTGGACAAAAATCCCCGGGAAGTGGAGGATTTCTTACTCTCGACATATTTTCCCGCCGTCACCGGAGACTTGAACACTCTTCAGCTCCGATCGAGATGGGAGCGGGACCCCGACTACTACACCTCCGTCCTGGAAGCTATCCGGGACTGCATTAACACCCTCTCCGATGATTACACCGTTCAGGCCTACTTCGGTAAGAAGTGGTTTATCAATACCCTTGCGAATCTTCCCGCCGCCGAAGGGAGCTCGACCCTGCTCGATCCGGTCCGCGAAGCGGTCGTAACCGGAGCGGGGCCCTCTTTAGAGACCCAGCTCGACGAAATACGCCGGAAGCGGGACGGAGGTACTCCCATTATCGCCACCGATACTTCCCTGTCGTGTCTTCTGAAGAATGACATCATGCCGGACATCGTGATATCCATCGACTGCCAGCACGTGACCTATCATCATTTTATGGCCGGCTATCCCGAGGGGGTACCCTTAGTACTCGACCTCGCCTCACCCCCCGGCCTTACCCGCCTTACCGATAAGCTGGTCTTCTTTACCACCGGGCATCCCTTTTCTCAGTACGTAAGCACTCATTGGCGACCCTTTCCCTACATCGACATATCCGGGGGAAATGTGAGTCATGCGGCGGTGAGCCTTGCGGACTCTCTAGGAGCCAAGAGGATTTACCTCTACGGAGTGGATTTTTCCTATCCCTCGGGAAAATCCTACGCCCGGGGGACCTATCTCTATCCCTACTTCCATTCTTTTCAGAGAAGGTGTGCACCCTTAGAGAGCAGATTTTACTCCTTCCTCCTCAGAAACGCGACAATTAAAAAGACGATTTCCGGTGATTCGATCCTCTATACCACCAAGCCGATGATCAATTACAAGAAGCGGCTCGAGGATGCCTGTTCCCGCCTGTCGGCTCAGGTTCTGCACCAGCCCGGACTGGGTGTAACCCTGGACATACCCGTC
>CAZXMO010000004.1:0-2279 GCA_964641125.1 uncultured Spirochaetales bacterium
CCACCATCGACTCGAGGTTCGACCCGGGCTCGAGCCGATCGGCGATGACGACTGTCTTCTTGCCGGAGGTAATCGGGGGGCGGGGTACGGGCCGGCTGCCTGTAGGAAGTGACGCGACGTCCCCGGCGGATGAGGGTTGAGCTGCCGGCAGGGGAATGACCGTGTTCTCCCGCATCGTTGTAAAGGCGTCGGACAAAAAGTGCTCGAAATGCTTCCGCTTTTCGGGATCGAAGATGTCGTGCATACCCGCCGAATGGGACCCCGCGAACCGCATTCCCAGATCATCGCATACCTCGCGCATGTACTCGTGGGCGGTATGATCGAAGAAATGTATCGAGGTAGAGAGGGTTACCGCGTATTTCCCTCGAAAGGCGGCTTCCGCGCCGCACTCGAAGAGGAGCTCGATAAACCGCTTGTATCCGGCGTGCACGAGCATGATGTAGAGGGGAAATCCCCACACCACTCCATCCGCTTTTTCGACGGAGCGGAGCACCTCCCGGAAGGCCTCCTCGTCTTGCTCGAGCCGTCCGATCCTCTGGGCGACGTAGTGGGTCCGGTAGGTGTGTTCGGGAAACTTCTTCCGCATGTACTCGGTGTACTGCATGGTAACACTTTCTTTCCCCTTGGGGCTTCCGCCTAAAACTACGATATTCATGGTTCTTCTCCTTTGTGAGTGCTCCCGATCGTGGGGATAAAAACAGGTCCAAAGTGCTTAGCAACCGTTTCGGGGGCGTGTACTGATATGTGTTCCCATCCGATCAGGGTCCCTCCGGTCTCGAGAAGCCGCTTGCGGAGGAACTCCTCTATATCGTACGAGTCCGGGAGGCTTTGTACGATGCTGCTGAGTCCGTGGGTGTAGATCCACATATCGGTCAAGAGCCGCCTGAGCCTTTCTTCGGGAAGCCCGGAGAGATACCGGTCCCCTTTCATGCGCTGGAGGAGCTTGTTCAACGGGTATTCCATCCGTACAAAGTCGAGCTTATAGCGCCCCGACAGAAAGAGGTGCCGGAAGAGCTCGGGTTCTTCCCGGGCAAAGGTGAGGTATCCCATGCCGATGCCGAAGAAGGGTTCCGCCTCCACCGCACTGTACTCGAGAATCCGGTCTACCGCGTATTCCTTTGCCCGCTCGGCTACCGCCTTCTCGAGTTCCGCCTTCGATGCGAAGTTCCGGTAGATGGGCTGGGTGGACCCCCCCATCCGCTCGGCCACGTTGCGCGCTGTGATCCCTTGGGGACCTTCCTCTCGCAGGAGAATAAAGGCGTTCTCGAGGATCTTTTCGCGGGTAAACTCTACTTTCGGAGGCATAAGCAGCTCATGTAATAACGAACGTTATATAACATATGTTACCAAACATAGCACACGATTCGCACGCAGTCAAGATACAAGCATGATTAAGTGCCCCCGATCGTGGGGATAGACGATTTTTACTTTCTGAGACGCCTGATGAGCCCTCGGGGGCGGTAGAGTACGGCCCCGGCGATAGCCGCGAAGAGGGGTATCTGGCCGGTGAATCCGGTAAGGCCGGACTGATATATAAGGAGCACCCCGAGGACGAGACTGCCGATCCGGGCCGCCCCGAGGCGTGACCGGCTCAAGGGGTGCGATCCGTCGTCGCTTCGAGCGGATAAGGTGGACTCGGTAAATATCAAAAAGACGCCGCCGATGATAAGCGAGAGGATTAGAAACCCCGTCGCTCTGTTCAAGGCGAAGGTTCCCGCGGTGTCGAACAAAAAAAGGGTAATGACCGCCGTTCCCGCCGCTGACATACCCGCGAACAGGAAGCTCATCCTGTTCCGGGGCGCGAGTAACGCGTCGAAAATAAAAAAGAGGACCGCCGCACACCCGTAGAGCCAGGAGTATCGGTAGGAAAGCCACAGGGCCAAGGCGGTAACGATAGCGGCTTCCACCGCGCCCGGTTTAGGACCGGCCGTCCTCACTACGATGCGGAGGGCGACCAGGAGCCAGAATCCGCCCAGAATAGTGGGTAATCCGAATACAATTATCCCCGGGACAGCCAAAACGGCCGCTGCAATGGCGGATATATCGTGTTCCGGGTCGATTTCCCGGCCGAGGGCCCAGGCGAGGAAGATGCCCGCCGCGAATCTGAAACCCCATACGAAGGAATCCCATACGGGCTGCCGGAGAGCCAGTTGGACCGTAATTCCTCCGATGAAGGCGGCCCCCATCGCGGCAGTTATGATGATATTGGTTGCCCGGGAAAAATCCATCGGCCGTCCTAAAGCGGTACGCCTGTTCCATTTCGCGCTCATATGTATAGA
>CAZXMO010000004.1:2379-16364 GCA_964641125.1 uncultured Spirochaetales bacterium
CCATCGGCCGTCCTAAAGCGGTACGCCTGTTCCATTTCGCGCTCATATGTATAGACTCATATGTATAGACTCATATGTATAGAATAGTAAAAAGGCGGCGGGAAGGAAAGCACGAAATTACGGTGTAAACGGCGCCCTGCGGTCGTGCCCGGGTTTCGGAGTTTGGAGCCCGCAACGATTTTTAATAGGACGGGTGAACAGGGACGGGAGGACTAGGGACGGCACTCCTCGAAGAACGAGATTTTATCGATAACGGAAATCCTGCTTGCATAACCGGTTCGAATCGATATACTTTGTCATTAAGAATTATGAAAATACAAATTCTAACCAGCCTGGCCCTTATATCCGGTATTTCTTTATTCTTCGTCCCCGCCCTTCCCTTCAAGATCGTCAACGCCGTCCTTATCGCAGGATGCGTGATACTGGCATTTCTCGAGCGGCCGAAGGAGAATACGGAGACCCAAGACGTCGAGTCTATCGGTGTTACCCTCTACGATTCCGAGGAGCTCAAGTCGAGACTCGAAGGTGCGGAGGCGGCGAAGGACCGGTTCGAAAAAAAGAGCCGGGAGCGGGAAAGCCGCATGCGCCGGGTCCGTACGGTTCTGACCGAGTTCTCCGAGGCAATACCCTATCTCAAGAATATGGCGGATGTCGTCATCACGGAATCGGAAAAATCTACGGTTTCGGTAACCGACAGCATCTTTTCCATAGGAAATACCAGCAAGGAGGTGGGAACCAGCATCCAAGAGCTGCTCGAGGGGATGTTTTCGGGCGAAAAGAGTCTCAAAACGCTCACCGACCGGCTTACCGAGGATATTCGGAAGATCGAAGAGCTTATCGTCGATTTCCGCAGCGTCGGTAAGGGGTTCAGCCGGGATATGGAAGGAATAGAGGCCTCGGTCAAACAGATTGACGATTTTACCGAGGACATAACCGATCTCGCCGATCAGACGAATATCCTCGCCATCAACGCTTCCATCGAGGCCGCTCGGGTGGGAGAGCAGGGAAAGGGATTCGCCGTTGTGGCGGGGGAGGTACAGCGTCTTGCCGCGCGTTCGAAGGACCTTGCAGAGAATATCACCAATTTGATAAAATCGATTGTGACCACGGTAGGGGAATCCCGTCGGGTGCAGACTGAGAAGGTCCAAAGCGCCATTGAATCGATTGCCGAGTACCAGAAATTTTCCCAAAAAATGAGCGAGGTTCTCTCCTCGCAGGTGGAGAATGTCGGACGCGGGGTGGAACAGACCAAAAGCCTTTCGGAAGGGGTGACGAAAAACCTCAATGATGTCATCACCTCGCTTCAGTTTCAGGATATAACCCGGCAGGTACTCGAGCATATGATCGAGATCCTCAGAGATATCGATTCCGAAGCCGAAGAGGAGCTCGGCGGGGAAGACCCCCTTCCCCCCGCTCAGGTGAAAGAGACGGTGGAATCCTTCAAAGAGAAAGCCGTCAAGCACTTTACCGTTCGGGAAGAGTGGGTTGCTTTCGGTTTGACCGTGGACGAGAACTTTCCCTCGGAGGAGGATGAAAAGGAAGGAGATGGAACTCTCGAAGGAGACGTTACACTTTTCTAGAATTGCATAGGGAGAATAGTAGATGGGAAAAACAGTAATGTGCGTCGACGACAGCTCTACCATCCGAATGCTGGTAAAAAAGGCACTGGAGCCGGAGGGCTGTGAGATTGTGGAAGCCGAGAACGGCGAAGAAGGGCTCAAGAAGGCGGCGGAAAAGCCGGTGGATCTCTTCATCGTCGATGTCAATATGCCGGTCATGGACGGATTCGACTTCGTCAAGGGAATCAAGGCGAGGCCCGGCGACGCGGAGAAACCGGTAGTCTTTTTAACTACCGAAAGCAGCGCCCAGAAGAAGCAGGTGGGGAAAGAGCTCGGAGTCAACGGGTGGATAGTCAAGCCTTTTGATCCCCCCTCTTTGGTCAAGATCGTCAACATGCTCACGGGATAGATGATATGAGTTGGCCGGACGCCGCCGCGGAGCTCATCAGGGGATGCTATTCCTTCATTCCGGGAGACTTAGTCGGGGCTATGGAGCTGAAAGAGCTCACGGAAGAACTCCTTTCTCGACAGGACCTGACCGGGGAACAGAGAAGCGTCGTGGAGAGGGGCGATACCCTCTTCGAAGAGGGTATGAAAAACGGCTTTTCCGGCGGATTCGAAAGCGACCTCGAGCAATTGAAGACCCGGCTGCCCGGACTTTTCCCGGAGGAGGCCGACCAATCCGAGAAACAGCGGGAGGAGGAAAAACAATCGGGCCACGATATCGAGGTCCTCGATTCCTTTATTCAAGAATCCCAGGACCACCTCGAGAACATGGAGGAGCAGATCCTCGGGCTCGAAGACAATCCCGATCCGGTGGCGGTCAATTCTATTTTTCGCTCGATGCACACCATAAAGGGTGTCGCCTCCTTCATCGGACTTACCAAGATCAAGAACCTAAGCCATTCTCTGGAGTCTGTCCTCGATAAGCTCAGATCGGAGGAACTTACCATTTCGACCGATCTTATCGATGTTCTCTTAGCGGGGGTCGATCTCTTGACCCGGATGATCGGCGAGCTTATCGAAAAGGAAAACGAACTGAAGAAGCCGGGGGAGCGGTATATATCTCTCGACTCGGACCAGGACATCCGGGCGGTTCTCACCGCTCTAGAAAGTATCCTCGAGAAATCGGAAGAATCCCTCGAGGAGACGGGAGACGAGATCGTAACCCCCGAGATGATAGCCGGATTCAAGCGCGAATCGACTGAACTCATCGAATCGGTGCAGGAGCTTTTCGAGCTCTACCGGAAAGATACCTCCGATACCGAACCCCTTTCCCGCGCCTTCCGGAGCCTCCATACCGTCAAGGGAAACGCAGGCTTTCTCCGATTCGGATCGATCGAGCAGGTCTGCGCGAATCTGCAGCAGGTTATCGATAGGCTTCAACAGGACGATCAAGACTACGACGAACGGATAGCGGCGGTCATTGACGACAGCCTCAAGGCCCTGAAGGGGGCCGTCCTCGAGGCGGGACCGGAGTCCGAAGGAGCGGCGGAGACCTTCGATTCGCCGGAGCCGGATATTTCTGAACCCGCTGAGGGCCCCGACGCCGAGGGGGAAGGGATAGGACTCAAGCCCCTGGGCGAGGCCCTCGTGGAAATGGGGGAGGCGTCGAGCTCGGCTGTCGACAAGGCCCTCGACCGGCAGCAGCGGAAGCTGGGGGAGATTTTGGTCGAATCGGGGTACCTGGAGGAGGAACAGGTTTCCCGGGCATTGGAAGAGCAGCAGAAACGGCAGGGTCAGCCTGCCGAGGAAAAGGAAAAAACCCAGCGTCGGGACATTCGGGTCGATACCGATAAACTCGACAAGCTCTTCGACCTCATGGGTGAGCTCATCACCGCGCAAGCCATGGTCATCGATAATCCGGATCTCGAGCAGTATAACCTCGAACGCTTCCAAGCGGCGGCCGGATATCTCTCCAAGGTAACCCGGGAGATGCAGGAGGTGACTATGCTGGTCCGGATGGTACCCCTGGAGGGGCTGTTCAACAAGATGCGCCGTCTGGTTCGGGACCTTTCGAGGAGCTACGATAAGAAGGTCAATCTGGACCTGAGCGGCCAGGACACCGAGATGGATCGGAACATCATGGATGATATCTCCGAGCCCTTGGTCAACGTTATCGAGAATGCCGTCCGTCATGGAATCGAGATCCCGAAGGTACGGGAGGAGGTGGGGAAACAAACCACCGGGATTATCACTCTCGATGCCCGGTACGAGGGGAACGAGATTTGGATATCCGTCAAGGATGACGGACGAGGCCTCGACCGAGAGGTAATCCTCGAGAAAGCCCGGTCCCTCGGCTTGGTTTCGGAAGCAGATGCCGATAAACTGAGCGATACTCGGGTATGGGCCCTTATCATGCAGCCCGGCTTTTCCGCCGCGGTGGGTGCTACCGGAGCGGGAAGAGGCGAGGGCTTGGACAAGGTCAAGCGGGCTATCGAACAACTCAAGGGACGGGTCGACATCTTCAGCCAAAAGGGGAAGGGGACCGAAATACTCCTCCGCATCCCCCAGACTCAAGCTTTAATAGACGGAATCATCTTCAAGGTAGCCGACAAGCTCTACTCGATGCCCATCAGCGACGTCCTAACCTTCCATAAAGCCGAGGCCGAGCAGGTAACCGTTACTAAGCGGGGCCGGGAGGTCCTAAACCTCCGGGGCGAGCTGATTCCAATCCTCAAGCTCTACGAGATGCACCGGATCGCGACGGAGAAGCGGACGGTGGATGAGGGGATTGTGATGATCATCCTCGCCGACAACAAGAAGGCCGCCCTCCTGGTAGACGAAATACTCGATTACAAGCAGCTCGTCGTAAAACCCCTCCCCGAATCCATGGGAATTATGCGGGGTGTATCGGGTTGCAGCATTATGGGAGACGGCAACGTGAGTCTAATAATCGATACCCCTTCTCTGGTAAACTCCGTAATCGAGTAGGCCCCGGAGATGATCGGATTCAACTCGGAGCTGAAAGAAGCAACTGTTCGGCAGAATCTGAAAGACCTGTATGTTAACTCGCCCCGCTACCGGATGGGCGAGGCGGACAAGCTGGTCATCTTCAGCGATCTCCATTTAGGCGACGGGGGCAAGCAGGACGATTTTCTGTGGAACTCGGGAGTGTTTACCCATGTCCTGGAGCACTACTATCAGGAGAACGGCTATACTCTCTTCTTAAACGGCGACATCGAGGAGCTGCAGCGATTTTGTATAGACAGGATCAAGGAGAGATGGGGCCACATATACCAGATCTTCGCCGAGCTGCACAAAGATGGCCGTTTGATCAAGATCGTGGGAAATCACGATATCAAGCTCAAGGTACTCGAGGAGGATTGGACCTCTCTGTACGACTCGATGCGCGTGGAGCATCCCGCGGGAACGATATTTGTCTTCCACGGGCATCAGGCATCGATGTTCTTCTACAAGTACAATAATATATCAGGGTTCTTCCTCAAGTACTTCGCCAAGCCTCTCCGTATACGCAACTACTCGGTTGCCCACGACAGCAACAAGCAGTTCAAGATCGAGAGCCGGGTCTACGATTTCGCCGCCGCCGAGAAGATCGTAAGCATTATCGGGCATACCCACCGTCCCCTGTTCGAATCCCTCTCCAAGGCCGATTCGATCCGTTACAGGATCGAAGAGCTTTTGAGAAAGCATCCCGGCAAGAACGGGGCGGAACGAAAAGAGATCGAAGAGGAAATCCTCGAGAACAAACGGGAGCTCAAACAGATCTACGCGGAGGACCGAAGCCTCGATATCCGCAGCAGCATCTACAATTCCGACATTGTGGTGCCGAGTCTGTTTAACTCCGGCTGCGTCATCGGTAAACGCGGCATAACCTCCATCGAGATCGACGGAAGCTCGATTCGGCTGGTGCACTGGTTCGAGGAGGGGCGCACGGATCACTATTCGACCCATGAAGACGGAGTCGAGCGGCTCGATCGGACCTCCATCTACCGGAAAATCATCAAGCAGGACAAGCTCGCGTACATTTTTACCCGGATCAACCTGCTTACTTAAGACCCTTGGGACCCGCCTCCGGATGGGGCCGTATCGGTGAGGCTCAAGTAGAGCTCTTCGAGCATATTCTCTTCCCGAATTCCTTTGATGATCAGCCCGAGGTTTATAAGTGTTTTTTGAAGCTCCGCGACGGCCCGCTCGCTTTCTTCGCCCGTCCTACCGCCCGTGCTCCCGAGAACGAGCTTGTACTCGGTCTCCCCGGTTTTAGCGAGGTTCCCCGCGGGTACCGCCGCGGCGCATTCCCGTATCTCTTCCCCGGTCAGGGGACGGTTGAGCTCGACGGTAATGACGTAACTTCCTCCGGTAACCTCTTCCACGGGGCCCACCGCTTTGAGCCGGCCGCTTTCGAGGACGGCAACCGAATCACAGAGCTCCTTCATCTCGGTCATATTGTGGCTGCTTATGAGTACGGTAGCGTCTTCCTTGAGCTCCCGGATGGTCCCCCGGATCCGTTTTGCGCTCTTCCAGTCGAGGCCGGAGGTAGGCTCGTCGAGGATTACCAGCTCCGGAGATCCTAAAAAGGCCTGGGCCAGGGCCAGCCGCTTATACATTCCGTGGGACAGGGTCGCCGCCTCCCGGTACAGGACCGAGTCGAGACCTACTATCTCCATGACCCGCCGTATTTCCCCCTCCGCATCGAGATCGGACCACCCCTGAAGCCTCAAGAAGAACCGGAGCTGGTAGATGATGGGTACGTTGGCCTGAAAGAGGGCGTCCTGCGGAAGGATCCCTACCCTCCCTTTTATCTCTTCCGGCGAAGAGTGATCAAGGACAGTGAACGATCCCTCGTCGTGGGTAATGAATCCTGCTAGGACCGAGAAGAGGGTGGTTTTTCCCGCTCCGTTCGGTCCCAAAACCCCGAAAATGAGATTTCTAGGAACCTCGAAGGATATATCACGCAGGGCCTGTACCCGACCGAAGGATTTGGAGACGCCGTGAATGGAAAGAGCGTTATACTGTGTCATTCTAGAGATCCCTCTTTCTGAATGCCATATACCCCAGTCCGAGGTAGAGGGCGGTATATCCGAGCATGCCGGCCGCCGCGAGTAAAACGGGTCCCTCCTTAGGATAGAAGAGGTAGTAGCTCGCCCGGTAGGGAACGAGGTAGTGGAGAACCGTCAAGGGCTCCCACACCCCGGCTAAGAGGCGGACGAAGAGGGGATATACGACCAGCGCGCCGAAAACGGCCCCCAGAGAGCCGATACCGGAGTTGATCATCCCGGAAAAGAGAATCGCCGCCGCCAAGTAGGGGAGGGATACCAGGATAAATGAGACGAAGCCGCGGATTCCCCACCGGACCGTGGAGTAGACCGCGTAAAAATCGAACTTAAACCGGACGTAGAGGATCACCGCGAGAAAGAGGACCGCCAGGGAAAGGACGGCCACCGCCGCGGCGCCCGTAAATTTGCCGAAGTAGATGCTCTTTCTATGAGTACGCATCAAGAGATATCTGAGCCCCCGGTTCCGGGCATCCCCGGATATCTGATTGAATCCGCTGAAAATAACGAGAAGGGGGATGATAAAGCAGTAGAGGAGGAAGAGTAGCGACAAGAATCCCGGCTTTTCCCGGATCAGAAAGTAGGCCCACCATCGGGCGCGGGAGGCCTCCTCGAGGGGGTCTCCCGCCTCGGGCACCGCGAACTGACCGGAGAAGAGCTCTCCGAGGTTTTCCTTGGGCTCTCCGGTTACGTTGGAAAGTATCCTTCCCAACAGCGGCACGATACCCGTTTCGAGGCGGGACATCATCTCGGCCTCGTCTGCGGTGCCGCCGAACTGTGCCGCCTGGTTGGTGACGAATTCCACCGGCAGAAGGAGGACTTGCGCCGCGAAAAGTCCGAAGACGAGTACCGCGAGGACGAGGATTATCCCCGCGGCGCTGCGGAGGGTCTGTTTTACCGAGTGGCCGGCGATGAGGAGTATATGAGACCCCGCCTCCCGCCTCCCGGCGGCCGGTGCCGCGGCCGGGGTTATCTTTTCCGGCCGCCAGAGATCGGCGAAAACCACATTATAGAAGAAGAGGACGAGCACGGGGTACACCAGCGAGGCGATGGTAAACATGGAAACTCCGCCGGCCAAGCCCCCGCCGAGTAGAGTGAGAACTATGGTCCGCGCGGCGACCAATACTACGTAGAGATTCGCCCCCCATCGGCCGCCGGCGTTGCGGACCTTGAGGGATCCGATCCCCGACACGACAAGAGCCGCGGCGATACCCGTATTGAAGAGAATGCCGGCCATCTTGACCACGGCCGGCTCGGCTATCGCCTCGCCTTGGACCTGGATGGTGCACCCGAAGCTAAGGAGTGAAAAGAGGACTCCTAATATCTGGAACCCCCCGAAGACTAAATGGAGAATTCCTAGGACTGTCAGGCCGCTTGGGCGAAGTGTTCGGCTCAAACCTTACGCGCCTTCCTCACCGAGGTAGTAATCCTTGACCTTCCGGCGGTTCAAGAGGACCAAGAGGACCACCGGATAGGCGGATCCGAGAATCAGGCTGAAGGTCCCCGCTATGATCGGAATGAGGCGCTTCATCGTCTGAAGGGCCATGAGGTCCTGGGCGGACATCTCGGACATAATCATCGGGTTAGAGAAGACCTGATCCATGAGCTGCCGGATGATAACGAAATTGGCGAGCAGGAGCACGATAGTGGCGATTGCGTAGATGTTGCTCAAGAGAATGCTCCACCTCTTGCTTCCCAAGAGCCCGATTCCCGCGGTCAATCCCGTCCCGTTGATCAGAAACTGCACGATAGTGATGACCAAGAGAACGGTAAAAAAGGCGTTCATGGTGGTCATAACAACCTGCAGCTCCGGTTCGTAGGCCATGGCGATTCCGAAGACCCCTCGCATTACTGTGAATGCGATGATTCCGAAGATCCCCCCTAAGAGTCCGAACCCGCAGAATATGATGTTGAGCACTCCTAACGCGGTGCCCGCCTTAGGCCGCGGGTTCTTCTGTCCTTCCGGTACGTTTTCTTCCATTGTAATATCTCCTCACATTTAATCTTATTTCTGAAATGCGTCCTTCTCTCTCGGCGGCTTTCCGTTAAAAGGCAGGAAAGGCGGGTAGGCAGAACCTGAGGCAAACCTCCGAATATAGACAATTAATAGCACAATTCCCAAGGCGGTTGCAAATAGTCCGAACCACTGTCCGGTGGAAAAGGGACCGAAGAATCCCCGTTCCGGATCGCCCCGGGTAAACTCCTGGAGGAAGCGGAAGGGCCCGTAGAGGAGGAAGTAGAGAGCGGTCACCTGCCCCCTCGATCGGGTAAGGCGAAAGACAAGGTAGAGGACGATCCCGATTACAAACAATCCGATAGCCGCGATCAGCGGCGACGCGATCCTCGGCCCTGAAACGAACTCCGCCTCCTTGAAAAGGAGGACCGGCCATTCCTCGGGGTAGGTTATAGTCAGCGCGCAGTGATCACACACCCGCCCGTAACAGCATCCTGCGGTCAGACACCCGATTCTTCCGAGCATGTGTCCGAAGGGAAAGGCCATGGCCATGACGTCGACGGTATGCCAATTTACAATCCGGTGGGGGTCGATCCGGGAATAAATAGCGATCCCGATTATCCCGAAGATAAGCCCCCCGGTCACGGTCCCTCCGGTGGACTGAAGGATCTCCCAGGACGTGAGCCCCCATCCCGCTTTGACCTTCAAGTCGATAAGGAATTGAACGAGCCTCGCTCCGATCAGGGAAAAAAGGAGTATCCCCCCGAGAAAGATGATGTGGGCGGCGATCTTTTTCCGTCCTTCCCGTACGTGGAAAATGTAGATAAAACCGGTGGCGAGAATAGCCGCTAGGGCCAGGACCGAGTAGGTTCCTATGGCTATGCGATAATCGCCGATCCAAAAATCGATGAGATAGGGGTGCATATAAACTCCTCACGGGACAGATAAAAAAAAGAGAGAAGGGTGCGCCTCCTCTCTTCTTCGAATCGTGTAAATAGCTCGATGCCCGGGGTACTAATTACCGAGCTGTTCGGCTGCTTCCCCAGCCGCCTTCTCGGCCGCTTCGAGAAGAGTGCGTCCGCTCTTTCCGACTGCAGCGGCGGTCAGTCCGCAGGCAAGAAGCGCGATGAGCCCGTAGACGGTTCCGATGATGCCTAAGATAAAGCCGGCGAGAGCCATTCCCTTCTTGTCGGGGAACTTCTTCATGCCCATGACGCCTAAGACGATCGCGATGATACCGAGTATCATGCAGATGATCTGGCTCACGATGGGGAGCCAGCATAGGATCCAGTTGAGGGCAACCGACAGGATCCCTAAAACCAATGCAGCAACTACCATAATCTTCCTCCTATTGGTATGGTGTTATTTGATAAACTATACTATCGAGCATTTTCCCTTTTTTGTCAAATATATCGAAAAATTTCTTATATTAAACTAACAATTGGTCCCACTGGTCCTTGAAGAGGCCGAAGCTCGACGGGTTATCGTTTTTATCAAGGGGACGCCCCGACTGATCGAGGACGGTCCTGATCTCCCAGGCGTTATATAGGATGTCTTCTTTCCGGGCTATAAAAAACCACCCCGGCGGTTCCACGTAGACGATGAGGTGGGTGGCGGTCTTGGCGACCTTTTCGGGCAGTCTTGTCTTGAGCTCGGTTATCTTCGGAGGGCCGATCAGGTCGAAGGTGACCACCCCGATGCTGCAGATCCGGTAGTGTTTGGGACTGTAGGCGAGAAGATCGTATCCTGCGTCGAAGCTCCGGCCGACCATCCAGCCGGTCTTCTGCAGATAGTGGGCGGCCCGGGCGAGGCCGATTTCATCGACCGGGGAGGAGCCCCTCACGAGCTCACACCCTCGAAGAAGTGGAGGATGTTCTTGAGCTTGTTTATCAACGACTCGAAGGAGAAGAATTTCTTGGCGATGGCGAAATTCTTCTCCACCATCTCCTCTATTGCTTGGGGGTCGGCAAGGAGGTCTTCCACCCTCCGTACAACCTCGTCGGTGACGTAGCCGTTCATGGAAATGACGTTGAACCCCCGCGGCTCGATGTCGGTCTCGTAGATGGAGTACCGGTTGACCATGATGGGTTTGCGGAAGTAAATGGCCTCTAAGAATGCGTTTCCGAATCCCTCGTAGATCGAGGGATAGGTGACGAAATCGGCGTAGGGATAGATGTCCCACAGGTTGTAGATTTTCCTTCCGTCTTCGGTGGTGCTTCGCTCCTCACCGATAATGTCGGGACGGATGATCAATTCGACACCCATGAGGTCGGCGAAGCCCTGCACCCGCTTTTCGTATTCGAATCCCTCGTCTCCCGCGGAGTGGGATATTACCAGCTTCGCCTTACCGTTATTCAGGCGGCTCACGAGCTCGATGGAGTGCTCGATTCCCTTTCTCGATACTATCCGCGTCGGCTGGAGGATGAAGATATCGTCCTCCTCGAGGCCCAAGTCCCTCCGAACATCTCTGTTGTACTCGTCCTTGCCGGGAGGCTCGGTGTTGAAATCGAGAATGTTCGGGATCACGTGGGCGGAGATGCCCGTGCGGTAGCTCAAGAGAGAATCGGCTTGGGTGTTTATAACAACGTGCTGAATCGAGGGGAGCACCGGGGGGAAGGCCATGGTGAGGAAATCGGGGACGCAATTGACGATGAAACGCTGCCGCTCCCAGTAGAAGTCGTGATGATGGGCGATGGTGGGGATTCCCGTTTCGGCGATAAACTCGGTGATGGCGAGGCCTAAGGGGATGTTCATGGGAATAGTCAGGGCATTCTCGGGGATAATACAGTCGATATCGAACTTATCTTGAAACTCGTAGAGCTTGTTTTTGAGCACCATCCGGTAGTGATGGATTTCCCCGGTTATCTCGGAGGTACGGGTGGTCATGCCGAAGCACCGCTCCTGAAGGGCCCTAATCTGGGGGTTGTCGAAGTACGCCTCCGGGACCACCATGGTCTTTTCCTTTTCCCAGTCGGAGAGCCCCGCGAAGAAGTAGCAGGTATATCCTAAGTCTTCGAAAACCTCCACCCATTTAGCTGTTTCCAGGGACACCCCGTCGGTTCCCTTCAGCCGGGTAGAGACGAAACCGATATGGGTAATCTTTTCCGGATATACCATGCTTCCCTCCGGTTATTTATTGTTTCTTCAATATCTTCGACCAGGTATCCTTGAGTGAAACCGTTCGGTTGAATACGAGAGCGCCCTTTTTCGAGTCGGGATCGACCGAAAAGTATCCCTGTCTCAGAAACTGAAAGAAATTTCCCGCCGCCGCTTGCGCGAGACCCGGCTCTACCTTACAGCCGGTCAGTATTTTTAAGGAATCGGGGTTGATGTAATCGGTAAATTCCTTCCCCTCCTCGGGCTCGCCGGGGTTCTCCACGGTGAACAGGTTTTCGTAGAGCCTCACCTCCGCGTCTAAGGCATGGGGCGCTGAAACCCAGTGAGAGGTTCCCTTGACCTTCCGCCCGTCTTCGGACCATCCCCCTTTTGTGGCGGGATCGTAGGTACAGTGGACCTCGATTACCTCCCCGGTGGAGGGATCTTTAACCACGTCGGTACACGTCACGTAGTAAGCATGTTTCAGGCGTACCTCGCGCCCCGGAGCGAGGCGAAAGAATTTCTTCGGCGGGTCCTCCATAAAATCGTTCTGCTCTATATAGAGCACCCTGGAGAAGGGGAGGGTCCGAGTCCCCGCCGATTCGTCCTCGGGATTGTTCTCCGCCTCGAGGTATTCCACCTCGTCCTCGGGGTAGTTGTCGATGACGAGCTTTAAGGGCTCGAGTACTCCCATTACCCTCGGGGCCCTCTTGTTGAGGTCCTCCCTGAGGCAGTGCTCGAGGAGGGGAAGGTCCACCATGCTCGCCGCCTTGGCTACTCCGATCCGGTCGCAGAAATCTCTTATGGAGGAGGGGGTGTATCCCCGCCGCCGGAGCCCTGAAATAGTCGGCATCCTCGGATCGTCCCATCCGGAGACATGTCCTTCTCTGACGAGGCGCAAAAGCATCCTTTTACTCATCACCGTGTAACTCAAGTTGAGCCTTGCGAATTCGATCTGTTGGGGATGACTCGATGTTTCGAGCTCGTCCAAGAACCAGTCGTACAGCGGCCTATGGGCCTCGAACTCCAGGGTACACAGGCTGTGGGTTATATCCTCGATAGCGTCGGAGAGACAGTGGGTAAAATCGTACATCGGGTAGATGCACCAGGCGTTCCCGGTGCGGTGGTGGGGGACTCTCCTGATTCGGTAGACGACCGGGTCCCGCATGTTGATATTAGGCGAGGACATATCTATCTTGGCCCTCAGAACGTGAGCACCGTCGGGAAACTCGCCGTTCTTCATCCTGGAGAAGAGATCTAAGTTTTCTTCGACGGTGCGGTTCCGATAGGGGCTCTCCCGTCCGGGCTCGGTCAGGGTCCCCCGGTGATCCCGAATTTCCTCCTGACTCAAACTGTCCACATAGGCGTTGCCTTCCCCGATGAGTTCGAGGGCGTATTCGTAGAGTTTTTCGAAGTAATCGGAGGCGTAGTAGAGATGATCGCCCCAGTCGTAGCCGAGCCATCGGACGTCTTCCTTGATCGATTCGATGTACTCCACCTCTTCCTTCTCGGGGTTAGTGTCGTCGAATCGGAGATGACACCGTCCGTCGTACTCCTCGGCAACCCCGAAGTTGAGACAGATCGATTTGGCATGCCCTATGTGGAGATACCCGTTCGGCTCGGGGGGAAACCGGGTAACTACGTTGCCGCCGTGCTTGCCCGCGGCTATGTCCTCGTTGATGATGGTGCGAATAAAATCGTTTTTTTCGGAAGTTCCGTTCATACTATCCCCATGTACGCTGAATAACGCCTCGGGCCGCGGACTTAAAAAACGAACGCCCGCGCGCGAGGCACACGGGCATTCTAGCACATATGCTTAAGCGATTACAACGCCCTTCTTGAGGATTAAGTTGGCGTAGAGCGCCGTCTCCCCCGTCGCGACGATGGCGTAGGCCCCTTTGGTCCGGTCGTAGAAGGCGAAACGCTCCACATGGTCGAAGCCGTGCTCGAGGCTTTCGTATTTTTTGACGATTAGCTCGTAGTCCTTCCAGATGTCGGTGGGAGTATCGTCTCCGGGCATCTTCTCCATCAGTGCGGCCGGTTTCTGTACGTACTGGTCCAACGGGAAAAAGGTGAGTATCGCGTCCAGGAGCTCGGGTACTCCGTGTCCGTCGCACCGCACGAGCCTCCGGGCGTGGGATGCCGAAGGGAAGTTGCCGTCGGCGATTACCAGCTCGTCACCGTGGCCCATCTCCATGAGAATCTTGAGGAGATCGGGGGTCAAGATAGAAGGTATGTTTTTAAGCATGTTTCTCTCCTAGGTGTATTGGTCATATTATTTGTAGAGAGGCCCGAAGTTTTCACAGGCCCGATAATCCGATCCTTCCAAGTCGGTCCCGAAACCGTTCCAGCTCGAGGGCC
>CAZXMO010000004.1:16464-18582 GCA_964641125.1 uncultured Spirochaetales bacterium
GCCCGATAATCCGATCCTTCCAAGTCGGTCCCGAAACCGTTCCAGCTCGAGGGCCTGAATATTTTTTCTTCGGGGACGTTGTGCATATTCACCGGTATGCGCAGGATGGAGGCCAGGGTAATGAGATCGGCCCCGATGTGCCCGTAGGAGACGGCCCCATGGTTGGCGCCCCAGTTGGCCATGACCGAGTAAACGTCCCGGAATCTGGAGTTGTCGGCGAGACGCGGAGCAAACCAGGTGGTAGGCCAGGTAGGATCGGTCCGCTTGTTGAGTGTCTCATGGACCTCCGCCGGGAGTTCGACGGTCCATCCCTCGGCAAGCTGTAGGACCGGTCCCAGTCCCTTGACCAGGTTCATTCTGCTCATGGTAACCGGCATTCCGCCCCGGCTCTTGAAGGTGACCGAGAAACCGCCTCCCCGGAAGTACTCCCGGTTAGCCGGGGGAAACTTGGCCGCGTCGAGGCATTTTCCCGCCTCTTCGGGGGTAATCTCCCAGAAGGGCTTGATTGCGGGCTTCCCGTCGATGCTCTGTTCGCCGGTTCCGTCCAGGGCGGTCGCACCGGAATTGATCAGGTGAATGATTCCGTTCTCAGCCTCTCCCCCGAGGGTGTAGCCGGTGACCCTCTCCACCGCTTCGGGGCTCCAGAAGGTCCTGACGTCGGAGAAGATCTGCGCCGAGCCGGTGAGTACGAAGCCGAAGAGCATAGCCACCGCGTTCATGGCGTCGTTTTCGGTTGCCATGATGTAGGGCTCCCGGATGCCGTTCCAGTCGAACCCGGAGTTCAAGATAGTTTCTAGGAAGTCGCCGTTGGGGAAGTGGTCGGTCCAGTGGCGCTGACCCTGAAATCCCCCGGCTATTGCGTTGTGGCCTAAAGCCTCCTCGCCGAATCCGAGCGCGTCGAGACGGGGATTTCCCGCCATAAGGTCCCGGGCAATCTGGGCCGTCTTCACAACGAACTCCCAGTCCTTGTCCTTCTCTTCCCGGCTCTTCTGGAGATCGGGTCTTCCCGCGTTGGCGATGTCGTCGCCTTCGATGCAGTTCTTCTTGACCCACTCGACGGCCTTTGTGAACTCTTCCGGATCGTAGATTCCCTCGTCGATCCTCCGGATAATCTCGCTCATATCCACCGATTCGACCCGCATTCCTAAGTAATCCTCGAAAAAGCCGTGGTCCACGATGGATCCGGCGATTCCCATGCTCACCGAGCCTATGGAGAGGTACGCTTTGCCCCGCATGACGGCGACGCCCAATGCGGCGCGGCAGAAGCCCAAGAGCTTTGCCCGGACATCCTCGGGAATGCTCGTGTCGTCGGCATCCTGGACGTCTTTACCGTATATTCCGAAAGCGGGAAATCCCTTCTGGGTGTGGGCCGCGAGGACCGCGGCGAGGTACACCGCTCCCGGCCGTTCGGTTCCGTTAAAGCCCCACACCGCCTTGGGCAGGTGGGGATCCATATCCATGGTCTCTGAACCGTAGCACCAGCTCGGGGTCACCGTGAGGGACACTCCCACCCCTTCGCGCTGAAACTTCTCCGCGCAGTCCGCCGCCTCCGCGAACCCTCCTATGGTGGTATCGGCTATCACGCATTCCACCGGTTTCCCGTTGGGGTAGCGCAGGTTCTCGCTCAAGAATTTCGCCGCCGATTTCGCCATGTTCATCGTCTGATCTTCCAGGGATTCCCTGACCCCTTCACGCCTGCCGTCGATGGTGGGACGAATCCCGATCTTAGGAAGTTTTCCCCGGAGTCTGTTTTCCAGGGGAAGAAGCTTCATTCCTTGTACATCCGCCATATTAGGTCCTCCAAATTTGTTAATGCTTTTTGTATTCGTTCTCATCTATGTTCAATAAGCCGTGTCGCGAGCCTGATAATGTTCGTCTCAGCGGAGGCCGCCGCCCCGCCGCATTCCGGCGTTTCGATCCGCTCGATGAGAAGTCCCGCGGCGCTAAGGCCGATCTCCTCCATCGGCTGCCGGATCGTCAGGGAAGAGAATCCGAGAAGCGAGGTGATTTCCATGTCGTCGAAATGGGCTATCCGGGCGGACCTCTCCCTGCCGCCGTCTTGCACCTCCGCGAGATACTTCGCCGCCCCGATGTGCATGTAGTAATTGGCGATAAAGA
>CAZXMO010000004.1:18682-47554 GCA_964641125.1 uncultured Spirochaetales bacterium
GCGAGAAATCCGACGGTGTAGGTCCGTTTTGTCTTGAGGCTCCGTGCGATGGTATTGAGGGTATACCCGGTGTCGACGAGGCATTCCTTTACCTTCAGACTCGTTTCGGGGGAGATCCTCGGGTCGCTGTTTAAAACCCTCGAAACGGTAGAAGTCGAAACGCCGGTCAATCGCGCTATGTCCTTGAGCCGAACCGACACAAATAATCCTCCTGATGTGACTGAGTGCAATCGATTGCACAATGGGGTCATAACGCCCCGCTGAATATATTTTCCCACAGGGTAGGGGGAAAATCAAGTATAGTGCCCCAAAGAATGGTGTTTTTTCGGATAAATCCTTATCAGACGGATGAATATCCGGTTTAATGTAAGTCCATCTTTGCACAATCGAGACGTCCGGCTTATACTTGAATTAAAAACCTTTCGGAGGCGATATTAATGCAGGACGGTAAACTTTTTCATACGGTATTCTTCGAGCTGAGAGACTCTTCCGAGGCGGCTGTCGGGGCCTTTATCGAGGATTGCAAGACCTATCTCGCGCCTAACCCGGGAATTCTCTCCTTTTCAGTCGGGAGGAGGGTGGAGGACCACCTTCGGGACGTGAATGTCCTTGATTTCCATGTGAGCCTCCACATCCTCTTCGAGTCGAAGAAACATCACGACAATTATCAGCTCGCGGCCGACCACAATACCTTCGTCGAGCGGAACAAGGACAATTGGGCCGCCGTCAGGGTGTACGATTCCTACGTGGTCTGACGGCCCAAGGTTACCCCTTCACCGAACCGGCCAAAAGGCCGCGGACGAAGTAGCGCTGCAGGGCGAAGAAGATGATCAACGGCAGCACCATACTGACGAAGGCGCCGGAGGTCAGGAGGTGCCAGTCCTGTCCCCGGGAGCCCGCCATGTTGAGGAGCCTCTGGGTCAGCACGATGACGCTGCTCCCCCGCCCCGAACCGAGAAAGACTAGGGCAACCAACAGATCGTTCCACACCCAAATGAACTGAAAGATGGCGTAGGACGCTAAGGCGGGCATCGACAGGGGAAGAATCAGCCGGACGAAGGTCTTGAAGTGGGTGGCCCCGTCGATGAAGGCCGATTCCATAATACTCCTCGGTATGGTGCTTATATAGTTGAACAGGAGATAGACGGCTAGGGGCATGCCGAAGGCGGTGTGGGCGAGCCAGATCCCTAAAAAGGTCCCGTTCAGCTGTATTCGCTGATAGTCCCTGAGGATTGGGATCAGGGCTATCTGCAGGGGGACCACCAGGATGGCGACGATCCCTACGAACAACGCCTTCCGCCCGGGAAACTTGAGCCAGGCGAATCCGTAGGCGGCGAAAGCCGCTATCAATATGGGGATAACAACGGCCGGAATGGTTACCGTCATGCTGTTGAGGAAGGCGGAGAGCATATTGTCGCCGCTCGCCCTCACGGTTTCACCCTCGGCATTGACGAAGGTAAAGTCTTTTCCCGCCAGGACCTGCCGGTAGTTGTCCAGGGTCACCCCTCCGGTTTCCGGATTGAAGACCCGCCACCATCCGGTTCGGGAAACCTCGTCCGCGGGGCGGATCGAAGTGATAAGGACTCCTATGGTGGGGAGTGACCAGATAATAATGAGGGCGATGAGAACCGCATGGACTATGATCTGTGAAACCGCCTTCTTTCGTTTGATGCTTGCCTTGGTAGCCATTAGAACACCTCCCGTTTGCCGAATTGCCGCAGGTTGTACCAGATGACCGGTATGACCGCGATCAGGATGACTAAGGCTATGGAGGAGCCCCGCCCGTAGTGGAGGAATTTGAACATCTGTTTGTACTGCTGACTCGCCAGGACCTCGGTACCGTAGAGGCCGTTGGTCATGGCGTAGACGATATCGAAGATCTTCAGTGTCAACAGGAGGATGGTCGTGGAAATTGTGACTATGGTTCCCCGAATAAAGGGGATGATAACACTGAAGATGATGCGTATCTCCGTAGCCCCGTCGATCCGGGCGGCCTCGAGGAGCTCGTTGGGCACCCCTTTTATAGCCGCCGAGAAGACCACCATGGCGAAGCCGGTCTGGAGCCACACGAAGATGATGATGAGAAAAATTGTGTTCCAGGGGCGGATTGTAATCCAGCCTACCGGGTCGCCGCCCAAGGCGCTGACGAAGGCGTTCAAGACTCCGATCTGCTCCATGCCGACGGGCTTATACGCGTAGACGAACTTCCATATAATCCCCGCTCCCACGAAGGAGATGGCCATGGGGAGGAAGATGAGGGCCTTTCCCAAGCGCTCCATCTTCGAGCGGTCGGTCAAGAGTGCCACGATGAGCCCCATGGCTACGGCCAAGCCGGTTCCTAAGACGAGCCACAGAAGGTTGTTGCGGAACGAGATGAGCATGGTCCTGTCGGTAAAGACGTACAGGAAGTTTTCGAGCCCCACGAAGTTATCGGAGAACTTGTCGAAGAAGCTCAAGTAGAGGGTCCTTAGGGTGGGAAGAAAAAGGTACCATGCGAGAATCCCTAGGGCCGGACCTACGAAGAGAAAGGGGATGAACCTGCTCCGCCATTTTACCGGCAGCCGCTGTATCAGCCAGTTAGTCACGAAATATAACGCCGCGACACCGCCGACTCCCCAGATGATGGCGACAACGGTAATGACTACCTGCGGCGCCCCGCTGTCGCGGAGAAATATGAACCCTATATACAGTACGACGAATGTAGCCGCGGGAACGAAAAGGGCAAAGAGGATTCTCCCGATAGCGGTTATGATCCGCTGGAGCACACCGTACTTCGTTTCCCGTTCGACTGGTATAAAATCACCCATAAAAACCTCCTCCTGTCTCGGCTGAGCCTCGGAAGAAAAGCTATGCTCGAGAAGTGCCGGGCCCGGAAATTATCCCGGACCCGGCCATGTGCGCTGCAGTGACGGACCTATTCAGGCCAGCTGTCTTCTATAGATTGTAGTACATCGTCGATGGGGACGCCACTGACCATGTCGGTCATTCCGGTCCAAAAGGTGCCGGCACCCACTTCGGCGGGCATCAGGTCCGACGCGTCGAATCTGAAGACCTCGGCGTTGACGAGGATCTTAGCGAGCTCCCGCTCTATGGGCTTTCCGTAATCGTCGAAGTCCTGGTCCTGATGGGGGAAGAGGGCGCCTCCCGCGGTGGCCCAGTTCCGGGCCGATTCCCAGGTTGTCAGAAACTCCATGAACTGCCGGACCTCCGGGGTATCGTTGAAGACTACGAACTGGTCGCCTCCGCCCAAGACCGGTGTACCGTACTTAGGGTTGATCTCGGGAAGGGCGAAGACGCCGACCTCTTTCTCGAGGTTTGCCTGGACATCCTCCTGCATAAAACCGGTGACGAAGTTGCCCTGCCGGTGGAGCCACGCCTGGGGCGGGTTCTCGTAGAGGGGTTTGACCGCGTCGCCGAAATAGGTTGTGAGGATGGTGGTAGATCCGCCTAAGACGTAGTCCTTGTCGAGCCAGATGTCGGCCATGGTTTCCGCCGCTTCGACGACCGAGGGATGATCGAAGGGGATTTCGTGGTTGACCCACTGGTCGTACATCTCGGGTCCCGCGGTCCGGAGCATGATGTCCTCCATCCAGTCGGTGGCGACCCACCCGGTGCCGGCCCCGCTCTCTATGCCGATGGACCAGGGAACGCCGCCGTCGGCGACTATCTGGTCACACAGGGCGATAAGCTCGTCCCAGGTCTCGGGAATCTCGTATCCCGCCGCTTCGAATTCCGGCTTTGGGTACCACACAAAGCTCTTGGCGTTTACCCGGTGGAATACACCGTATACGTCGCCGCCGTAGCTTCCTAAGTCCTTCCATGCCGAGGTATAGTTTCCCTCGATTTTTTCCACAATCTCCGGCCACAGGGGAACGAGGAAATCCCGTTCGGCGAACTCGTGCATCAGGCCGGGCTGAGGTAACGCTGCGATGTCCGGGGGGGTCCCCGCTTCGGATAGGACGAAGATCTGCACCTCGAATTCAGGCGAGCCCTCGTACTGGATGTCGATTCCGGTCCTTTCCTCGAAGGGCTTGAAAGACTCTTCGAAGCGCAGGGCCTCCTCATCACGGAAGGCGCCGAAGATATTGACGACCTGAGGTTCGGTCTTTTCGGTCTTTTCGGCGGCGGTTTCCGCCTTTTCCTCTTTTTTGCATCCGATGAAAAAGATTCCGAGCACAGCTATGACGATCATAAGAACAATCAGCTTTTTCATGAAATACCTCCTAAAAAAAAATTTAAGGGCACAACGTGCCGTTTCGTGCTTATAAATATACCTTGTCCCCGCTTCGCAACTCCCGTGAGCAGGAATCCCTGACGACGAGGACCGGTTCCACGATCTTCCTCAACGGGGGGCCCGCCGGCGGTTCATCTTCCCCTATGATCTCGAGGAGCCTCTTGACCCCGAGATTGGCCTGCTGCTCCTTAGGCTGGTGCACAGTGGTCAGACGAGGCCTAAACAGGCCCCCGAGGAGGATGTCGTCGTATCCGATGACCCCGATATCCTTAGGAACACGGTATCCTAACTCCCTCAGCGCTTCTATCGCCCCTAGGGCAACGATGTCGGCCTGGGCGAATATCCCGTCTATTCGGTCAAGGACAACCTTGTTATCGACGATCGACTTGAATCCGTAATCGAAGCTCACCTCGCCGTAGAGAATATGATCCTCCGCGGGCTCGATACCGTTGTCGTTCAGCGCGGCGAGGAATCCTTCGGTTCGGTCGAAGTATTCGGTCTTGGTAAGGTCTTCGGTCATGGTAATAATTCTATTCCGCCCCGACCGGATCAGGTGTTCCCCCGCGAGGTAACCCCCTCTGAAGTGGTCCGAGTAGATGTATTCCGCCGGGCCGTCGAAATGCCCGTGCTTGAAGTGGAGAAAGATGTGGGGCAGGGAATAGCGTTCTATAAGCTCCCGATCCTCCTCCGCGAGATTTGGTATTATCAGGAGGAGTCCGTCCACCTTCTTTTGGGTTATCAGTCTCCGTATGTTGCTTTCACCGGTGCTCTTGTTCTCGGGAAAGGTGATGATACTGTCGTATGCCGACGCGTCGAGGTTTATGCGGATCAGATCGAGGAGCTGGGCTATGTAGAGGGAATTTCGCTGCGCATCGTAGACCTCGGAGCAGATGATCCCGATTGTCCCTGTTCTGCGGGTGCTCAAACTCCGGGCGCTCGCGTTCAAGTCGAAGTGATGCTCCCGGGCGAGCTTTTTGATCCTTTCCTTTGTTTCCTTGGAGATAAGGGGACTGTCGTTGAGGCTGCGGGAGACCGTGGAATGGCTGACTCCGGCGAGTTTTGCCAGATCCTTGATCGTCATAGCAGGGCAGGTCCAATAAAAAGCGTTCCGTACCTATATGCAAACGTGTGCATTACGCTTTCAATTTACCCCATTCGGATTACGGTGTCAAGAAAAAAATGTGCTCGGTGTATCGAAGAGCGGGGGATTTTTCCGGGTCTCGGAGTTCCCGTCTCCGAGGCGTATGCGTTCATCCCTGTGATCGATTTCGACCGCGGGTCCTTTTCTGCTGTAAAGGGTCCTTTCCCCGGTAATGTCTAGACGCAGAGTTCCTCCGCGATAGGCAAGCGAGAAGGCGAGACGTGTCATCTTCCCGGGGAGACATGGAGAGAAGCGGAGTATCTCACCGTCGTCCCGCATGCCCGCGAATCCGCAGACCAGGCCGAGCCACACGCCTCCCATGGCCGCGGCGTGAATTCCGTCCCGGGTGTTCCGGTTGATATCGTCTAAATCCATATAGAGGGTATCCAGGAAGTACTCGTACCCCCGCTCGGGGTCGCCCGTTTCGGTGGCCAGTATTCCCTGGACGCACGCGGACAGAGAGGAATCCCCCGTTGTCAGCCGGTCGTAGTAGGCGTAGTTGCGCCGCTTTTCCTCGTCCGCGAAGAGCCTGCTCTGAAGGAAGAGGGCTAAGACCAGGTCGGGCTGCTTGAGGACCTGATGCCGGTAGATCGTCAGGGGATGGTAATGGAGGAGGAGGGGATAGTTCTCCCGCGGGGTGTTCTCGAAGTCCCATTCCGCCTTTCGTAAAAAGCCGTCGTCCTGGGGATAGATACCCAGCTCCTCGTCATAGGGGATGTACATGGCCTCGGCGGCCCGTTCCCAACCCGTTATTTCCTCTTCGGCGAGGCGGATTTTTCCGGCTGTTTTCCGGAACTCTTCGGGTGCTTCGGCCCGCATCTTTCGGGCGGTCCGGGCGGCGTACTCGAGGCTGTCCCGGACCATCAGATTGGTAAAGCAGTTGTTGTCCACCATGGCGGTGTACTCGTCGGGTCCGGTTACCATATTGATACAGAACCCCTTCCCCTCGATGTAGTCGCCGAAATCGGCCCAAAAACGGGCGGATTCGAAGAGGATTTCCGCCGCGAAATCGGCGGGGAACCCCTCCGCGTTCCGGGCCCGGGCGTGCCGCTTGATCGCGTAGGCGATGTCGGCGTTGATGTGATACTGGGCGGTCCCCGCCGGGAAGTAGGCGGAGGCCTCCCGTCCGTCGATGGTCCGCCACGGATAGAGACATCCCCGGTGATGGAGCTCCGCCGCCCGGGCCCGCGCGGCGGGGAGGGTGGTGTTCCGGTATCGGATAAGAGCTTCCGCTATCTCGGGACAGGCGTAGGTAAAGAAGGGAAGCATGTAGATTTCGGTGTCCCAGAAATAGTGTCCCTCATAGCCGCTGCCGGTCATTCCCTTGGCGGGGATGTTCCGTCTGCCGTCCCTCCCCGCCGCTTGGAGAAGATGGAATTGACTGAATCTGACCGCGGAATGGATGTCCTTTTCCGCTTCGATTTCGAAGTCGGCGGCGTCCCAGAACCGGTCGAGGTAGCTTCGCTGTTCTTCCCGGAGACCTTGGAAGCCTGAACGAGATGCTTTTTCGATCGCCTTGCGTGCGGAGGCGGCGGGACTCTCCGTTTCGGCGTCGAGAGAAGTGGAATAGGCTATATACTTCTCGAATACCACCTCGTCATCGGTCTCGAGGGGGATTTCGAAGGTGTGCCGGGTCCGATAGAGCTGAGTCTCGGTATCGCTCCAATGCCGATGACCGGAAACTACCGCGTTCTCCACCGCCGAAACCAGACGGAGTTTACTGTTCTGGGTCGTATGGCGGAAGACGGCTCCCCTTTCGGTATGCTCCCGCCCCTGGAGGACTATCGGCTTCCGCCTGAATTGGAGCCCCAAACGGGGGTCCGTGTGGTCTTCCTTCCCGATGAGAGGGACCGACAGGGCTGAGATGAGGCTGATGTGAACGTGTGCATTGATTGCACGACACGAAATCCGCAAGGCCGCCGTATGAGAACGGGAGAAGGAAACCAGCCTTGAAAAACTGAGCTCCACCTCCCGTCCCGCCGGGCTTCGCCAGCGGACCCGTCTTTCCAGGGTACCTTCCCGCATGTCCAGGTATCTCTCGTAGGCGAGAAGCTCTCCCCCGGTCATATCGAATTCCTCGTTGTCCACTAAGATCTTCACGTAGGTACCGTCCGGGACCTCGAGCATCCGCTGCCGGTCCTCCGCGTATCCGTAGGCATGCTCACCGTAGACTATGGGCTCGGTTTCGTGAAAACCGTTTATAAAAGTCCCGGGCTTGTAGCTGTTGGAATGTTCATCGAAGCTCCCTCTGATCCCTAAGTAGCCGTTCCCGAGAGAGAAGAGGGTTTCGTACTTCGGAACCTCCGCGGGGATAAAATGTGTTTCGTGTAGGGTCCATGAAGCTCCGTCGCTCATCGTATCTATTGTACAGGGATAGGAAAAAAAAGCAAAGTCGTCTATTCTGTACCCATGAAACAATCCCGGGTAGCCTCGATCTCCTTGGGGATTCTCGCGGCTATCGCCATCGGTGTCGTGCTCGACTTGGCGCAAACGGTTATTATCCCCTTAGTCATCGCGGTTCTGCTGAGCTTCATCCTCCAGCCGGTCATAAGGTTTCTCATGAAGAAACTCAAGTTTCCCCGGCTGCTTGCCATTCTACTTGTCATTTTAATTATCTTCGGCTTTTTCTATCTGATCGGTTTGTTCGTGTATAACAGCGCCCAGTCCTTTGTCCGGGAGTATCCGAATTATCTCGGGAAGTTTCAGAAGATATTTCAAGATATCAATCAGCGCTATCTAGGACGGTTGGACCTGCCCGACGATCTGCTGGGCCAGATCGACTGGTCCGATGCCCTCCGGGAATCCATCGTCAGCTGGTCCGGCTCGTTCGTGGGGTTCTTGGGGGTCCTCTTCATCATTCTTATCTTCCTGTTTTTTCTCTTCCTGGAAAATCCACTGTTCAAACGGAAGCTCAAGGCCGCTTTTCCGCTCCACACCAGTCGGCGCATCGGCATAGTCATGGAGCACATCATCCGTCAGGTCAGCCGGTACTTGAGCGTCAAGTTCTTCATAAGCGCATTGACCGGTTTCCTGATCTGGCTGAGCCTTACCATAATCGGTGTGGATTTTCCTCTGATCTGGGCGACCCTCGGATTCTTCCTCAACTTCATACCCAATATCGGCTCTTTTATTGTAAGCGCGGTTATCATCCTCGTGAGTATTATACAGTTTTATCCTACGCTGGGAGGGGTGGCGGCGGTCGCGGCGAGTATGATCGGCCTTCAGGTTGTTGTGGGCAGCATCCTCGACCCGAAGCTCCAGGGGGACCGGCTCAACTTGAGCCCGGTGGTCATTCTCTTTTCCCTCCTCTTCTGGGGATGGCTGTGGGGCGTGGTCGGGGCGATCCTTTCCATACCCATTACCGCCACAATCAAGATCATCTTAGAAAATGTTCCTAACCTCAAGCCCGTCGGAGTCCTCATGGGAACGGGACACAAGATACGCCGGTGGCGTCTATTCGGTAAGAAACGCCCCGGCGGCCGGGAAAAATCATCAGCCCGGGTCGAAGAATAGACGTTGGGATCGGGTAGGCAATCGGGCTCTTTTGTGATAGGGTACCAATCCGTTATGGACAAGAAGCGAATACTTACCGGGGACAGGCCCACGGGAAAGCTCCACCTGGGGCATTACGTGGGAAGCCTGGCCAACCGGGTTAAACTGCAGCACGAATACGAGTGTTTCTTTATTATAGCGGATCTCCACACCCTGACCACGAAACCGGAGAAGGAGTCGATCGAAGGGATCGCCGAGAACGCCCGGCAGATGGTCCTCGATTATCTCGCCTGCGGTATCGATCCGGATAAATCGGTCATCTATCTGCAGTCCGCGGTACACGAGGTGTACGAGATGAATCTGATCTTCGAGATGCTCGTCACCGTGCCCCGGCTCCAGCGGATCCCCAGTCTCAAAGAGATGGCCAGGGGGGCCAACCTCGGCGAAATGCCCTTCGGACTCTTGGGGTATCCGGTCCTTCAAGCAGCGGACATCCTCATGCCCCGGGCCCATCTCGTTCCGGTGGGGAAGGACAACGAATCCCACGTGGAGATGACCCGGGAAATCGCCCGCAGGTTCAACACTTTCTACGGCGAGGTCTTCCCCATTCCCGACGTTATGGTTGGAGATGTTCCGACCTTAGTGGGGACCGACGGGGGCGCCAAGATGTCCAAGAGTCTCGGCAACACCATCCTCCTCTCGGACGACGAGAAAACGGTCCGGAAGAAGATATTCGGTATGTACACCGACCCCAACCGGGTCCGAGCCGATATTCCCGGGACCGTGGAGGGGAACCCGGTCTTTATCTATCACGATATCTTTAATCCCGATCGCGGAGAGGTCGAAGACCTCAAAGACCGCTACAGGCGCGGCGCCGTGGGGGACATCGAGGTCAAGGAGAAGCTCTTCGCCGCGGTAAACGACTTTCTCGAACCGATTCGAGAGCGGCGGATGGAATACGGAAAGCGGTCCGGCTTCGTCGACGAGGTCATTTACGACGGCACGATGCGCATGCGGGAAGAGGCGAGAAGCACCCTGACCGAAATGAAGCGCGCCATGGGCCTAAGCGGAATCTGGAACAAGATCAGCCGAAAGGCCGAAAAGACGAAGAAGAAAAAGGCGGCGGTCGAAGGATAGCCGCGAACGGTGTCTTCCGACAGGCGGCTTCGGCTAACGATGTTAATAGAAAAGAAAAGAAAGGATTTTCTCAATGACCCGGAACGATTTTATCCAACTCGAAGACCTTTACAGCGCACGTAACTACAGTCCCGCCGGTCCCGTCCTGACCCGGGGCAAAGGGGTGTGGGTCTGGGATACCGAGGGCAACCGGTATCTCGACTGCGTGAGCGGGTACGGTGCCGTCAATCAGGGACACTGTCACCCCAAGATCTTCCGGACCCTTGTCGAGCAGGCGGAAAAGCTGAGCCTCGTATCCCGGGCCTTCCGTACCGATCAGATCGGTCTGTTCTCCAAGGAGATCTGTGAGCTCACAGGTTCGGCCCGGGTGCTGCTCATGAACTCCGGCGCGGAAGCGGTGGAAACGGCGCTCAAGACGGTGCGCAAGTGGGGGTATGTCAAAAAGAAAGTCCCCGAGGATCGCGCTGAGATCATCGTCTGCGACGGGAACTTTCACGGCCGAACCATCACCGTAGTCGGTTTTTCCAGTATCGATAAATATAGAAACGGATTCGGCCCCTTTACTCCCGGATTCATCCGGGTCCCCTACGGCGACCTCGAGGCGATGAAGCAGGCGGTGACCGAAAACACCGTAGGAATCATGGTAGAACCGATCCAGGGCGAGGGCGGCATGGTGGTTCCTCCCGCAGGGTATCTGGCGGGGCTTCGAGATCTCTGCACCGAAAAAAACATCAAGCTCGTCTTCGACGAGATTCAAAGCGGCTTAGGGCGCACCGGGGAGCTTCTGGGAGAAGAATACGAGTCGGTCAAAGCGGACGTCTGCATTATCGGCAAGTCCTTAGGGGGCGGGTTTTGTCCGGTCTCGGCGGTTCTGGCGCGGGGCGACGAGCTCGACGTTTTAGGCCCCGGCGAGCACGGGAGCACCTTTGGGGGTAATCCCCTGGCCTGCGCGGTGGGCAGGACCGCTCTCTCGGTCCTCACGGAGGAGAAAATGATCGAAAACGCCGCCGAGAAGGGAGCGATCCTCGAAGAAGCCGTCCTCGGCATGAGGGGAAAGCGGATCGCGGGGGTCCGCGGCAGAGGAATGATGCTCGGTATCGAGCTGAACGAACCGGCCGCTCCGGTGTGCAAGGAGCTCATTGCAGCCGGGCTCTTGTGTAATGCCGCGGGGGAGTCGATTGTCCGTTTTACCCCGCCTCTGACCTTGAATGAGGAACAAGTGGGCTGGGCCCTGGAGAGGCTGGAAGAAGTCCTCGAGTAATCGGAGGGTTTATCGAGGGGGAGACTCGGTCCGGACAAGCTCGTCCGCCGCCGCGGCCGCTAAGGGGACGCACTTCTCGGAGCTCTTCCTGACGAATCTTCTGAAAAGCGGGGGGCTGGAACCGTCGGCATCGTCTGAAATCACCTTGAAGCTCAAGAACCGGATTCCGTTTATCTCGGCGACGATAGCGGCGGCGGCGCTTTCCATATCCACCGCCGAACCCCGGAGCTCTTCGGTCAGGAAGCGGTAGGCTTCGTGATTTTTTCGCGTGATTACGGAATCGCCGGTAACGATACGGCCGGAATGTATCCGGAACCCCTTGGGTCGGAGTGCCGTGACCGCGCGAAAGAGGTCCGGGTCCGCGGTTATCTCCCGCATCCCCGTCCGGGGTATTTCGCCGCGGTGTTTCACGAAGGGCCTCGCGTCGAAATCCCACTGGATAGAGCTCTCCGCGACGAGAATGTCCCCCCGGGGAAGAAAGACGAGCCCTCCCGCTATTCCGGTGTGAATAACAGCATCGGGAGAATACCGGGCGATACAGTACTGTACCGCCGCGGCGGTAAGAACCTTCCCTATGCCCGAGACGCACAACAGGAGATCGGTCCGGCCGAGGGCGCCGGTTAAACCGGCTTCACGGAGAACGACCGGGCCGAAACGAATTTCCCGGGAGATATCGGAAGCCTTGACAAAACCGGCGAGTTCCTCTTCCATAGCGGCGATCACTGCGATAACGGGCATACCGGAGCTATACCACGGTCGCGGGGTAAGGGTAAATACCGCCTTTGCTCACTCACGGGCCTAGGTACTGAGGTGACACGAGGATGACGGGGCTATCGGAGTACGAAATCGGAGCATTCCAAGATTTAATCCGCGGATTCTACGCCGAGGAGGGGCGGGAGTTCCCCTGGCGCTCGACCCGGGACCCCTACGCGATCCTCGTTTCGGAAATCATGCTGCAGCAGACCGGGACCGAGCGGGTCCTCCCTAAGTATGAGGAGTTCCTTATCCGGTTCCCTCGAATCGAGGACCTTGCCGCCGCGGAGCTCGCCGAGGTCTATCCGGTGTGGCGGGGACTCGGATATAACCGAAGGGCCAAGTCCTTGAGGGACACCGCGGCGCGGATAGCGGCGGAAAGGGACGGTATCGTCCCCGCCGATCCGGAAATACTCATTACCTATCCGGGTATAGGTCCCGCCACCTCCCGATCGATACCGGTTTTTGCATATAACCGCCCTCAGGTCTTTATCGAGACCAACATCCGCAGGGTTTTCCTTCACCGGTTTTTCTCCGAGCGGAGCGGAGTCACCGACCGGGAGATCTTCCCCCTGATCGAGGAAACCCTCGACTACGCCGATCCGAGGAGCTGGTATTACGGACTCATGGACTACGGGGTATATCTGAGGAGTCTCCTTGCCAACCCCAACCGTCGAAGCGCCCACTACACCGTGCAGAAACCCTTTCGGGGGTCCAACCGGGAGGTGAGGGGGGCTTTACTCGAGTTCCTCTCGGATGAGGGAAAACAATCCAAAGAGGCTGTCTACGACAAACTTTCCTTCTCCCCGGAGCGGATAGATGCCGCGGCCCGGGAGCTCGTCGCGGAGGGGCTCGTCTCCGTGGATTCCCGGGGATTGTACGACCTCGGTAAATAGTTTATTCTTATGTTTCTTATTATAATCACTTCCCGTTAAGAGGGGGACTCATGATTCGCGTCAACTACAACTACTCTAAGCTTCAGTCATCGTATCTGTTTTCGACTATCAGCTCCAGAATCGAATCCTTTCTTTCAGACAATCCGGATGCGAAAATTATCAAGCTCGGAATCGGGGATGTTACCCGGGCCCTGCCCCCGGCGGTCCTCGAAGCGTTCCATCGAGCCGTGGACGAGATGGGAGGCGAGGCGACTTTTCGGGGCTACGGTCCGTATCCGGGGTATCCCTTTCTGAGAGAGGTGATTGCCGATAACGATTATGCGTCCCGGGGATGCCCGGTCACCGCGGAGGACATCTTTGTAAGTGACGGGGCGAAGTGTGATACCGGTAATTTCCAGGAGTTGTTCGCCTCCGATGTCCGCGTGGCGGTCCCCGATCCCGTATATCCGGTGTACGTGGACACCAACGTCATGGCCGGGAGAAGCGGGCTCTGGAATGACGGCCGGTACGAGGGGCTCGTCTATCTCGAGGCTACCTCCGAAAACGGGTACCTCCCCGGGCTCCCCGCGGAGCCGGTGGACCTGATCTACCTCTGTTTTCCCAATAATCCCACCGGTGCAACGGCTACTAAGGATCATTTAAAGGGGTGGGTCGACTACGCCCGGGAGAACAAGGCCCTCATTCTCTTCGATGCGGCCTACGAGTCTTTCATACGGGACGAGTCCTTACCCCGTTCCATATACGAGGTGGACGGCGCCGACGAGGTGGCGGTGGAGTTCCGGAGTTTTTCCAAGACCGCGGGATTTACGGGTACCCGGTGCGCATTTACCGTAATACCCGAGCGGTGCAGGGTCTACGATGCCGACGGAAACGAGAGGCAGCTCAAACCGTTATGGAACCGGAGACAATCCACAAAATTCAACGGGGTCTCCTATCCCGTACAACGGGCCGCGGAGGCGGTCTACTCTCCCGAGGGGAGTAAACAGGTACGGGAACTTACCGATTACTATTTGGGCAATGCCGCCTTAGTCCGCGAAGAGATGCAAAAACTGGGATTTCCCGTTACCGGAGGAATCAATTCACCCTATATTTGGATCGAGACAAAGAAGGACTCCTGGGAGTTCTTCGATCTACTTCTGAGTCAGGCTTCGGTCGTATGCACTCCCGGAAGCGGTTTCGGGCGGTGCGGTGAGGGGCACATCAGGATAAGTGCCTTCAACAGCAGGGAAAATGTGGAAAACGCCCTCTCGAGAATAGAGAAAACTCTGGCATAGGTACCCCAATAAAGAGGTAACCCTTTAGGGTTAGGGGGCTTGACAGATTTTTTGCATTTTTCCTACGATAGTGCATAAAGCCCGGAGGCTTATGTGACGGAAGAAAGACTGAGCGTACTATCCCTCTCGGCACTCCACGAGATAGCCGATAACGAGGGAATCAAGAATGCCCCCGACCTGAGCAGGGAAGAGCTGATCGAGCAGCTTCTCGAGGCCATCGAAGAGGACAGGGAAGAGCGGGAATGTTTCAATAACTTCGCCATGAGGATCGAGGAAAAGAAATACGAGATCCTCCTGGACGAGGAGTTCGAATCCCAGAAGGGGATCGTCTTCGAGATTCCCGAAAGATACAACGAAACCAAAATATCCCTCCTCCTCCGCGATCCTTTCTGGGCCTTCGCCTATTGGGATATAATGGACCAGGAGCTCGGCGAGAAAGGGGAGAGAGGGCATATCGAAGGCCTCCTCCTTCGGGTGTGTCAAATCGAGACTGATAAATCGGGAAAGGAAGTGGTCATCGACAGCTTCGATATTCCGGTCAAGGTTCAGGACAACAAGTGGTATATCAACCTTCCCGAGAGCGGCAAGAACTACTTTATCAAGCTCGTCGTCCGGCTCGGCGGAGGCGAAAAGGTCTTGTGTACGAGCAATACGGTAACAAGTCCCGCAAAAACGGTGGCCGCGACCATCGCCGGAGAAAACATAACCGACTTTTCCGATCCCATGCTCGCCTTCGCCGGGCTGTTCAATCTTTCCGATTCGTCCCTCGACGGATCGATTCCGCACCGGATTATTCAATTCATCGAGGCGAATAATTTCAACTTCAAGCAATAAATAGGATACGTATATGGATAAGGGATATTTAATGCTCGTGCTGCACGCCCACCTTCCCTTCGTGAGGCACCCGGAGTACGAGCGGTTCTTAGAGGAGGATTGGCTCTTCGAGGCGATCTCGGAGACTTATCTCCCCCTCCTTCGGGTATTCAACGGGCTTTCCGACCGGGGTTTTCCTTTTCGCCTGACCGTCTCGATTTCCCCGACCCTGGCTTCGATGCTTACCGACCCCCTCCTGCAGGAGAGGTACGTCAAGCACCTGGAACGAATGCTCGATCTCGCAAACAAGGAGTGTAAGCGGACCGAAGATAAAGGGGAGTTCAACGTTTTAGCTAAGATGTACAAGGACCTCTTCGAGAAGAGTTACATCGATTTTACCAGTCTCTACCGGCGGAACATCCTCAAGGGGTTCAAGAACCTCCAGAAAAAGGGGCATATCGAGATCATCACGACTACCGCGTCTCACGGATATCTGCCCCTGTATGCCGAATATCCGGAGAACATCCAGATGCAGATTCAGACCGCGGTCATGTCTCACGGGCGGATCTTCTGCTGTGAACCCCGCGGAATGTGGCTTCCCGAATGCGGATACTTTCCCGGCCTCGACCGGTATCTCAGGCTCAATAACTTGAAGTACTTCTTTTCCGCGGCCCACGGGGTCCTCTTGGCAAATGAAAAGCCCCGGTACGGGGTCTACGCTCCGCTTGAGACCGAGAACGGGGTCGTTGTCTTCGGCCGAGACCTTGCCTCGTCCCACGCAGTGTGGTCTTCCGAGGAGGGGTATCCCGGTGATTTCTCATACAGGGATTTCTATAGGGACATCGGATTCGACCTTCCTCTAACATATCTAGACCCCTACATCCATGAGAACGGGATCCGGGTTCATACCGGCTTCAAGTACTACAAAATAACCGGAAAGACCGATAATAAGCTTCCCTATTCCATCGAAGAGGCGGCGAGCAAGATAGAAGAGCATGCCGAGAACTTTCTCTATAATAGAATGAAGCAGATAAAGAAGCTGAACGGACTCATGGACCGGCCGCCGGTGGTGGTCAGTCCTTTCGACGCGGAGCTCTTCGGACATTGGTGGTTCGAGGGCCCCTCGTGGCTCGAGCATCTGATTCGCAAGATCTACCAGGACGGTTCGGGCATCGAGATGGTTACCCCTACGGACTATCTTGCGAGACACCCGGACAATCAGGTCGCTACCCCGAGCTTTTCGTCATGGGGTACCAAGGGATATTCGGAGGTTTGGCTCAACGGTACAAACGACTGGATATACCGGCATATCCATAAGGCCATAGAGCGGATGCAGGAGCTGGCCGGAAGGTTCCCCGACGAGAAGGGACTAAAAGAACGGGTCCTCAATCAGGCTGCCCGGGAGGTCCTTCTGTCTCAAGCTTCGGACTGGCCGTTTATCATGAAGGCCGGGACTACCGTACCCTACGCGGTCAAAAGAGTGCGGGAGCACATTTCCAACTTCACGAAGATCTACGAGAACCTCTGCAAGAACACGGTCAACACCGAATGGTTGACCCGGCTGGAGCGGAAAAACAACGTCTTCCCCGATATCGACTATCGCACCTTCGCCCGGGAGAAGTCGCCTCAGTCGAGCTCCATATACTGAGTAAGCTCGTCACGACGGAGCAGGGCGAGGTGGTAATAGGTTGATGCCTCGCGCCTGTTCTCTTCCTTGGTAATCTTATATACCTCATAGGCGATCATCCTGTCGGTGGGAAGCGGCAGTGGGAGAGGAAATCCGTTTATATCGACTAAATGATTGATTCCCAAGGTATGGGGAATCTCTTGAATATCTCCCTCGGGATAGACTATGTACCTGACGGGGAGGATCATCCGGGTCCGCTGTTTTCGTTCTTTTCGCTCGAATCCACCACGGAGAAGGGGCGAACCTTGTTCAGGCTTTCCTCGTCCTTGAACTCCTCGATGAGGATAACCGACTGAAAAGGGAGCATAATATGCTCGCTGCTCCCGAACCGGGTTCTTACCTCGTCTTCGGTAGGGTCGATAATGAGCTTCGTCTCCTTGGGAAAAACAAACTCTTTGATCGAGACGAAATAGGGATGGGTCATATCGAGCTGCCGCGCTTTCAAGGCGACCTCTTTATCTTTCCATGTGAAATGGACTTTATATATAGGCATAGTTCCCCCTTAAGGACGTACCCTCACTCCGAATAGTATAAAAACACGCCGAAAAAGAAAAGACTACTAAACAACCGTAGAGTAATCGCTAAATTTTGTTCATTTTTTTACCAATTAAATAGATTTCAATGTTGCGCATTCAGCCCTGAGGAGGTACTGTATAAGCAGAAGTGGGAAAAAGTGGGAAATTATAGCTAGAAGTGGGATAAAGAGGTGGTAACTGGTGAATCGAGGAACAACCTCGATGAAAAAGGAAGATTACTCATTCCCTCTCGTCTTAGGGCCGAGATCGGGAGTAATATGCTGGTGGTTACCAAGGGGATTGATGCCTGCCTGTGGCTGTTTACCCAGGAGGAATGGCGGCGAATATCCGGTGACCTCATGGAGTCCACCTCCCTCTTCGATCCGAAGGCCCGGCTTATACGGAGGCACATAATTGCGCCGGCCGTGGAAATCGAAATCGATAAGGCCGGCAGAATAAACATCCCCCCCGCCCTGCGGGACGCGGCGGGGCTCGAGAAGGGGTGTGTAATTCTCGGGATCGAGACTTATATAGAAATCTGGGCTGCGGAGGAATATAGGAAATATCAGGAGGAGTCGGAAACCGACTTCAAGGAAGCAGCCAAAGAATTGAGCAAGATTCTGTCGATTTAGACGGATTAAAGGATAGCAAAACTGTGGTTTTCTGGGAGGGGAACTATTACGGCGTTACATGTTGTACATACATCGGTCATGTCCGACGAGGTGTGGAAATACCTCGAACCCCGGGCGGAGCAGCATCTGATTGTAGACGCCACCCTGGGCGAGGGGGGCCATTCCGAGATGTTCTTGGAAAAGGCCCCCTGGGTCCGGGTCCTCGGTGTCGACGCGGATCCTCGTATTATGAAGGTCGCTCGGAAGAGACTCGAAGATTACACGGATAGGATCTCTTTTTATGGGATGTGGTTCAACCGGTTCTTTAAGGATTATCCTTCCGAGGAAGAAAGACCCGACATAATACTCTTCGACCTCGGCATATCCTCTTTTCACTACGAGAGGGGAGAGCGGGGATTCTCCTTTTCCCGGGACGAAGAGCTCGACATGCGCCTCGATCCGGACCTCGAGACCGATGCCGCGGACATCGTCAACGAGTATCCCGAAAAGGAACTCGCCGACATTATCTTCGAGTACGGAGAAGAAAGGTATTCGAAGAGGATAGCCTCCGCCATCGTACGGGAGCGGGGTAAGGAGAGGATAGAGACTTCGGGGCGGCTTAAGGAGATCATCTCCGACGCCGTTCCCGCCGAGTACCGGCGCAAGCGTATCCACCCGGCCACGAGGAGCTTCCAGGCCTTGAGGATCGCCGTGAATGGGGAGCTTCCGCGGCTCGAATCGGCCTTGAACGACGCCTTCGAAGTCTTGAAGCCGGGGGGGCGGATGGGAGTAATCAGCTTCCATTCCCTGGAAGACCGAATCGTCAAGAACTTTTTCCGGAATAAAGCAAAGGCGTGTACCTGTCCGCCCGAGTGGCCGGAGTGCAGATGCGGAGGGAGGCCCGAAGGTGAGATTCTTACCCGAAAACCGGTAACCCCGGCTGAAGCGGAAATAGAATCCAACCCCCGTTCCCGAAGCGCGAAGCTTCGGGTTTTCGAAAAGGCGAAGGAGGAGCACGGTGAGTAAGAGGGCGCTTATTCTCATATTCCTGACTCTTCCGGTGTTCCTCTTTGTGAATGTGTGGCAGGTCTACCGTTATAAAAATTTGGAAAATACCATCGAGCAGCTCGAAGAAGAGCAGCAGGAGTGGGTGGAAAAGAACAAGCGTCTCATAGCCGGAATCGCGGTGTTGAGCTCTCCCGAAAGGCTTGCCAAGCTTGCCGAGAACGATTTGGAGCTCGAGAAGCTCACCCCGGGGAGACTTATAAGAATACTCCTCGATTCGAGGAAGAGGGAACCATGAGGATCGAGACGATCCTGGACATAACCGGCGGTTCGCTGCTGTCCGGTGCCTCACCTGCCGCCGCGCGGCGGGAAGTGACGGGGAAAATTACCGGGGTCGGTATCGACTCCCGGACCTTGAGGCGGGGCGAGCTCTTCGTGCCTCTTCCCGGAACCAGGACCGACGGACACCGCTTCATAGCCGATGCGATAGGCCGGGGGGCCGGAGCTGTATTCGCCGCCGAAGAGCGGGTGGACGAAGCGGCGGCGCAGGCCGCTCGGGAAGATTTCAAGGCCCCGGTAATCGTCGTCGGTGATCCCCTAACGGCCCTTCAGGGGATCGCCAAGCACCGGATGGAGAGGTTGTCACGGCTCACGAGAATCGCGGTGACCGGAAGCAGCGGAAAGACCACAACGAAGGAGCTCTTAGGCGGTGCCCTTTCCCGGTATTGCCGGACCTACGTGAGTGGAGGAAATTTTAATTCTGAAATCGGAGTCTGTCTCGAGGCCTTCCGGGTGCCCCTGGAAGCGGAGTGCGCGGTATTCGAACTAGGAATCAACCGGAAGGGGGAGATGGATGTTCTCGCCGATATCGTGAAGCCCGATTACGCCCTCATAACCAATATCGGCAGGGCCCATATCGGTCTTCTCGGCTCGAAGTACGCCATCGCCGCCGAGAAGAAGCGGATATTTTCCCGGTTCGACGGCGGCCAAACGGGATTTATCCCCGAAGATACCGAGTACCGGGCTTTTCTCTTCGACGGCGTTCCCGGGCGCATCAGGACGGTGGGGCCTAAGAGCTTCCCCGGTTTTCGCCGGAGTGTACCCCGCGGGCTGCGGGGTTCGGTTGTCGAGACGGAATACGGCAGTGTGGAGCTTCCCCTCCCGGGGGAGCACAACGTAAGAAATTTCTTGGCCGCCGCGGCGGTTGTTCTGGAGCTGGGGGTGCCCTTTGTCGACATACGAGCGGCGGCCGAAGCGGCGGTGTCCCTTTTCGGAAGGGGACACATCATCGAGGGGCCGATTACGGTAATAAGCGACTGCTACAATGCCAATCCCGAGAGTATGCGGGAGATTTTAGGTTTCTTCGACGGGATTTCCGTCTCGGGACGGAAGCATCTCGTCCTCGGGGAAATGCGGGAGCTCGGGCCCTTCTGTGAAGAGGCCCATAGGGAGCTCGGAAGGCTCCTCGGCAAAACGACCGCCGATAGAATATTCCTGTTCGGCCCCGAAATGAGGGGCGCCTTCGAAGAGGCTTTGCATGTGCTCGAGGGACGGGTCTTCTGGTTCGCCGATTACTCGGCTCTCGAGGAGGGGGTCGCCGGAGCCGTAGGAGCGGGAGATTTGGTCTTGCTGAAGGGCTCCCGGGGTGTCGAGCTGGAGAGGCTCTTAGACATCCTCGAAATAAACGGACAAGGGACGCGACAATGCTGAAAGAGCTGCTATTTCCGTTAGTCAAGCACTACTCGTTTTTTAATATATTTCAATATATAACCTTTCGTTCCGCTTATGCCGCGGTCACCTCGCTGCTGATCGTTTTTCTCTTTATGCCGAGGCTCATTAATCTTCTCCAGAGACGCCGTGTGGGGCAGGAGATTCGAAACGACGGACCCGAGAGTCATCTGATCAAATCGGGGACCCCGACAATGGGGGGGATACTCGTCAACCTGGCGATCATATTTTCAGTGCTTCTGTGGCAGGACATTCGAAACCCCTATACTTGGATTGTTGTCCTTTCGGTCGTAGGTTTCGGCACTATCGGATTTATCGACGATTATCTGAAAGTCTTTAAGAAAAGTTCGGCCGGCTTGCAGGCACGGTTCAAATTTATCGCTCAGATCGTTCTTTCGGGGATTATCGTTACATTTCTGTATCTCAACGGAAATCCTCACACGAGCCTCTTGTACCTGCCGTTCCTCAAATTCCCGATCCTCGATCTCTCTGCTTTCTATATCCCTTTCGGGGTCCTTATCCTGGTTGGTTTCTCCAACGCGGTGAACCTCACGGACGGGCTCGACGGTTTGGCGTCGGGGCTGTTGATCATGGTAGGGCTCGCCTTTGCCGTCTTGGCCTATCTGACCGGACGAGCGGACTTTTCCGAGTACCTGCAGATCCCCTATTTGAGCAATGCCGGTGAGCTGACCGTTCTCTGTTTCGGTCTAGTAGGGGCGTGCATCGGGTTTCTGTGGTTCAACTCCCATCCCGCGGAGATCATGCTCGGCGATACCGGAAGCCTGAGCTTGGGCGGGATTATCGGGGTAATCGCTTTGATGATCAAGAAGGAGATTCTCCTGTTCATCGTCGGCGGGGTCTTCGTTCTGGAGGTCCTTTCGGTGATCATTCAGGTTCTCTCGTATAAGCTTCGGAAGAAGCGGGTTTTCAAGATGGCTCCGCTCCATCATCATTTCGAGCTGAAGGGCTGGGCGGAGAGTAAGGTGGTTATCAGGCTGTGGATTTTAGGCGGTCTGTTTACAATTTTAAGTCTGTCGACACTGAAGCTGCAATGATTAGTAACGGATTTACCGCGGAAAAACTTCGACGCGACTCGGGAGACGTGGTCTTTTTGGGACTCGTGCTGCTCCTTCTCGGGGTGGGTACCGCGGTGCTCTTTTCGTCTTCCTACTATTACGGGGAGCTCAAGTTTGATGATCCGATCCACTTTATTCGGAGACAATCTCTTCTCGTGGCCCTTGGATTAGGTTTAAGCTTTCTGGTTTCCCGGATCTCTTTGGAGACGGTAAAGAAGTTCGTCCCCTTCCTGGTATTCTTCTCGCTGGTGCTGACCCTGCTCACCTTCGTCCCCGGAATCGGTGACGAGGTGATGGGGGCTCGGAGATGGATTTATCTCTTCGGATACTCCTTTCAGCCCTCGGAGATGGTCAAAGTAACCCTGGTGGTGTATTTGGCCTACATCTTCAGTAAGAAGGGAGACAATCTCGACGATATCGTCCGGTCCGTATTCCCGCCCCTCGTGATAAGCGGACTCTTTATCGTCCTTGTCTACATGCAGAATGATTTTTCGACCGCCTTCTTTCTCTTCTTCATCTGTTTGGTGATGTTTTTCATAGCCCGGATCAAGCTGCTTTATTTTATGTTTCTAGCCTCCATCGGTATTCCCTTGGCGGCGATTCTTCTGTTTACCAAGGAGCACCGGGTAAGAAGAATCATGGCATTTTTGAACCCCGCGAGTGATCCGATAGGGGCGAGCTACCAGGTGAACGCGGCGAAGGACGCTCTGATGCGGGGCGGGTTGTGGGGGAAAGGTCTCGGGGAAGGTACAAAAAAACTGGGAGGCCTTCCCGAGGCCCACTCCGACTTTGTCTTCGCCGTCTTGGGCGAGGAGATGGGTTTCTTGGGGATCTTCTTCGTCGTTGCCGTTTTTATTACTTTTGCCGCCCGGGGATATCTCGTGGCGGTCAAGTCGAGGGACCGTTTCGGCTACTACCTCACCTTCGGTCTGATCTCATCTGTTCTGTATCAGGCACTCCTGAATCTTGCGGTCGTGTCCGGACTGCTCCCAGCCACGGGAATTCCCCTTCCTTTTTTCTCCTCCGGGGGATCCTCGGTTATCATGACCCTCGTTATGTGCGGTCTCGTCTACAATGTGTCGAGGCGGACCGAGCGGGACGCGGAGGAGGTCGCCGTCTATGGCTGATACGGCGTACCGGGACGGCCGGCAGGATACACGGACCTACATTCCCCGGATGCACCTCTACAAGGGAGAGGTGCCGGAAGACGGAGTCGGAAAAAAGGCGGCCGGAAGCAGGGGGGCCGCGGTACAACCCGCTGTCCGACGGAGTCCGCCGGGGGTATCGAGACCCGTTCTAAAGAGGATTTTCCGGGGGCTGGTCATGGTCCTGTTCCTCGTGCTTTTAGGAGAGGTGCTCTTTCATACCGTTATAGGTCCGAGACTCCGGATACGGCGCATCGAGGTCGAGGTGAAAAACGATCTAGAGCTGACTAATGAAGAAATCTTGAGCCTTGCCGGGGTGGATACCGAGACCTATTACTTTTCGATAGATCCGGAGAAGATCCGTTCATCCCTCGAGAGGTATCCCCTGATAAAAGAGGCTTCGATCAGAAAGGGCTTCCCCGATACCCTGATCCTGGATATTACCGGAAGAACCCCATTAGCTTACAGCATCGTGGACACCGAGGCCGGGGCGGTCCCGGTGTCCTTCGACGAGGAAGGCGTTATCTTTCAGATAGGGAGCTCGGTGGAAGATGCCGAGGGGCTTATCATCTCGGGTGTCAAGTTTAACGATCTCGAGCTCGGAATGAGGCTTCCCGGAGAGCTTTCCGGGTTCTTGGTTCAGCTGAAGGAGCTCAAAGAGGAGTTTCCCTTTCTGTACAGCACCATTTCGGAGCTCAAGCTTATTCGTAAGAGGGGGAGTGATTTCGAGGCCCTCATGTACACCACCGATTTCGCGGTACCTGTGAGGATCGGAAGCAGCATCGATGCTCAACTCATGAGGTACATCCTCATGGTACTCGATGTGGTGACCCAGAAGGAATTCGCGGATGGGGTCGAAGAGGTTGATTTCAGGACCGGCGAGATTGTTTATACCATGAAGGAGGGCTGAAAGATTGCCTCAGGATAATCTAATAGTCGGATTAGACATAGGGACCACGAAGGTATGCGCGGTCATCGGCGAATACACCGGTGAGGGGCCCATAGAGATAATCGGAATAGGCCTAAGCCCCTCCCGGGGACTTAGGCGGGGGGTAGTCATCAATATCGAGGCCACCCTCAAGTCGGTAGCCGCCGCGGTGGAGGCCGCGGAGATGATGTCGGGCCGGGAAGTGTCGAGTGTGTTTACCGGTATCGCCGGGGATCACATCGAGGGTATAAACTCCCGCGGAGTCGTCGCCGTTGCGGGCAGAGGCCGGGAGATTACCCGGGACGATATCGGGAGGGTCATCGAGGCCGCCAAGGCGGTGGTCATCCCCATGGACCGGGAGGTCTTCCACGTAATTCCTCAGGAGTACATCGTGGACGAGCAGGGTGGGGTCAAGAACCCCCTGGATATGATAGGTATCCGCCTTGAAGCGGAGGTCCACATCATAACCGGGTCGGTCACCTCGGTGCAGAACCTGGTCAAGTGCGTAAACCGGGCGGGATTCCGGGTCAACGACATCATCCTGGAATCGTTGGCGGCCTCGGAGGCGGTCCTCTCGGAGGACGAAAAGGAGCTCGGAGTGCTGTTGGTCGACCTCGGCGGGGGAACGACCGATATCCTGGTCCATCTCGAAGGAGCTCCCTATCACTCCGGTGTTGTCCCCATAGGAGGGGCCCAGGTAACCAGCGATCTCTCGATCCTCTTGAAGACCCCTCTCGAGGCCGCGGAGAAGATCAAGCGTCAGACCGGCTGCTGCTACATGCCCATGGTTGACACCGAGGAGGAGGTTATCATCCCCGGGGTCGGAGGATGGCCTTCGGCGTCGATTCCCCGGCAGGAGATGTGCGAGATCATCCAGTCGCGGATGGCGGAGACGTTCTCTCTGGTGAAGGAGCAGATCGAGAAGAAGGGGTATCTCAAGCACTTGAGCGGGGGAATTGTACTCACCGGGGGCGGGGCGCTCCTTCAGGGAAGCGCCGATCTCGCCGGCGAAGTCTTCGGGATCCCCGCCCGGGTAGGCAAGCCGGCCCGCCTCGGGGGACTCGTGGAAGATTACGCGAGCCCCCTATACGCCACCGCGGTGGGCTTGATCATGACCGGGGCCGAGCGGATCGGTGCGGCCGGCGGCGAGAAGGGGATCGCTCCCGTCAGAACGGAGGGCTTAATGGGAAAGCTCAAGGATTGGTTTAAGGAATTCTTTTAAGAATATATATAAAGGAAAACATAATCTCTGGGAGGGGGACATGCAAATCGAAATAGTCGACACGGAATACGCAAATTCTACAGTCATCAAGGTCGTCGGAGTAGGGGGGGGCGGTAACAACGCCGTCAACCGAATGATCGCACAGGGCGTCAGGAACGTCCAATTCATTGCGATGAACACCGACGTACAGGCCCTGAAGAAATCGAACGCCGAGACCCGGGTTCCCTTGGGGGCAAAGCTCACCGGGGGCTTAGGTGCCGGCGGTATGCCCGAAATGGGGGAGAAGGCGGCCCTCGAGGACCGTGACGACATTCAAAACGTCCTGAAAGGGGCGGACATGGTGTTTATCACCGCGGGAATGGGCGGAGGTACCGGTACCGGCGCCGCTCCGGTGGTGGCCCAGATAGCCCGGGAGCTCGATGCCTTGACCGTCGCGGTGGTCACCAAGCCTTTCAATTTCGAGGGTGCCAAAAAAATGAAGCTAGCCGAGGAGGGGATCGAAAAACTCCGGGGCGCGGTGGATACTCTTATCACCATACCTAATCAGTATCTCTTGAAGATCGTAGGCAAGGGGACTCCCATCAACGATGCCTTCCTCATGGCGGACGACGTCTTGAGACAGGGGGTCCAGGGTATCTCCGAGCTGATTACCGAGCCGGGAGATATCAATATCGATTTCGCCGACGTGAAGACCATCATGAAGGGACGCGGCGACGCTCTGATGGGGATCGGCATGGGCCGCGGAGATAACCGGGCGGTAGACGCGGCGACCAACGCTATCAACAATCCCCTCTTGGAAGACGCCCGGATGGAAGGGGCCCAGGGGATCTTGGTAAACGTCACCGGGGGGAACGACTTCTCTCTGATCGAGTACGAAGAGATTATCAACATAATAACCGCGAATGCCCACAGCGATGCATTGATCATCCCCGGCACAACCGTGGATCCGACTCTAGAGGACGAAATCAAGGTAACGGTCATCGCCACCGGGTTCGATCTGGGCGCAGGGGAGGCCTATTTCCCCGAAGCCGAGGAGAAGGAAGAGGAAAACGAGATCATCCGTTATCCCGACTGGCAGAAGATGAAGGAAGGAATTTTCAGAAAGCCCCCGAATGAGTATCTTATGAGTAGAAACTCCCAAGAGGACGATCTGGGAATCCCCACCATATGGCGTGAGAAGAAGGCTTCGGGGAAGGACTGATGGCGTCGGATAAGGCAATCCTTACCAACTACGAGATATATCTCCGCACCACCGCGGGATTAGCGGAGGGTACGATCGAGACCTATCTCAGGGAGTGCCGAAAATTCCAAGTCTTTCTCGAAGCCGCCGGGGAATCCACGCTCGAAGCATCCACGGGGGACCTCATCGACTATCTTGTCCGCAGGCAGACGGAGGATATCGACAAACGGACCTCCGCTAAGATCTTGAGCACCCTCCGATCCCTCTTCGGGTTCCTGGTCCTGGAGCGGTACCGGGCGGACAATCCCGCCGACGGAATCGACGGGCCGAAGCTCGATAAGAAGCTGCCCAAAGTACTGAGTATCGAAGCGGTGGAGGAGTTCCTGAAGGCCATCGACATCTCCAAGCCTATGGGGCTGAGGGACCGGGCTCTGTTTGAGCTTATATACTCCTCCGGGCTCAGGATTTCCGAGGCGCTGGGGCTCACCACCGGACACCTATTCCTGAGGGAAAGGCTCTTGAGGGTAACCGGAAAGGGGGATAAAGAACGGATTGCTCCTTTGGGTGAAGAGGCGGCGCATTGGCTCCACCGGTATCTGAATGAAGCCCGTCCGCGTCTCGTCAAGCCGGGAAAGAACGATCATCGGGTTTTCTTGAGCCGCCGGGGGACCGGAATCTCCCGGAAGGGAGTGTGGAAGCGGTTCAAGGAAATTGCCGCGGCCGCGGGTCTCGAGGCCAAGGTCCACACCCTGAGGCACAGCTTCGCGACCCACCTCCTGCAGGGAGGGGCCGACTTGAGGGCGGTCCAGGAGCTCCTAGGACACGCCGATATCAGTACCACCCAGATCTATACCCACCTCGACGGGGAAGAGCTCAAAGGGTATCACCAAAAATATCACCCCCGAGGGTAGGAGGAGCGAATCAGGGGTGATGATAAGGATGTATAAAGGAATGAGGCCTAAAAAGGGCATGATCAAGCTGCTCATTATACTCGCTGTACCTCTGTGCGTCCTCTCATGCGACCGGACCCGGGACAACCTCCTCGACAGGATGCTCGAGTTCGAGCGGGGAGGCTACAGGGGACAGGAAGTACCGGAGAGCAGGATCGAAGAGATAGAGGACCTCATCGCTCGATACGAAAAGGCGGTAAACGACGCGGTGGAGCTTGCGGCGCAGGCGGGGGAATACTACAAGCTTCTCGCCGTCGAGTATATAGATCGGGAGATGTACGGACCGGCCCTGGAGAGCATCCACGAGGCAATCCGTTACTTTCCCGAGAATCCGCTTCTCTTCTACCTCGCCGGGATGTGCTCCGGGAGGATGGCGAAGGCCGCGGTCAATCAGCCCGAGACCCGGGAGGAGTTTTTGAGCCGGGCCGAGGAGTATTATCTGAGAGCAATCGAGCTGGACAATCAGTTCACCGAATCCCTCTACGGGCTTTCGGTGCTCTACATCTTCGAAATGGACCGTATACCGGACGCCGAGCCCTACCTGAACCGCATCCTCGAGAAGGAGACCCGTCATATAGAGGCTATGTTCCTCCTTGCTCGGGTCTATGTCTACGAGGGAAGGATCGAAGAAGCGGTGGAGCTCTACGACAGGATAATCAGCTACGGACAGTCATCGGAGCAGCGGGGGCGGGCCGAGGAGAACAAGGAGAGCCTCCTGAATAGACAGTTCTCCTCGATCGACTTCCTCTTCGTATCCCCGCCCGTAAGGGAGGCGCTATGCTGAGCATACTGGAGTTGGCCTTAAACAGGCTTCGTATTCTAAAACCCCTCGAGAAAATCCTCCTCTCGGAGATTCTGGACGATAGTTCCCGGCTCGCCGGACTCTCCCGGCCGGGTGTCGAAGAGTTGATCGGGCGGCGCCTGTTCAGAGGAGCATGGGAGCCCGGCGCCGCGGTTGAGGCTGCCCGCGCGGATCTGGATTATCTTTCGAAGCGGGAAATAAGAACGGTTACATATCTCAGCCCGAAGTATCCCCCGCAGCTGAAAGAGATCTACGATCCTCCCTTTCTCCTCTTCGTAAGGGGGCGGCTCCCCGGAAACGACATTCCCCAAGTCGCGGTGGTGGGCACCCGGAAGCCCACCGGTGCCGCCAAGGCGGCGGCGTTTCGGTTGGGAGTAGATTTTGCCCGGGCGGGCGTTCCGGTCGTATCGGGGCTGGCGAGGGGCGTCGACAGCGAGGCCCATCGGGGGACCGTCGCGGCTTTAGGCGTTACGACGGCGGTCCTCGGTTGCGGTATCGACGAGGTGTATCCGAAAGAGAACAAGAGGCTCGCCGCGGAAATCATCGAGAAGGGCGGGGGATTAGTGAGTGAATACCCTCCGGGGATGCCCCCCCTCAAGTATAACTTTCCGGAACGCAACCGGATCATAAGCGGCTTGAGCCGGACGGTCATCCTGGTCCAAGCCCCGGCCCGGTCGGGGGCCCTCATTACCGCCGACTACTCTTTGGAACAGGGAAGGGACCTGGTGGTTGTCTCCGGCTGCTCCGACGGGCCTCCGGGGATAGGAAGCAGGGAGCTCGCCGAATCGGGGGCCCCTTGTATACGATGCGCCGCGGATGTCCTCGAAGAGTGGGGTTTCGATCCGCGAAGCTCGAACGTATCCGGCGGCCGGGACGCCCCTGATGAAACGATCGACGATGGGCCCGTCGACGGGGTGACCGGCGAGGCGGAATATTTGAAACATATCGGAACCGGACTCGCCTCGAGCCTGGAGGAGGAGATCCTGGGACTGGCGATTCGAAACGCCGGAGAAGCGGTATGA
>CAZXMO010000004.1:47654-82954 GCA_964641125.1 uncultured Spirochaetales bacterium
AGCGGTATGAGTAAGAGCGGTATGAGAAAAATTGGAACGCCGCTGGCGGAGAAATTTCTCGAGTACGTTACTCACGTGAAAACCCTCTCCTCCGCTACAGTCGAGGCCTATCGCAAAGACCTGGAAGATTACTTCCGGTATCTCGAGGAATCGGGTTTGAGCTTCGACGAGATAGACGACCGAACCGCCCGCGGTTTCATCGCGGACCTTCTCGGAAGGGGATCGGCGAAGAGTACCGTCAACCGCCGTTTGAGCGTACTCAGGTCCTTTTACGGCTATCTGGTGAAGCACAAGGGTTTCGAGGGTAATCCCTTTTCCCTCGTTAAAAGCCTCAAGCAGGGCCGGAAGCTCCCGGAATTCCTCTTCGAGCACGAAGTGGAGGATTATTTAGGCGATCCTCCGGGAACACAGGACAGAAAAAGAGACCCCTTTACCGAGGCGAGAGACACGGCGATCTTCGAACTCCTCTACACCACGGGGTGCAGAATTTCGGAGCTGGTATCGATGAACCTTGCCGACATCGACTTTCGCGGCAAGACGATCCTCGTGAACGGCAAGGGGGGAAAGGAACGTCTCGTCTACTTCGGGAAGTCGGCGGAAAACGCCGTCAAGGGCTATCTCCCCTTCAAGAGCGCCCGGGCGGCGGCGAACGACCGGGACGCTCAGACGGCCCTCTTTATCAACACGAAAGGCACGAGGATTACAGTGCGGGGGGTCTCTCTTATCGTAAAGAAGAGGGCGGAAAGGGCGGGTCAAATCAAGAATGTGAGTCCTCACACCTTCCGTCACAGCTTCGCAACCCATCTACTCAACCGCGGAGCGGATATCCGGGTGGTACAGGAGCTCTTAGGGCACGCCAACCTCTCCACCACCCAGATATACACTCACATGGGACTGGCTCGTCTCAAACGGATCTACAAAGAGGCCCATCCCCACGGAAAGCTAAGGAAAAACAGTAAAAATATCGAGGAAGACCAATGAAAAACGAAGTGAATATGAACTATAGAGGAACTACGATACTCGCGGTTAGGAAGGACGGACAGGTTGCCATGGCCGGTGACGGGCAGGTTACCCTGGGTGAAACCGTCATGAAGGGAAACGCCCGGAAGGTCCGTACCGTCTATGATAGCAAAGTCTTAGTCGGTTTCGCGGGAGCCACCGCCGATGCCTTTACTCTTTTCGAAAGGTTCGAAGGCAAGGTGAAGGAGTACGGCGGGGACATAACCCGCTCCGCGGTCGAGCTCGCCAAAGAGTGGCGGACCGACCGGGCGCTCCGGAGGCTCGAGGCGATGCTCTTAGTGGCGGACAAGGGTAAGGTTCTCCTGATTTCGGGTAACGGAGATGTAATCGAGCCCGAGGAGGGGGTCATCGCCATCGGGAGCGGGGGGAGCTACGCCTACGCGGCGGCCCTCGCCTATCTGGAGGCGTCGGATTACACCGCCCGGCAGGTAGCCGAAAAGGCATTAAAGATAGCCGGGAGAATTTGTATTTATACCAATGAAAACCTCGTGGTGGAGGAACTCGTATGACAAAAAAGAAGATAGAAGATTTGACCCCGAAAGAAACGGTAGCCGCACTGGATAAGTATATAATCGCCCAGGACAAGGCGAAGAAGATCGTGGCCATAGCCCTTCGCAATCGGGTCCGCCGGCAGAGGCTCCCCGAGGAGCTCCGCGACGAGATCGCGCCTAAGAACATCATCATGATAGGACCCACCGGGGTGGGGAAGACCGAGATTGCGCGACGATTGTCGAGGCTCTGCGGGGCCCCCTTCGTCAAGGTGGAGGCTACGAAATACACCGAGGTCGGATACGTCGGCCGGGATGTGGAATCGATGGTCCGGGACCTGATGTCGGTGGCCTTCAGCCTGGTCAAGGAGGAGATGCAGGAGGAAGTCAAGGAGGAGGCGGAAAAGCGGACCGAAGAAGCCCTTCTCGACCTGCTCCTTCCCGGCGTAGGACGTCCGGAAGAGGGGTCTCCGGGACGGGAGGAGCCGAAACCCCTTCCCGCGGCCGCTAAGGACAAAGACACCCGGGAGAAGTTCCGCACCATGCTTCACGAGGGTAAGCTCGACGAGAAAAAGGTGGAGATAAACGTCACTAAGAACGTCAGTCCTTCCATCGAGATATTCTCGGGAACGAGTCTCGAAGAGATGGGAATAAACTTCGGTAATCTCTCCAACATGTTCGGAGGCGGGGGCAAGAAGAAGAAAAAGGTCGTGACAATCAGTCAGGCCCGGGAGACCATTCTCGCTCAGGAGATGGACAAGCTTATCGACACCGACCGGGTTGCCGAGGTCGCCAAGGAGCGGGTCGAGCAGATGGGGATCATCTTTGTCGACGAGATCGACAAGATCGCGGCAAAGGAGACCAAGGGAAGCGCCGACGTTTCCCGGGAGGGGGTGCAGAGGGACATTCTCCCCATTGTGGAAGGATCACAGGTCAACACCCGCTACGGGATGATCGATACATCCCACATCCTGTTCATCGCGGCCGGGGCTTTTCATATGAGCAAGCCCTCCGACCTGATCCCGGAGCTCCAAGGACGGTTTCCCCTGCGGGTGGAGCTCGAGGATCTCGATAAGGACGACTTCAAGAAGATACTCACTCAGCCGGAGAACGCCCTGATCAAGCAGTACGCGGAGCTCTTGAAGACCGAGGGCGTTGTCCTCGACTTCAAGGATGAGGCCATAGACCGGATAAGCGAGATCGCGGCGGATGTCAACTCCCGGACCGAGAATATCGGGGCGAGAAGGCTCCACACTATTATGGAGCTTCTCCTGGAGGATGTGTCCTTCAACGCCACCGAGATGGAGGGCCAGACCATAAGTATTACGCCTCACTACGTGGACGAGCGCCTCTCCGAAGTGGTGGAGGACCAGGATTTGAGCAGGTACATACTGTGAGGCATCAGGAACCGTTAAGGGAGGAGGCCGGCACGCCGAAAATAGAAGGTGAGACGGAATCGAATAGGAGAAGAAAGAGATGTTTCTGAATAACAGCTTCGGCAAGACCGTGGATGTCCTCCACCGCACAATGGACGTCTCTCTGCTTCGGAGGGACATCATCGCCGACAACATTGCCAACGCGGACACCCCGAATTTCAAGCGGACTACCTTGAACTTCGAGGCCTCCCTGAAGAGGGCCCTCGAAAGCGAGGACTACGAGGTAATTCCTAAGGCAAAATTGACCCATGAGAAACACATTCCCTTTCATCGGCCCATCGACTATCGAACGGTACAGCCGCGGAGGGTCCTTGATTATCTGTCCACCTCGGACAACAACGGGAACAATGTGGATATCGAGCAGGAGATGATGGACGCCCTGCATAACCAGCTGGGTTACGATTTGATGACCCGGGCGGTGACGGGCGAGTTTACCCGGGTGAACCTGGTGTTGAGGTAAGGAGTAGAGTATGGGATTGTACAGCAGCATTAATACGGCCTCTTCGGGGCTTACCGCGCAGCGGACACGCCTCGATGTTATCTCTAACAACATCGCCAACGCCAATACCACCCGAACCGCCGAGGGAGGGGCCTTCCGGAGGAGCAGGGCTATATTCAGACCCCGGGTCTCTCAGCCCTATTGGCGCAGTCCCTTTCTGCCGGAGTATCTGGATAACGGAATCGGGCGAGGGGTCAGGGTCGCCGAGGTCGAGAAGGACTACGACTCCGACTTGAGGCTGGTCTACGATCCGACTCATCCCGACGCCATCAAGACGGGGCCTCGGCAGGGATACGTGGAGTTTCCCAACGTCAATATTGTCGAGGAGATGGTGGATATGATTTCCGCCACCCGTTCCTACGAGGCGAATGTGGCGGTGGTAAACGGTTCGAAATCGATGTTTATGCGGGCCCTGGATATCGCCCGTTAGATAGAGGGAGGGGAGAATGAACTATTTGAATGTAGATCAGGTACGAGGTGATCTGATAGAAATGCAGCGGACCCATCCGCGGCATCTGAACGCGGGGGGTGACATCCCGATGGACCGGGAAAAACCGGGCACGGGGTTCGGACAGGTGCTGACCCAAGCGATAAGCGGGGTCAACGATTTGCAGCAGAACACGAGCGAGCTCGCCGAACGGATGATCGTCGACCCCGACAGTGTCGATGTCCACGATGTGAGCATCGCCATAGCGAAGGCGAACACCTCGCTGCAGATGGCAAAGACCATCGTCGACAGCGCCCTGAGGGCGTATCGGGACATTATAAGCATACGGTAAACGCATAAAAACTGGGAGGGGACATGAACGAATGGCTTAAAAAGATGCTCGAGCGGATCAAGACAGTCTGGGGCAAATGGTCCGCGCTGCAGAAGGTAATATTTTTCGGGATTTTAGGGGGGGCGATACTGGGACTGGTTCTTCTTGTCGCCTTTAGCGCTTCTCCGAGCATGGTTCCCCTTATCACTACATCGATCACCGATGAGAATCTCTTGAATAAAATTTCCATGCGTCTCGACGAAGAAAATGTGAATCATACCGTCACCGCCGACGGGAGGATCCTAGTCGATGACAAGCGAACCGCGCAGAGAATGATCGCGGTGTTGGCCCGGGAGGATTTGATTCCGCCGGAGGCCTCTCCCTGGGACATCTTCAAGATGGACCGGTGGACACTCACCGACTTCGAACGTAACGTGAACCTGCGCCGGGCTATTACTCAGAGTGTGGAGCAGCACATCGAAGCTCTCCAGGACGTGGACGACGCGGAAATCACCTTGGTGCTTCCCGAGGACGAGCTCTTTATCGAGGACCAGAACCCGGTCACCGCGTCGATCATCATCACTCCTACTCCCGGTTCGGACATCACAACCAATCGAAAGAAGATCGAGGGAATAGTCAATCTCATTCGGCATGCCGTAGAGGGGCTTGCCGAGAATAACATCGTCGTTACCGATTATACCGGAAGAATCCTGAATGATTTCGCGGGGCTCGAGGACTTAGACCGCTTAGAGCTCGCTAAGCGGGAAATGCAGACCAAGCTCCGCCTCGAGCAGGTGTACAAGCACGAGATCTTGAGGGAGCTCAAAGGCATTTACGGTTCGGACCGGGTCAAGGTGATCAACGTGGACATCAGCCTGGATATGGGAAAGAAGAAAGTGGAGACCGAGGAGCACTTCCCCATTACCATGGTCGAGGACAATCCCCGGACCCCCTTCAGTGAGCGGGAGGTTATTCCGTCGATTACCATCTCCGAACAGACCGTGGACGAAGAATTCAAGGGGACCGGATTCAATCCCGAGGGCCCCCCGGGGCAGGAGGGGCAGACCCCGCCGGCCTATAAGGAGCTCGAAGGCTTGGTAGGAGAGTACTCCAATGAACGGAATACTCGTAACGAGGTGGTCAATACCCGTAACAGTTACGAGGAGAAGAGCCCCTGGGCGATCGAACGGGTGAGCGTGGCGGTAGCTATTGATGGAACGTGGAATCGGGTGTACGATGAAGAAGGTACCCTAGTCGTGGATCCCGACGGAAGTATCCAGAGGGAATATACCCCTGTGAGCGAAGAATCCCTGGATAAAGCCGAAACCCTCGTCGAACACGCGGTGGGATACAATCAGACTCGCGGCGACAGTGTTACCGTGCAGCATATCCAATTCGACCGGACAAAACAGTTCCTCGAAGAGGACGAGGCCTACCGGCAGCAGCAGCGGTTTCGGCAGATGCTCCTCTTCGGCGCCGTCGGTATCGCCGTTATCATCATTGCCTTTCTCGTATTCCGGTTTATATCGAGAGAAATCGAACGCCGCAGGAAACTCAGGGAAGAGGAGCTCGCCCGGCAGCATCAGGCTATGCGGGAGGCGGCACTCCGGAGCGCCGAAGAAGAGGGGGTCGAGGTCGAGATGTCCGTGGAAGAACGGGCTCGGCTGGAGATGCAGGAAAACGCAATCAACATGGCCAGGGAACATCCGGAGGATGTGGCCCAGCTCATCCGGACCTGGCTGATGGAGGAATGATATGGCAAAAAATACAGCAGCCGATGCCGGCGCCGCTCAAACCACCGGAGGAAAGAAGGGCGGCGTAAAGAAACAGCTTACCGGTAGACAGAAGGCCGCTATCTTTTTAGTGACCCTCGGCTCGGAGATCTCTTCGGAGATTTTCAAGCATTTGAGGGAGGATGAAATAGAAACCCTGACCTTCGAGATCGCTCGACTCGACAGCATCGATTCGGAGGAACGGGACATGGTGCTGATGGAGTTCCAGGAGCTGATGATGGCCCAGGACTTTATCACCACCGGCGGTATCGACTATGCCCGGGAGCTCTTGGAGAAATCCTTGGGCTCTCAGAAGGCGGTGGATATTATCAACAGGCTTACCAGCTCGCTGCAGGTACGCCCCTTCGATTTTATCCGGAGGACCGATCCGACGCATCTCTTGAACTTCATTCAGCAGGAACACCCGCAGACGATCGCCCTCATCTTGGCTTACCTCGAACCGAACAAAGCCTCGATTATCCTTTCGAGCCTTCCCCACGAGGTGCAGTCCGATGTGGCCAAACGGATCGCCACTATGGACCGGACCTCACCGGAAGTACTCCGAGAGGTAGAGAGGGTCCTCGAAAAGAAACTCTCAACCCTGTCGTCGGAGGACTATACCGCCGCGGGAGGAGTCGAGAGCATCGTGGATATACTTAATCTGGTCGACCGGTCTACCGAGAAGGGGATCATCGAATCCCTCGAAGAGGAGGACCCGGAGCTCGCCGAGGACATCAAGAAGCGGATGTTCGTCTTCGAGGACATCGTTCTCTTAGACGACCGTGCCATTCAGAAGGTCCTCCGGGAGGTCGACACCAACGAGCTCGCCAAGGCGCTCAAGGCGGTGGATTCGGAGGTACAGGACAAGATCTACCGGAACATGTCAAAGCGCGCGGCTTCCCTCTTGAAGGAAGATATGGAGTACATGGGACCGGTCAGACTCAAGGACGTGGAAGAATCCCAGCAGAAGATCGTGAGTATTATAAGAAAACTCGAAGAACAGGGCGAAATCGTCGTCGCCAGATCAGGCGAGGACGAAATGGTCGTGTAGGGGGAGGAGATGGCGAAAAATGTATTCCGGGCAATAGAGGTGGTCAACCTGCCGGAGCGGGTCATTATCGAACAGCCCGAGGAGGCGGAAGAGGCCGAAGAGCTCGAACCGCAGCTCGAGGAGTACACAGGTCCCACCGCCGACGACCTTCGCCGGGAGGCGGAGCAGTTCAAGGCCCAGTGGGAAGAAGAGAAAAAACGGATGATCGAGCAGGCCAAACAAGAGGCCGAAGGGATCGTGAAGGACGCCGAGCAAAAGGCCTTCGAGGAATTCGAGAAGAAGAGCAACGAAGCGCAGAAGATAAAACAGGATGCCGAGGACGAGGCCCGTACCAAGGTCCAGGAGGCCGAACAGCGGAGCTCCCGCTTGATAAGCGACGCCGAGGGACGTGTCGGGAGTATCGAGGAGGAGGCCCGGAAGGAGGGCTTTTCCCAGGGGCGAGAAGAGGGATATACCGACGGAAAAGCGGAGGTGGAGCGCCTCGTGGATCAGCTCCACAAGGTGATAAGCTCGGCCGTCGAAAAACGTAACGAGATCATCGACGAGTCGGAGACTCAGCTCATCAACCTCGTCCTTCAGATATCTCAGAAGGTTATCAAGGTAATCAGTGAGAATCAGAAGAACGTCGTGGTGAACAACGTTATCCAGTCCCTGCGCAAACTCAAAACCAGGGGAGACGTGGTCATCAGGGTCAACCTCGACGACGTCCAGCTCACCTCCGATCATATCAAGGATTTCATGCGGATGGTGGAGAACGTCAAATCCATAACCGTTGTCGAGGACTCTTCGGTGGACAAGGGGGGCTGTATCTTAGAGACCGATTTCGGCGAGATCGACGCACGGATCTCCTCGCAGCTGAAGGAGATCCAGGACAAGATCATCGATATGACCCCGATCAAGATAAAACAGGAGTAACCCCATGGTGGAGCTTTTCAAGAAGTACAAGAAGGTGGTCGATAGGACCGAGCCGATCAAGTACACCGGGACGGTCACCAAGGTCCAGGGACTCCTTATCGAGAGTCACGGACCTCAGGTCGTGGTTGGGGAGCTCTGCCAGATAATCGCCCCCAAGGGGCAGGGAACGGTGTGGGCCGAGGTGGTAGGGCTTAAACACAAGACCGTTCAGCTCATGGCCTACGACAACATGGAGGGGATCGAGGTCGGGTGCACCGTCATCGCTTCCGGCGAGTTTCTCCAAGTCCCCGTAACCGACAAGCTCTTAGGCAGAGTCATCGGGAGTATGGGACGTCCCTTAGACGAAAAGGGGAGCGCCGGGGCAAGCGATTGGTACAGCGTCTTCAACAACCCTCCGGATGTCTTGAACCGTAAGCGGATCGAGACCCAGATGACCACCGGGGTGAGGTCCATCGACGGACTCCTTTCGGTGGGGCAGGGACAGCGAATCGGAATCTTTTCGGGAAGCGGGGTAGGCAAATCCACTCTCCTAGGAATGATAGCCCGAAACACCAAGGCGGACATAAACGTAATAGCTCTTATCGGCGAGCGGGGCCGGGAGGTCAGGGATTTCATCGAGAACGACTTAGGCAAAGAAGGGCTTAAGCGCTCGGTGGTAGTGGTGAGCTCGTCCAACACCCCGCCGCTGTCCCGCCTGAGGGGCGCGTACGTGGCCACCGCCGTGGCGGAGTATTTCAGGGACCGGGGAAACAACGTTATGCTGTTGTTCGACAGCGTAACCCGGTTCGCCCGGGCCCAGCGGGAGATAGGACTCTCCATCGGTGAGCCCCCCGCCACCCGGGGGTACACACCTTCGGTCTTTTCCACCCTGCCCAAGCTCCTGGAAAGGTGCGGGACCTCCGACAAGGGGACTATTACCGGATTCTACACCATTCTGGTCGATGCCGACGATATGGATGAGCCCATTTCCGACGCGGTCAGGGGGATCCTGGACGGACACATCGTCCTGTCCCGGGATTTGGCGGAGCGGTATCATTACCCGGCGGTGGATGTCTTGAAGAGCATTTCCAGGCTCGCCCTCAAGGTAACCGGTCCCAAGACTAAGGAGGCCGCCGCTTATATCCGGAGAATGATGGCGGTCTATTCCGAGGCGGAGGACTTGATCAACGTAGGAGCTTACGCCAAGGGCAGCAATCCCGAAATCGACGAGGCCATGGAGAAGATGCCCGAAATACGGGACTTTCTCGTCCAGAATATCGACGAAAGGTCCGATCTACGGAGCACCTTCGATTGGGCGGGGAGGATTGCCGGGGTCGAGATCCCCGATGAGGAGCTGGGGTCGTTATGAGGAGGTTCCACTTCAGGCTCAACCGTCTCTTGCGAATCAAGGCCCACACCGAGCAGGAGTGGGAAATCAAGCTCGGAAAGGCCACCTCGGAGTGTCTGAGCATCGAACGGCGGATCGATGACGCCTTGAAGGGGATGGCTTCCACGTTCCATCAGATCCATACACCGGAGCGTCACCTTGATATGAATTTCATAACCTCCGCTCAGAGGTATATGGACCGTCTCTCGGGCAGGGTAGATGAGCTCGAGGACGAGCTGGTGGTCAAGGAAGCCGAGCGGCGGGAGGTCCAGGAAGGATATCTCGAAGCCTCCAAGGAGCGAAAGGTGCTGGACAAACTCAAAGAGAGGCGGGGCCGGGAGTTTTACAAAGCGGAGCGGGACGAGGAAACGAAAGAGCTCGACGACATCAACACCGGCAGCTACATCCGAAACCGCCTGGAAGAAGCATAGAAGGAAGGAAAGGAGCGTACCATGAGGGGAACCGTTCGGACAGGACCGAGAATTCTCTTACTCATACTATTGATCATCGTACTCGTCTTCGGGGGACTTCTCTGGTTCGATTATTTGGGATTCATGGACGTCAAGGATACCCTTTCTCCGGTGGTCTCCCTCATTACCCGGAGAAGACGAACACAGGTCGAAGAGCTCGAAAGGGGGGGAATCCTGGAGGAGCAGCGGATGGCTAAGCAGTGGGAGGCCTTGGATCTGCGCGCGGAGGAGCTCGACCGGAGGGAAGAAACCGTTTCCCTGCGGGAGGCTGAGCTCGAGGAAATGATAGAAACAGTCCGGGAGCGGGAGAAATCGCTCGAGGAGAGGGAAAAATCGTTTAATACCCGGGTCAATCTTTACGAAAATAAAAGAGCGAACCTTGAGCAGAACGCGCAGTACTTGAACGGGATGCCTCCCGCCGATGCGGTGAGCATACTTATAAACATGGAGGACCAGGTCGTCATAGACCACCTCCGAACGGCGGAGAGGTTGGCCCGGGAGGCCGGCGAGCAGTCGATAGTCTCGTACTGGCTATCCCTAATCGCCCGGCAAAACCCCGAGCGGGCCGCCGAGATTCAGCGAAAGATGGCAAGAAAGCCGTCGGGATAATGTGGAGGAACTTTTGGACCTGCAAACGGCGTTATCGTCTACCCAGAGCCCCGATTTCAAGGGGTTGCCCTTCCCGGGCGCCCGGGATCTAGGGCGGGACAGTTTGAGCGGAGACGACCGATTCGGTGAATATCTCCGCAGGGCCCTCGGGAACGACGGTACCGTTTCAACGGACTCTCCCAAACATAGAGAAGCACCTGAAACCGGCTATACGGAAGAACACACGACTCGATCCGAGGATACCCAGGCGAGCGAGGCGGACGCGGAGACGGTGCAGCGGGGTTCGTCCCGGGAAGAAACACCTTCCGAAAAGGGTACCGACAAATCGGGGGAAAAGGAACCTCCCTCCGCTGATGCGAAGACCCGGGGTTCCAATGAATCCGGAGATAAGAATCCTAAGCGGAGCGAAGAGGCATCCGAGGACACGAAGATAAAAAGCGGAAAAGCGGGCGGCTCGGAGAAGTCTCCGGTCCCGGAGGGGGCGGAGACTCGTAAGACCCGCGATGAATCGGCCGATGCGGCCGACGGGGATGAAGAGGCCGGAGATACCGGAGAGAACTCGGCCCGTCGTACCCTTGCACGGGAACCGGCCGCCCCTCCGAAGGAAATCGACGAGAAAGACCCTGAGGCTTCCGCCTTCATGGCCCGCGGAGACAGGAGTGAGACCGCACGGCATGCCGGGGCGGAGACGGTCCGGAAGTCCGACATAGCGGACACCGGACACGCCGCCGGCGGGGATGCGGGGAATAAGAACACCCGGGACCACAAGGAGCCGTCTTTTACGGTCGTCGATTTGCGGACCCGGCGGGGCAGGGAAGGCGCCAAGCACCGCTCCGAGCGGACCGAGGGGAGTACCCACGAATCTTCCCGGGCCGGAAAGGAAACCTTCAAAGGTTCCGTAGACAGAGCGGTTCTCGGAGAAGAACGGAGCGCCGATTCCGTACGGCTGGTGAGGCCCGAAGGGGAAAGCACCATCGGCCGGGAGTTTAGTGAAAAGTCCCAGCCCAGGCCCGGTCTTTCCCAGGACCAACAGGCGTTGTTCCGGAACATGCGGGAAAGCGGCAACGGCGAAATTGTAAAACGTACCGGAATAATCTTAAAGGACAATTCCAGCGGCGAAATAAGGATGGACTTGAAGCCCGAAAAGCTCGGAAAGGTCCGGGTACAGATCCATCTGAAGGACAACACTCTGTCGGGAAGAATAATCGTGGAATCCTCGGCGGTCCGCGAGGTGTTCGAGAGCAATATGGAGGCTCTTCACCGCGCCTTCAAAGAGAGCGGTTTCGAATCGGCCGAGCTCGACGTCCAGGTGGGCGGCGGTAGACAGCAGGAACATCAGGGCTCTCAAAAGCACCGGCCGCGGACTGCCGAGAATATCCGCACCCTGGAGGAGCACGTATACTTAGCTCGAGACGGCGGATATTCAGACGGTGTAATCGATTTAGTGGTCTGAAACGGGAGGAAACGGAGGAATAATGGATCTTTCTTTTATGATGTCGGGGCTAGAACAGCAAAAGCTCAATCTGCAGGTGGACAGCATCAACAAGGCGTTGAGCGGCACCCGAGAGGCCAACAATAATCTGGGTAAAGACGATTTTTTGAAGCTGCTGATAACCCAGCTTACCCATCAGGACCCTACCCAGCCCATGGAGGACCGGGAGTTTATCGCCCAGATGGCCCAGTTTTCTACCCTCGAGCAGATGACCAACATGAACGAGAGCTTTACGACACTGTCGAACATGCTCGCTTCGAATCAGGCGATGGGGCTTCTCGGTAAGACCGTGGAGATTATCGACGGCGAAACGGTCATAACGGGGAAGGTCGAAGAGATAGCCGGAAGGGAATATCCCCAGGTCCTGGTGAACGGCACGTACTACGATTACGCGAACGTCGAAAAGATACGAGGAGAATAAGGAGGCGGCACTATGATGCGATCACTATATTCCGGTGTTTCCGGACTGCAGAACCATCAGATTCGAATGGACGTATTGGGTAACAATATATCCAACGTCAATACTATAGGATTCAAGAAGGGACGGGTCAATTTCCAAGACCTCCTCTCGCAGACGATGTCGGGAGCGGCACGTCCCACGGCCGAGGTGGGAGGGGTCAACCCCAAACAGGTCGGTCTCGGGATGAACGTCGCCTCCATCGATACGATCCATACCCAGGGATCACTCCAGACCACCGGCAAGATGACCGACGTGGCCGTCCAAGGGAACGGATTCTTTATCCTTACTTCGGGGGAAAGAGACTTCTATACGCGGGCCGGTGCTTTCGGTCTCGACGAAGAGGGGACCCTGGTCAACCCGGCAAACGGTATGCGGGTCCAGGGATGGAGCGCCGAGACCGTTGAAGGACAGACCCTGATCAACACAGCCGACGAGATCGGCGACTTGGTCATTCCCATCGGGGGTAAGGACCCGGCGGCGGCCACCTCCGAGGTGTTTCTGGCCTGTAACCTGGATAAGCGGACTCCGCTGATACCGCCCGGAGCCGGTCCCGCCCAGACCCTGGAGGGTACCTGGACATCGAGTTTCGACGTCTACGATTCCTTCGGAGACCTCCACACCCTGCAGATAAACTTTACCCGGGTGCCGGGGCTCGAAAACCGGTGGCAGGCCGAGGTCGTAATCGACCCGGAAGCGGAAGAGGGGACCAACACCTTAGCCGAGGTAGGGGCGGACAACAACGAAACCAACACCTTTCTCGTGGATTTCTCCAACCTCGGGACGCTCGAGGCGGTTATAGATGCTCAGGGAGATATAATAGAGGAGGGAGAGATACAGGTTCCCGTATCCTTCGACGTGCTGAACGCGCGGATTCCCGAAGGAGAGGATGCGGTGAGGCAGACCTTCAACCTCAATTTGGGAACGGTGGGAAGCGCCGTCAGGACGGTAACCCAGTTTGCCGAACAGAGTTCCACCAAGGTGTACGAGCAGAACGGCTATCCCATGGGATATCTCGAAAACTTCAAGATAGACCAGTCCGGGGTTATAACCGGGGTGTATTCCAACGGCACGAACCGGCTGCTCGGACAGTTAGCGCTGGCAAGCTTCACCAATCCCGGTGGTCTCGAGAAAGCCGGGGAGAGCAACTACATGGTAACCAACAATTCGGGGAATCCCGATGTGGCCCCTTCGGGCATAGCCGGAAAGGGCAAGCTTATAGCGGGTGCTCTGGAGATGAGCAACGTGGACCTCTCGGAGCAGTTCACCGATATGATCGTCACACAGAGGGGATTTCAGGCCAATTCCCGTACTATCCAGACCTCGGATCAGATGCTCCAGGAGCTGTTGACACTGAAGCGTTAGGGTAGTAAAGGAGTAGCGGAGAGTGAATGATTGAAGTTACCCGACTGAACGGGGTGGTTTACTATGTGAACCCTCATCAGATAGAGTATATCGAAACCAACCCCGACACAACGTTAATCATGCTCTCAGGAAAACGACTGATAGTCCGGGAAGATTATCAGTCCGTTCTGCATAGAATAGTGGAATACAGACGATTGATCGGGGCCTTCAAGAATGAGGAGTAACTATATATGGATCTAGGAACGATTATCGGCATCGGCGGCGGATTTGCCATGATCTTCTTCGGAATCATTACATCGGGCGGAGCTATCGGAGCCTACGTCAACATCCCGTCTCTGATCATGGTCTTAGGCGGATCGTTTACGGCGATGCTGGTGGCGAATCCGATGAGCCGAATGCTCGGATTCGTCCGGTACTTCCGTATTGCCATGAACATGCCCAACTACGAGGAAGAGAGAATAATCTCTTCATTGGTGAGCTTCTCCGAAAAGGCCCGCCGGGAGGGGCTCCTGGCCCTCGAGGACGACCTCGAAGAGGTGGAAGAGGAATTCCTCCGCAAGGGAATACAGCTTGTGGTAGACGGCACCGACCCGGAAATAATAAAGACGGTACTGTATACCGATCTGAATCAGATGCAGGAACGTCATCAGATAGGCATAAAGATATTCGAAGACTGGGGAAAGATAGCCCCCGCCTTCGGGATGATAGGTACCCTCGCGGGACTCATCGCGATGCTCGCCAACATGGGCGACACCTCTACCATCGGAAGCGGTATGGCCTTGGCCCTTATAACGACTATGTACGGCGCGATATTCGCAAACCTGATTTTTATTCCGCTCAAGAGTAAACTGGAAGACAGAGACCGGATGGAGAGTCTGGTCCGGGAGATCATGATCGAGGGGATTCTGTCGATCCAATCGGGAGATAATCCGAGGATCCTCGAATCGAAGCTGATATCCTTCCTCCCGCCGGAAAGACGGGAGGCGGTCCTCGCGGAGACCTCCCGGGAGTAGATTATGCCCGTTAGAAAGAAAAAAAAGAAATGTCCCCCCGAAGGAGCCGCGGATTGGCTTCTTACCTACGGGGACATGACCACTCTCCTTCTGACATTCTTTATCATGCTTTTGACCACGGCGACGGTAGACGGGCAGAAGCTCAAGCTGATCCTCTCGGCTTTTCCGGGCTTAGGCATGTTCGAGGGAGGAAACACCCTCCAGGCGGGACGATTAGCGGAACTGGGAAACACCATCATGAGCCTCCCCTCGATGAACCGGGGAAGGGCCCTCGACAACGCCCGCAAGCGGGCCATAAGCGAGTTTCAGCCCGAAATCAAGAGTCAGAGGGTGCGGGTCAAGGAGGACGAAAGGGGCCTCGTGATTTCCCTCGCTTCGGACGCCTTTTTCAGACAGGCCTCGGCGGAGGTCAACATCGAAGCGACCCGGGATTTGCTTCAGCGGATCTCCAATCTTCTCTCGGCGGAGGAGCTTACGGAAAGGAAGTTCCGGATAGAGGGTCATACGGATGCTACCCCTACCGATCCGGCCGGTGCCTGGGAGACGAACTGGGAGCTCTCCACCGCCCGGGCGACGAATGTTCTTCACTACTTAGTGGATTACGGTGTCAACGAACAGCAGTTCCAGGTAGCCGGGTTCGCGGATACCGTACCCTTGGCGAGCAACGATACTCCCGAGGGACGGGCCTATAACCGGAGGGTAGACATCATCATCCTCTCGGAAGGGCATTTGTAAAGGACTAAACAGGTGAATGAAATTATGCGAAATTATATCACTAGGGAATTAACAGATCCTTTATTCTATGATAAAATTTATCTTACTAGGATCGGAGAAAGATAATGGGTGACGAAGATCAAGCCTTTGATGAGGGGTTCGGAACCGCCGAAGCGGATATAGCCCCTGCGGAAGAACGGGGAGGCGGCCTGTTAGGCGGGCTGCTCCTCAAGATACTCAAATACGCGGCCATGGCCATCGGAGCGGTCATCTTTATCGTGACCGTCGTCATTATAACCATGAGGATTATCAACCGCGGAGCCCAGCCCCAGGCGATGGCTCCGGTAAGTCCGGAGTACCAGGGAAAGGTCGAGAAGCTCGACTGGTACGACAACATCCCGGAGATACGGGGTCGTACGTCCGACGAGAATCCTGTCACGGTCATCGTCAAGGTAAATGTCGGGTATGAGCAGGAGAACAAGATGGTGCAGAGCGAGCTCATCGCCCGTACTCCCCGGCTCCAGGCGCTGATTCGGAGCTACTTCGCGAGTAAGACCGCGGCCGAGCTCACCCCCCAGCACGAGGATACGCTCATGGCGGAGCTCGAGGAGCGGATAAACCGGATAATGACCGACGGCAAGATAAAGGAGGTCATCTTTCTCGACTTCAACGTCGTAGAGTTTTAATTATGAATGAAGTACTGAGCCAGGACGAAATTGATCAGTTATTGACCGCGATTTCCTCGGGGGATATCGAAACCGAGCAGGTAACCCAGCAGGCGGACCAGCGGAAGATAAAGATCTACGATTTCAAGCGTCCCGATAAGTTCTCGAAGGAACAGATACGGACCGTATCGATCATGCACGAGACCTTCGCCCGGCTCACCACAACCTCCTTGAGCGCTCAGCTCAGGAGTCTGGTACACGTTCATGTGGCCTCGGTCGATCAGTTGACTTACGAGGAATTCATCCGCTCGATTCCCAACCCGACGACCCTCGCGGTCATCAATATGGACCCCTTGAAAGGATCCGCGGTTCTGGAAATAGATCCTTCGGTTACCTTTTCGATTATCGACCGCCTCTTCGGCGGTAAGGGCGAGGGCACCAAGGTGACCCGGGAACTCTCCGACATCGAGCAGTCGGTCATGGAGGGAATTATCGTACGGATATTGGGAAACATGCGGGAGGCTTGGAGCCAGGTAATCGACTTGCGCCCTCGTCTCGGACAGATCGAGACGAACCCGCAGTTCGCCCAGATTGTTCCTCCCACCGAGATGGTCGTGCTCGTAACCCTGGAGACAAAGGTCGGCGAGGTCGAGGGGATGATGAACTTCTGTATACCCTATCTGACCATAGAACCGATAATATCCAAGCTTTCCGCCCAGTACTGGTACTCCAGTGTTCGCAGAGGGACTACGACGGAGAACTTGAACATCCTGAGGGACAGGCTCGCCTCCATCGAGGTGAAAGTAGCCGCGGAAATCGGGGGGATGGATTTGACGGTGCGGGACGTCCTGAGGCTCAGCGCCGGAGACGTTATACGACTCAGTAATACGAGGATCGGGGACCCCATGGTCCTCAAAGTAGGAAACAAACCTAAGTTCCTGTGCCGCCCCGGGGTGGTAGGAAACAAGCTCTCGGTCAAAATAACCGGGAAGCTGGAAGATATAACCAAGGAAGACTTCGAAGAACTTGCAGTTGAAGGAGAGGAATAATCATGAGTGACGGCTCTTTATCACAAGACGAAATAGATGCTCTTCTCCAAGGAAGCGGAGAGGATTTCGCGGACGCGGGACCCGCTCCTTCCTCAGGACCGAACTTAGGCGAGTTCCAGAAGCTTCTCGAATCCACCACGGAAGCTCAGTCATCGAATCTTTCGGGACTGATGGGTGACAAGTCGGTTACAATTCAGAAACCGACCTTGAGCCGGGTCTCCTTGGAAGATCTTAAAAGCACTCTTCCCGGATCTATTGTACAGATAAATATAGATTTCGAAGAAGATGCTCCCGGCAGACATGCCTACGTGCTGAACGAGGACGACGCCTCGGTCCTCGCGGGACTCATAGTCGGGCAGGAACAGGTGGAGATGAGTGAGATGGCCCTCGAGGCCCTCAAGGAAGCCTTGAGTACGGTTACCGGAGTAGTGCTTACCACCCTCGGGGATATGATCAGCGGGACCATCATGCCGTCCCCGGCGGAGGCGAATCAGGTCGGCGGCGGGGAACTCGATTTTTCGGACCAAATCGTTCAAGCCGCCTACTCGGTACAGGTAGAGGGACAGCAGCCGATCCAGCTCTTAGAGATCTTCGAACCGGCTATCGTCGAGGCGTTGACCACCACGCCGCAGGCACCGCAGCAGCAGGCACCGCAGCAGCAGGCTCCTCAGCCTCAGCCGTCCGGCGGCGGCATGGGAGGCATGGAGGCCATGTTCGGCGGTGCCCCGGCCGGGGGAGGACAACCCGGGCAGCAGGGAGGAGGAATGGGATCCATGATGGGGGGAAACCCGCCGAATGTTCAGTCGGTGCAGTTTCCCAGTTTCGCGCAGCAGAACGAGCCTCCTCAGGAGAGCGGAAACATCAGTCTTCTCATGGACGTGTACATGGAGATGACCGTCGAGCTCGGCCGGACCAAGAAGCCGATCAAGGAGATCCTCGGAATGGGAGAGGGAACCATCATCGAGCTCGATAAACTTGCCGGGGAACCGGTGGATATATTGGTTAATCATAAGCTTATTGCAACCGGCGAGGTTGTGGTTATAGATGAAAACTTCGGAGTGCGGGTAACAGAAATCGTTTCTCCGACAGAAAGAATGAAGGATTTGACGTGATGTAGATTTCAGGTCAACGGGAGGGGGACTTGAACAGATTATTTTCGCATCGGGCTATTCGGCCGGGGTATATTTTACGATGTCTGCTCATCGGGGGCGTACTCCTTGTACCGCCGCTCGTCGAGCCGGGTGCCCAAGAAACTGAACAGCAGCAACAAACGGACACTCAAGACGATACCCAAGAGATAGACGAATCGGAGCTCCTGTGGAACGGTGAGCCCGGTGAGGCCGACGCCGAGGCGGGAGCCGAGGCGGAGGATGAACCCGGCCGGCTCAATACCTTTACGGTGTGGGATTTCTTGAGGATGATACTCATCCTAGGCGCCGTTATCGGACTCATCTATTTAATCTTCTGGTTTATAAAGAAGAAGGGATCGCCGAGTCTTCAGAACAATGAGCTCTTTTCGATCCTGTCCACCCAGGCGGTGGCCAGCAACCGGGCAATTCACCTGGTGCAGGTGGGAAATCAGTACTTTTTAGTCGGATCGGGGGAGAATTCGGTCAATCTCATAAGTGAAATCGGGGACAAGGAAACGGTGGATGAGATCCGTCTCAAGATGTCCCAGCAGGAACCGGGCAAGAAGAAGAGCTTCACAGACATGCTTTCGGGAATGTTCGGTCAGTCCTCGAGTGTCAGGCTCGACGGAGGGGTATCGGTTAAGACCGATTTCTTGAAGAATCAACGGGATAGATTAAAGAGAATGTAAGAGGTAGAAGAAAAAACTGGGGGGGGAATGAAAAAAATTGTTCTTATTCTACTGCTGGCGGCGGTGATAGGCGCGGTCCCGACGGTCGGGGTGTCCGCTCAGGAAGCCGCCGGTGCCGATGCGCCGCGTATACCCTTCGTCGATATAACCGTCCGAGAACCCGAGGACGGCCGGGAGGTAGCTCTATCTATCCAGATCCTCCTCCTGCTCGCGGTCATAGCTTTGGCTCCGTCCATTATTCTGCTGATGACCTCGTTTCTCCGGATCGCCATTGTCTTCGATTTTATCAAGCGGGCCCTTTCGCTCCAGCAGGTCCCTCCGAACCAAGTCCTTATGGGGATAGCCCTCTTTCTGACCATATTTATTATGTGGCCTACCTTCAACGACATCTATCAGAGCTCCTTCCAGCCCCTCGCCCAGGGGGAGATCGGGGTGGAAGAGGCCTACAACCGGGCGGAAAAACCGATTCGGATCTTCATGTACCGGCAGATGGCGGGCAAGGCGGACAATATCCGGCTCTTCATGCGGATGCGTGATCTTCCCCGGCCTAACTCGCTCGCGGACGTTCCCACCTACGTCCTTATTCCCGCTTATGTCCTCAACGAGCTCACGGTGGCATTCAAGATAGGAATATTGTTGTTCATACCCTTCATCATCATCGATATGGTGGTGGCTTCCACCCTCATGTCGATGGGTATGATCATGCTCCCGCCGGTTATGATCTCGTTACCTTTCAAGATTATCATATTCGTTTTAGTCGACGGATGGACCCTCATTACCCAGCAGATAGTAAGGAGTTTCGGATGATCCGGGCCGAATTACGGAGGAGGAAGATATGGATATAGGCGAGGCTGTGTACATACTCCGCAGCGGAGTCTTACAGATTCTCATGATGGCGGCACCGCTTCTGATCATCGGGATGGTGGTGGGTCTCATCATCAGCATCCTCCAGGCGACCACCTCGATCCAGGAACAGACCCTGACCTTCGTTCCCAAGATAGCCGCGATCCTCGGGGGAGTCATCATTTTCGGCCCCTGGATAGTGGGCTCGATGACTCAGTTTACCATCCGGCTCTTCGAGCGGATACCGGATATGGTCAGGTAGGCGGGCAGGCGGATAGGGATGTTTATCGATTATTTAGCGGAGAACGCGCAGCTTTTCTTACTCATCTTCGCGCGCATTATGGCACTGGTGTCTATAGCTCCGCTCATCTCGTCGGGAAGCATCCCCATAATCGCCCGGATCGGGCTGGCCCTTTTCGCGACGGTGGCCATATTCCCATCGGTGGTGGAATCGGGGTACCCTTTACCGGACACAGGGCTCCAATACGCCGCAATCTTGATCGGGGAGATCCTGATAGGCCTTACCATGGGATTCATCCTGGTGGTCATCTATGCCGCCTTCCTCGTGGCCGGACAGTTCTTCTCGCTCCAGATGGGTTTTGCCGCTTCACAGGTCTTCGATCCCCTCTCTCAGATCCAGATCCCCATCATGGGACAGTTCTTCAACATTATCGCCATGTATATCTTCGTCATCGTAGGGGGATTCCAAAAGATCTTTTTAGTAGGGGTGCTGCGCAGTTTCGATGGGGTCCGCCCCATGGATTTCGCTGTTCAGCGGGACTACGTCTTCAGGCTTTTCCTGCACATCCTAGCGGAGCTCTTCGAGCAGGCCCTCATCATTTCCTTTCCGATCCTGGGGACGCTTTTCCTCGTGAGCATCACCATGGGACTCCTTGCAAAAGCGGCGCCCCAGATGAACCTCCTCATGATGGGTTTTCCCGTTGCCATAGGAGTGGCTTTCCTCTTGATTCTCCTGATCCTGCCCTTCTTAGTCCAGGCGCTGGAAAGGATCATCGAAGGAAGCTTTCAGCTGGTCCTGGAGATGATCGGGGCCTTGCGGGAGGCGAGCCCATGATCAGGTATGCCAACGAGAGCAAATTCGCCCATGTTCATCTCCAGTGGTTCGCCGCCGAGGACGAGGGGCGTACCGAAGAACCTACCGAGCACAAGATCAAAAAGGCCCGGGAAGAGGGGAAGGTCGCTAAATCCAACGAGTTTACCTCCGCTCTGGTGCTCCTGTTTCCCGTTATCGCCTTAGGGATCTTAGCTCCGTATTTCTTCCGCACCCTCAAGGAGATGATCACCTTCTTCTTCAATTCTTCCACCGAAATAGACATTACCCGGGAGGGGCAGGTGACTCAGGCCTTCCTGACTTACTTCCTCCGGATCACCCTCCCCATTGCGGCGGTAGCCTTCGTGTCGGCGATACTCGGAAATGTGTTTCAGGTGGGTTTTCTCTTTACGGTCAAGCCTATAAAGCCCGACTTAAAGAAGATAATCCCTAAGTTCGGAAAGTTTTTCAAAAAGGCCCTCTTTTCGGGAGAGGCCTTCTTCAACCTCGGAAAATCCATCGTCAAAATCATTATGATAGGGGCCATCGCCTTCGTGAATATTAGGATGGAGGTCGACAAGTTCGCCCATTTCTTGGACCTCCCGCTGCTTCTCGCCTTCAGTACCGTAGTGCGGGTGGCTTTCCGCATAATCGTCGAGGCGGCCGTCGCCATGCTGGTGCTCTCCCTGCCGGACTACTTTTTTCAGCGAAGGCAGTTCAGGGAGTCCCTCAAGATGACCAAGCACGAAGTCAAGGAAGAGCGGAAGATGCACGAGGGAGATCCCCTCGTCCAGAGCCGCTTGAGAGAGCGGATGCGGGAAATTCTCAACCGCAACATGCTCCAAAACGTCCCAAAAGCGGACGTGGTAGTCACCAACCCGACTCACTTTGCCGTGGCCATGGAGTACGACCAGGTGATGATGAGCGCTCCGACGGTGACCGCCAAGGGGCAGGACAATATGGCCATGCGCATCAGAGAGATCGCCGGCGACAATAATATCCCCATCATCGAGAACAAGCCCCTGGCCCGGGCCCTCTTCGCGGAGGTGGAGATCGGCGACTCCATCCCCGAGCAGTACTACGAGGTTATGGCCCACATCCTGGCCCAGGTCTACCGGATGCAGGGCGGCGAGGAAGCCGTATGATAAAGGAAATGCATTATGTCTGATGTACGAAGAATTCTTAAAGGGACCTTTCTCAAGGACAGGAGCGACCTGTTCGTTGCGGTGGGTGTTATCGTTATCGTTGGGATGCTCATCGTTCCCCTTCCCACCTTTCTCCTGGATACCCTGATGGCCGTCAACCTGGTCTTAAGCCTTCTTATAATACTCATAGTGCTGTACATAAAGCGGGCCCTCGAGTTTTCCATCTTTCCCACCATGCTCTTGGTGACTACGGTATTTTCCCTCGCCTTGAACGTGAGCTCTACGAGGCTCATCCTCTCTCAAGGGTCGGATTTCGACGGAAGGATAGTACGGGCCTTCGGGAGCTTCGTTGTGGGAACCCCGGGGACCGAGGGGCTCGTAATTGGTATTATCATCTTCACCATAATCGTTGCGGTGCAGTTCATAGTCATCACCAAGGGCGCGGTCAGGGTCGCCGAGGTAGCAGCCCGTTTTACCTTAGACGCCATGCCGGCCAAGCAGATGGCTATCGAAGCGGAATACAACGCGGGGGCCATAACCGAAGAGGAGTCTCAACAGCGGAAGAACGATCTCCAGCGGGAATCGGACTTCTACGGCGCCATGGACGGTGCCTCGAAGTTCGTCCAGGGAAACGTTATGGTGGGGATCTTGATCACCCTTATCAATATGATAGGGGGAATGATCGTGGGAATGACCATCCACGGAGAGCCGCTGAACGTAGCCGCGAATACTTATATATCCCTCACCATAGGAGACGGGCTGGTCAGCCAGTTTCCTATGCTTTTAATCAGCACCAGTACCGGCCTTATCGTAACCCGGGCCATATCGGACGGCACCTTCGGAACCGATGCCACCGAGCAGTTTTCCCGGCAGGGGCGGGTCTACTGGATCGCGGCTGTATTCCTGCTGGTCCTAAGCTTCCTTCCCGGCTTTCCCTGGTATGTGCTTATCCCCTTGGGCTCCATCCTCGGGTACGCAGGATTCAGGTTGTCCCGAAAGAAGGCCCTCGAGGAGGAGCGGGCGAAGTTCGCCGAGGCGGCGGAAGGAAAGGCCGAAGCGCCGGCGGAAATCTCGCCTGTGGTCCCCTTGGATCCCATCTCCTTAGAGCTCGGCTACGGGCTCATCCCCCTGGTGGACAAGGAACAGGGGGCGGAACTCCTGGACAGGATTACACGGATCAGGCGTGAATCGGCCCTGGAGCTCGGTTTGGTCGTACCGAGGATCCGGATCATCGACAACATGCGCCTCGAGCCCGCGGAGTACTGCTTCAAGATCAAAGGAATAGAGGTCGGCCGGGGCACGCTCAAGACAGGATACTATCTCGCCATCAATCCCGGCAGCGTCGAGGAGGATATCCCCGGCGAAAAAACCAAGGACCCCGCCTTCGGACTCCCCGCTTTGTGGATTACCGAGGATAATAGGGAGCGGGCGGAGCACGCCGGATACACCGTTGTGGACGCCCCGTCTATCATCGCCACCCACCTGACCGAGCTCATCAAGCACCATGCGGCGGAAATCCTCGGCAGACAGGAAGTCCAGTCGATCCTCGACGCCCTGCGGACCGACTACCCCGCGGTGGTGGACGAGGTCAAGAAACTCCTCGGAGTCGGGGAGATTCAGAAGGTCCTCCAGGGTCTCCTTCGAGAACAGGTATCAATACGGAACATGGTCGTGATCCTGGAAACCGTCGCGGACTACGCGGGTATCTCCAAGGATATCGGATTCCTCGTGGAGAAGGCGAGACAGGCTTTGGGCAGACAGATCTGCCTTCAGTATACCGACGATTCCAAGCTCCTCAAGGTAATAACGATCAATCCCGAGCTCGAGCAGAAGTTAATCGACTCACGGATGGAGACAGCCTCGGGAGTCGTAGCCGCTCTCGAGCCGAATGTCCACCGGGCGTGGATCAACGCCCTTACCAACACCCTTAAGAGCGTTCAGGACCAATGGGAGTATCCCGTTATTCTCTGTTCCGAAGCGGCAAGACCCCTGGTCAAGTCGAGCACCGTCAGGGAAATTCCGGACTTGGTGGTACTCAGCATACCCGAGATCGCAACGGGAATTCAGGTGGAATCATTGGGTGAAATCAAAATAGCTGAGCAAGGATAATGAATATGCAGTATTTTACCGAGCAAGCGGAATCCCATAAAGAAGCAATCGAAAAGATCCGCATAAAGTATGGGGAAAACGCCCGAATATTGAAGCACAAGAGCGTCAAGCTCGGCGGCTTTCTCGGTCTATTCTCAAAGGAGGGTATTGAAGTGTCGGGATTTGTAAGCGAATCTCCGGTCAAGAAGAGCACCTACAATCTGGAGGAGGAGAAGCGAAAGATCTTGGATAACCTTCGAGGGGATACCAAGACTCTCCAGACTCTCCTCGATGAGGTCCGGGAAATAAAGGCACATTTCAACGAACAGCCCTCCCGGGAGCCGGAAGAGACCCTTCACCCTACCTTGAAGAAGGTGGAGAAACACCTCGAGAAAAACGACTTCTCCCCTTCCTTTGTGGCGAAATATTTAAGCCGATGCCGCCGAACCTTTTCCATGGACGAGCTCGATGATTATGAGCTGGTAGCCCGATCGGTGGCCCAGTGGATAGGCGAATCCGTTCCCCTCTTCGAGGACACCTGGTTCCGGAACAAGCCCACGGTATGCATCCTGGTGGGTCCGACCGGCGTGGGGAAGACCACTACCCTGGCTAAGCTCGCCGCGACCTACGGGCTCGAGACCTCCGCGGGCAGGAAGCCTGTGAGTGTCAGGCTTTTTACCGCCGATAACTATCGAATCGGGGCCAAGAATCAGCTCGAAACCTACGGCGACATTATGGGTATTCCGGTTGCATCGGTGCAGACCACCGAGGAATTCAAGAAGAAGATGGCCATCTACCGGGATGCCGATCTTATCCTGGTGGACACGACCGGGAAGAGTCCCCGGAACTATAAGGGTTTAGCCGAGATGCGTGAGATCTTGGACGGCTGCGGTCCCGACGCGGAGGTCCATCTCGCCCTGAGCGCCACCACCAAGAGCTCGGATATCGAAGATATCATGCAGCAGTTCGAACCTTTCGATTACAAATCGGTCATATTGACCAAGTTGGACGAAACGACGCACATCGGGAACGTATTGAGCGTACTCATCGGAAAGGGAAAGCCCATTTCCTTCGTCACCTTCGGTCAGGGGGTTCCCTTGGATATAGAGAGGGCATCGGTCGAGCGGATTTTCAAGCACTTGGAGGGATTTTCCGCTCTCTACGATCCGGATGCCGTAACGGATGGAGAAAAATCTTTGGAGAGGGAAAATGGCTGATCAGGCTGAAAAACTTCGAGAGATGGTGCAAACCAAGAACGGTAATTCCGGGAACGGCTCTAAAAAGACCCGGATCATCGCGATTTCCAGCGGTAAGGGCGGGGTGGGTAAGACCAATATTTCCATAAATATGGCATTAGCATACGCCCAGCTGGGGAAGAAGGTAATCGTCATGGACGCGGATCTAGGGCTTGCCAACGTCAACGTGGTTTTAGGGGTTATTCCCAAGTACAATCTGTATCATCTGATTCGGAAACAGAAGACGATGCGGGACATCATTCTCGATACCAATTACGGCATCCAGATCGTTGCCGGAGCCTCGGGATTTTCGAAGATAGCGAACCTCTCCGAGGAAGAGCGTACAAACTTCATAACCGAGCTTTCCGAGCTCAGTACCGCCGATATAATTATAATAGATACCGGGGCCGGGGTTTCGGGTAATGTGTTGAGTTTCATAGCCGCGGCGGACGATGCGCTGATAGTCACCACCCCGGAGCCGACGGCCATTACCGATGCCTACGGTATTATCAAGATCATCGCCACTGAAATCAACAATCTCGGGATGGGGCTCAAGCTGATAGTCAATCGGGTAAAGAGTGTTACCGAGGGTAAAAAGGTAGCCACCCGGGTGATAAATATCGCGAGCCAGTTCCTGAATCTCAAGGTCGATTACTTGGGATGCGTCTACGAAGACCAATCGGTGCAGACCGCGGTGATCAAACAGAAGCCGTTTCTCGTCTCCGACCCCAAGGGAAAGGCGGCGATCTGCGTCAAACACCTGGTAAGCAGGCTCGAGAATGTCGATTTCAAGGAGGGAGGAGGAGTCGGACGCTTTCTCAAGAAGCTCGTAAGAAGGTCCGGGTAACGTGACAGGTAACTTGACGGGAGTGGACAATTCACATAATCTGTAGGTATAGGAGGGGAATAGGTACCGCGTGCAGACTAATTGGAAAGTAATTGCAGTTTTTGGGGGGATTGGATTTGTAATCTCCCTGCTCGCCGGTGTTATAGGCGGCGTCGCATTCGGAACTATTCTCTGGAGAGGTATCCTGGGGGCGGCCGGGTTCGGCGCCCTCGGCTTCGGAATTTCCTACCTCATCGATAAATATCTGCCCGAATTGACCGGTGCCGAAGGGGAACCCGAGCTCGGGTCCGAAGGTGTGGATATCGTCATCGAGGACGAAGAGATGCCGCCTCGAACGGCGCGGGAGGATTTCGGTGAAGGTGAAGAGGAATCGGAGGAAGGGGCCGGCTTTGTCGAAGAGGTCGAGGAAACCGTAGGAGAAGACGAGAGTACCGGGGAACCTTCGGAAGACGATTTCTCGGAAGAGTCATCGGAAGAGTCACCTGAGTTCATTCCGACCGATATTACCTCCGATATCGACACTCTTCCCGATATAGGTGAGCTCGCGGGCTCCTTCGAGGGAGGGGAGGGCTCGGATATACAGGACTACGACGACGGGAGCACCGGCGAAAGCGCCGGCGGAAGGAGCGGACGTTCGAGTACGGTGGATTTATTGGGGGAGGAAAAAGACCCCCGGGAGATTGCCAAAGCTGTGCAGACAATACTGAAAAAGGAATGATGAATGGGCAATAAGCTTTTGGAAGAAAAGACTGAAGAAGAGCTTTGGAAGGAATATAAGAAGACGAAGGACCCGCAGATACGGGACGCCTTTGTCAAACAGTATGCCCCCCTCGTCAAGTACGTTGCCGGGAAGGTGGCTATCGGGATGCCTCACAACGTCGAATTCGACGATCTCGTCGGCTTCGGGGTTTTCGGTCTCTTCGACGCCATCGAGAAGTTCGATCCGGACAAGCATGTCAAATTCAAAACCTACGCGGTAACCCGGATTCGGGGCGCCATATTCGATGAGCTTCGCTCCATAGATTGGGTACCCCGGAGTGTCCGGCAGAAGGCAAGGGAAATCGAGGATACAATTCATCGTTTGGAAGCCTCCTTAGGAAGATCAGTCTCCGATGAGGAGATTGCCAAGGAGCTTAACATGAATATGGATGAATTCCAGAAGGTTATGCTCAAAGTAAGCGGAACCTCCATGCTCAGCCTCAACGATGTCTGGTACAACAACGATGAAAACGACAAGATTTCCATAGTCGATAGTATCGAATCCCCTTCAAGTATGAACCCCGATACAATCGTGGAGAAAGAGGAGATCAAACGGGTAATCGTGGAGGCTATCAACGAGCTTCCCGACAAAGAGAAGAAAGTCCTAGTCCTCTACTATTACGAAGATTTGACCCTCAAAGAAATCGGACAGGTCTTAGAGGTGACCGAGTCGAGAATTTCACAGCTCCACACCAAGGCTATTATGCGGCTGAGGGCAAAGCTGACCAATATCAAAAAGGGGATATTTTAAGGAGCGGATATGCCCGATATAGCGCAGCTGCGCGACTTTATGAAAACTCAGCTCGAGATAGACCGGAGCCAAAAACGAATTCCCGTTTCCGCGCCGACTTTGGAGGAAGCTCTCAAGCAAGCCTCCATCGAGCTCGGAGCTCCGGTCAAGCAGCTCGAGTACGAGGTAGAGGATACGGGAAGCGCCGGGGCTTTCGGCCTCGGACGGCGGGACTGCAGGATTACCGTTTGGAAAGCGGTCTCCGAGGAGGCCTTCGTGGAATTCGGCGAAGATTTCGGAGAGTTCGGTTTGGGAGAGGAGTTCGAGGACATCGCCAAGGATGTCGACGGCGAAGCATTGGTACGTCTGGCTCCCGAGGGAGTCCTGTTGAAGGCTACCCGGCCGGAAGGAAAGGGGCGGCCCGCGACGGTGAAGCAGGCCATGGCCCGGCTCAAGGACCGGGGGGCCCGGGACATAGACGAGGGGCTGGTCAAAAATGTAGTCAAGCAGGCCGACGGTGAGTACATCAAGGTCGGCGGTTTCGATTATAATCCTTCGAACGACGCATCCATGACGGTGGATATCGTAGATTTCGAAATGCAGGCAAACGCGGCCATTCAGCCTCCGGGTCCCGGAGGCACGGACGTATCCGCGGAAATGATTATAAACTCTCTCAAGAACAACGGCGTTATTCACGGGATCAAAGAAGATGTAATAGAGGACCTGGTGGACCACCCAAGGTACAATACTCCTGTCCCCGTCGCCGAGGGAACGAGACCGGTCAACGGCGCCGACGCAAAAATTATTTACAACTTCGAGACCGATACCAGCAAGGTCAGCATCAAAGTCACCGACGGCAAGGTCGATTACAAGGAGCTCAATCGGATCGAAAACGTGGTGGAGGGACAGGTTCTCGCAAAGAAGGTCCCCCGCGAAGAGGGAACCGACGGACGTACCGTTACCGGGAAGGTGCTTCCCGCTAAACCGGGAGCCGATGTGGAGCTCGGGGTCGGGAAGAACGTCCGACTGTCGGACGACGGCCTTGCCTTGATTGCCGATACCAACGGGCAAGTTCTTTTAGTAAACAATAAAGTCAACGTCGAACCGGTCTACATCGTTCAAGGCGACGTCAACATGAAGGTCGGGAACATCCTGCACCTCGGTTCCGTCGTGGTCAAGGGTAATGTGGAGGACGGCTTCAAAGTTAAGGCCTCGGGTAATATCGAGATATACGGAACGGTAGGAAAATGCGAGCTCGACGCCGAGGGAAATATCATCGTTCATCAAGGAATTACCGGAAAATCGGGGGGCCACATCACCTGCGGAAAATCGCTGTGGTCTAAGTTCATCGAGAACGCTATTGTCGAGGTTCGGGAAAACTGCGTTGTCTCCGACGGTATTATCAACTCTCATGTCGATTCGAACAAGCGGATCGTCTGCATGAGCCAGGGCAAGAGGGCCAAGGTCGTAGGCGGCAAGCTCCGGGCCGCGGAAGAGATCATAGCCGAGACCTTCGGCTCCGTCGCCGGATCCGAGACTATCCTCGAGGTGGGATACGATCCCAAGAGTAAGGCCCGCCTCGCCGAGCTAGAGACTGAGAAAACGGAGATCGAAAAGTCCCTCGAAGAGGTCAACCTGAACGTACATACCTTGGCAAAGCAGAAAAAGACCAGGAAGAAGCTTCCCGAGGAGAAGGAGAAGTACCTGAGAGAACAGGTGGCACAGAAGAAGGATTTGGAAGAGCAGATCGAAACCTTGAACGGGGAGATTGCCGAAATACAAGAATATCTCTCGTCTCTGAAGTTCAAAGGGAAGGTCAGCGCGGCCAAGCGGGTCTTCCCCGGTGTCAAGATAAATATCAAGGAAGCGAACCTGAACGTACGCAGCGAATTCAAGGCGGTCACCTTTGTCAACGAAGCGGGCAACATCAAGGTGGTCAAGTACGAGGAACCGGAGGAGGATTTTACGAGGAAGAACTGATGCCTATACAACCCATCGACCTTCAAAATATGTTCTTAAGACTCAATCAGATATCAAAGGATCAGGCGGTACAGAAAGAGGCCGCGGTTCAGCAGCAGGCGATCCAGAACAGCGAGTTCGTTAAAGAGACGCAGCACCAGGACCACAGCGTAAATCAACCCGACGAGGTATCCGAGGGCCCCGAAAAGAGTGACGAGGAAGGCCGGGGAGCGGGAAATCGGGAGGAGAAGGAGAAACGGAAAAAGAAGCGGAACGAGAAGGGAACCGAGGAACCGGATATCTTCAAAGACCCGGAATTAGGGCACAACGTGGACATATCCGGGTAGCGGCGTGCAGGGGATTATCATCTTCGCCGCGGTCAATGCGGCCTTTCTCATCTTTATCTTCTTTTTCTTCAAGGCCAGGATCGACACCAGGCTTAGATCGAACGAGACTCTGAGAGTCGTTAGAGAGGAGATAAACGAGCTCATCGTCGAGCTAAATGGGACTACCAACCGGAACGTGGAGATCATCGAAGAGCGTATCGAGCGCCTTAAAGAGATTACCCAGCGTGCCGATAAACGAATTGGGCTCCTTACCAAAGAGATCGGGAAAAAGGAAAAAGAAGCCGAGGTTTACACCAGTCTCAAGCCGAAGACGGGACTTCCCCCGGGCGGAGACGCCGGCGGACCGGGCGACGCCGAACCACGGGGCGGCGAAAACAGCCTAAAGGATGTCGAGCAGAAAGGCTCCGGCATGGGGACCGAGCGGATTCCTTCGCGGGAAAGGGTTATAGCCCTCTACAACAACGGAATCTCTCCCGACATCATTTGCAAGGAGCTGAACATCACCTTAGCGGAAGTGGAGCTTATTATTTCTTTGAACCGAAACAGGGGGGCTGTCGGGTGAACAGAATACTCGGAATCGATCTTGGAACAACCAACTCGGCGGCGGCTTTCTTAGACGGTGAGGAGCCGCGGATAATTCCCAACGACAGGGGAAACCGGATAACCCCGTCCATCGTCGCTTTCTTAGGTGAAAACGAGGTTCTCGTGGGAGAGGCCGCCAAAAACCAGGCGGTAATCAACATCGAAAAGACGGTCCTTTCGATAAAGAGGCATATGGGTACCGACCGGACTTACACCATCGACGGGATCACCTACCGCCCCGAGCAGGTGAGCGCCCGAATCCTACAGAAGCTTAGGTATGACGCCGAAAACTATCTCGGCGAGCCGGTGGACCAGGCGGTCATCACCGTACCCGCCTATTTTTCCGAAAAACAGCGTCGCGCAACCCAGGAAGCCGGAAAGCTCGCTGGGCTCAAGGTACGGCGTATTATCAACGAGCCTACCGCCGCGGCCCTCGCTTACGCCTATGAGATCGAACGGAACAGCAATATTTTGGTCTACGATCTCGGGGGAGGAACCTTCGACGTAACCTTTCTCGTCAAGGAGGGGGACCGTTTCGAGGTCAAGGCGACCTGCGGTGATAATACTTTAGGCGGTGTTGATTTCGACGACCGGCTCCTCGATGCGGTGGTAAAAGATTTTTCCGAGAAATCGGGTATGGACCTCGGAAAGGACCGGATTATCCTTCAGCAGCTTCGGGAGCAGGTGGAGAAGGCAAAGATCGAGCTCTCCTCCCGGGAGACGGCGATGGTGGCCCTTCCCTTCGCCGGGGGCGGTTCTCAGCCGGTTCATTTGAGCTTTACCATCACCCGGAAGTTTTTCGAAGACCTCGTCCGGAAAGATATAGAACGGACCGTGGAGCTGTCCTTAAAGGCGGTCAGGGAGGCGGGAGCGAAGCCTAAGAACGTGCAGAGCCTCATTCTCGCCGGGGGCTCGAGCCGCATTCCTTTGGTCCGGAGGCTCTTAGCCGCCGAATTCGATGCGGAGCCGGAGAAAAAGATCAATCCCGAAGAGGTGGTTGCTTTAGGCGCCTCGATTCAGGCATCTATCTTGAGCGGTGAGATCGGGGACATCGCCCTCAAGGACATAACCCCCTTTCCCTTGGGCCTCGAAATAGAGGGGGGGCGGTTTTTTCACATCATCGAGAAGAATTCTCCTCTCCCGGTACAGGGGTCGAGGGTCTTTACCACCGTAACCGACCGGCAGTCTTCGGTGGAGATACACGTTCTCCAGGGGGAAGCGGAGAAAGCGCCCGAGAACACCTCCTTAGGCAGATTCCTCCTTTCGGGCATCAGAGAGGGACGGCGGGGAGAGCCCCGAATCAAGGTGGATTTCACCATCGACGCGGACGGGCTTCTCGAGGTCAAGGCGAAGGATGTCGATACCGGCGTTCATCAGCAGGTAACCGTCACCGCCGGATTCGGAGGTAACGACGAGGACGACAGCTTCAAGGCCTTGGCCGAACTCAAGAACAGGATACAATCCCTTGTCCTGCGTATAGAAGATCTGAGCACCCGGCATGCGAATAATATCGATTCCGGCTTCAAGAAAGAGATACACGAGGTTATTTCCACTGCCAAGGGGGAGCTTCTCAAGGGGAACGCCAAGGGCTTAAGAGAGAACGGTATCGCTTTGGAAACAATTTTGGCGGAGCTCCAGGCAATCTCCCAAATCGATGAGGAACTCGGATTTGGACAGGCGTGAGCTCTATCGTATACTCGAGATCAGCTATGACGCGAGCACCGAGGAACTCAAGGAAGCCTATCGGAGCCTTGTCAAGAGATATCATCCCGATCTGACCGGAGACGTGGCAAGCGGGAAGAAGCTTGCCGAGATAGTCCAGGCTTACAAGACTCTTAAGATAGACGGGAGGAGACGGAGTGTTGTCGATTTTCCGGTCAGGGAAAGAACCGGACGCTCCGATTTCAGGCCCGAGACCGACATCTTCAAGTTAGGGGAGCTCCTCGAAAAGGGAAAGACCACCGGCATCCGCGCCTTCGCCGCCCGGGGACTGGGAAATTCGGGAAAGAAGAGCGCCTACGCCTACTTGAAAAAGGGCCTTAATGATTCCGACGAATTGGTAGTCAAGACTTCGGTAGAGTCGGTGGGCAAGCTCAAGGTGAGGCAGAGTGCAGGTGTTTTGAGCGGGGTCTTTGCCCGGGGAAGCAGTGAGGTCAAAGAGGCGGTCTTAGAAGCGATCCGCCGGATCGGGGTGGACGACAGATTCCGGAACATCATCCTCTGCGCAATGAAAGACGAGGACCCGAAGATCCGCAAGAATGCCTTGGATATGTTCGTAGAGTTCAAAAGGGCGGTACCCGATGACTGATGAAAAACTGAACGAGACCTTCTTTCAGGACAGCAGAGAATTCTTAGATACCTTCGCAGAGGCCTTAAACGAGCTGACACGATCGGCGGGAGAGACCGCGGATTCATCCCGGGCTCCTCGGGATACACTGGACAAGGGTTTTCGGACCATCCACTCGCTGAAGTCGGAGGCGGCTTATCTCGGATTCGAGTCCATTGCCGCGCGGAGTAACGAGGTCGAAACCCTTCTCCAAGGTCTCAGGGAGGGGAAAGAGCTTCGTCCAGCTCTCGATGAAATGATCCGAGGACTCGAGGATCTCCGAGGAATGGTCGAAACTCTCAAAAACACCTCCGGCCGCTCCGACGGACCGGCGGAGCCTGCGCCGCGCATTCGGTTTACCGATTTCGAGCTTTCTCTTCTTGCCGAGGCGCGGGAGAGGGGAGAGCGGTTCTACCGGGTCCTCACCGAGGTGGAAGAGGCGGAAACCATGGTATATCCTCGGCTCTTCCTCCTTATCAGCAATCTCGAGCTCGAGGTCAATGTAGTACGGACCGTTCCCGATTTGAGCGGGGTTACCCCGGACAACCGGGAAATCGAGATCTTTTTGACCGCCGCAATGGAAAGGGAAAAGCTCTATCGAATAGTAAACATCGACCAGATAGCCCGGGTCCAGATTACTGAGCTCGACTATCCTTCGGTGATAACGGAGGGTGAGCTGACCTCGGCGATGAGCGCTCCCAGGAAGGCGGGTTTCGGCAAGCGTAACTTTCTGACCGTGGACACCGATAAGCTCGAGGAGCTCGGGAAGGGCCTCGAAGAGATCGAGCTCCTTTCGGGCCGATTAGAGGATGAGGACGATACGGTCAAGCGGCTTAGGGATCTCGCCGCCCACTGCACCGATCTGGTCCGGCGTTTACGCCTGCGCAGGCTTGCCGAGGAGCTTTTAAGGATCAGAAGGTTCGCCGAGGAGCATGCCGAGAGGCAGGGAAAGAAGGTACTTCTAGAAATATCAGGAGGCGAATTCGAGGTGGAGAGCACCTTTCTCGAACAGCTCTCCGAGATCATGATCCACCTAGTCCGCAACGCCGTGGACCACGGAATCGAGCCGCCCGAGGAGCGTGCGGCCTCGGGAAAGAGTGAGACCGGATCGATACTGGTAACCGCCGATAAAAAGGAAAGCACCCTGACCCTCCAGATCGCCGACGACGGGAGGGGCATCGAGCGTGCAACGATAGTGCATCGGGCAAAATCGGCGGGCCTTGTAAAAGAAGGAGAACCGGTACCGGAAACGTTGCATCTTCTCGCGGCCCCGGGGTTTACCACCTTGAGCGAAGCCACCGACAGCTCAGGCAGGGGATACGGCCTCGACTTGGTCTTGAGGAAGATACGTGAGATGCCCGGGGCGGAGATCCGGATGACCGGCGGACCCGGCTCGGGTACTGTTTTTACCCTCGTTTTTCAGCAGGGAACGGGAATTACCCGGCTCGTATTTTTACGCGCCGGAGAGAAGACGGTGGCGGTGGCAAAGAGCCATGTAATCGATATCGAGAGGTTCGAGGCAAACGAGGCAGCCGCCGGCGCCGATAATACCCTCATCTACCGGGGGCTTCCCGTATACACCGCCGACGGCAGGCTCATCTCCCGGGGCGCCTTGCCTAAGGAGGAGTTCGCGGTCCATTTAAAACACTTAGACAAGCAGGGGGTCCTTTTAGCGGACGAGGTTCTCTTCGAAAGGGACGTCGAAGACGCCCGGTTGGGACCGGCCTCAGCGGCCCTTCCCCATCTCGAGCCGATGGATATCCGCTCTGTCGACCGGGATGTGTACCTAGTACGCCCGTCGCTGCTGTTCGAGTAAAAAAAAAGCCGCCCGGATTAAGGATGTCCTAATTACGCTTATTGTTTTTCACACATCCATCTAAAATATGAATTCGACCGGCCCCTAGCTTCCTGAAGCAGATGTCCATCCCGGCACTCTTATAGTCTTAGGGTATGCGATTAATTCTACATCGTCCATACATCGTCCATGAAATTGAATTATCGTAATCATTAGTGTAGAATCGATGCCGAGGAGATAAGCTATGCCGAAAAATGCTGATCGAGGAGGCCGCGGGCAGAGCGGCGGCGGAAGGGGCGCCGGAGGCGGAGGACGCATGGGTGGGAACCGCCCCCGATCCGGACCCGGCGGCAAGTGTCTGTGCCCTAAGTGCGGCGAGAGCGTCCCCCATGAGAGGGGAACGCCCTGTTATTCAGCCCAATGCCCGAAGTGCGGAACGGCGATGATCAAGGAGTAAGGCGGGCTATTTCTTCCGCCTCCTGTTTTCCCGCTGCAAAGGCCCCCTCGGTACACGCTATGGGGAACAGGTACTCTCCGGCAAGGTGGAGACCTTGTACGTCGTGCATATGGTTATCGAGGAGATTCTGAACGGCCTCGAATTGGGACGGGGACACCAGGTTGACAGCCCGGTCCCA
>CAZXMO010000005.1:0-23529 GCA_964641125.1 uncultured Spirochaetales bacterium
CCCTTCTACGCGGCGCCCACCACCGCCGGGACCGGTACCGAGACCACCAAGAACGCGGTGATAAGCAAGGTCGGGGAGGGGGGATTCAAGAAGTCCCTGCGTCACGACAACTACGTCCCCGACGCGGCGGTTGTCGATCCCGAGCTTACCCGGTCGTGTCCCATGAACATCACCGCGGCATCGGGAATGGACGCGATAACCCAGCTCTTAGAGGCCTTCGTCTCCACCGAGGCGAGCCCTATGAGTGACGCCCTGGTTATTACCGGGCTCATGACCGCGGGGCGCTCGTTCGAACGGGCGGTCAAGCAGGGTGATTCCGATATCGAGGCCCGCAAGGACATGTCCTACGCCGCGACCATGTCGGGATTGGGCCTCGCTAACGCGGGATTGGGGATCGTCCACGGTTTCGCGAGTTCCGTAGGCGGGATGTATCCCATTCCCCACGGGACGGTCTGCGGGACCCTCCTTTCGGCGGCCACCGAGGTCATTATCGATAAGCTCTTCAATCTCGAGCAGGAGAACAACACCGCCCTGATCAAGTACGCCGAGGCGGGAAAATACCTCTCCTTAAGGGATTACGGAACGGTGGAGGACAACTGTAAGGCCCTCGTCGACACCCTGGCCCGATGGACCGAGGAGTTCTCCCTCGACCGGCTCGGAATATACGGGATTACCGACGCCGACATTCCAATCATCTGTGACAAGACCGGACGAAAGAACACCCCGGTGGACCTCGATACCGGGGACCTCGTCGAAATACTCACCGCCAGGGTCTAGAGTATGAAATCACATTCTCCGTCTCGTACGATTCTGGTGGTGTGTACCAGCCCGGTCATCCAAAAGACCCTTCTCCTCGATTCCTTTCACGAGGGGGAGGTCGTCCGGTGCACCGATCAAAGGACGGACCCCGCGGGAAAGGGTTTCAACTGCGGACGCATCCTCGTGCAGAACGGACTGTCCCCTGTTGTGTTGAGCACCGTCGGCGGATCAACCGGACCCATTCTGGAGAGCCTCGTGGAGCGTGACGAGATTCCCGTGGAATGGGTGCGGACCGAGGGAGAGGTCAGATACTGCTACACCCTCCTCGACCGGGAAAGAGGGACCACCACCGAATTGGTAGAAGAGGCGAGGCCGGTAACCGAAAAAGAAGAGCGGCGTCTAAGAGAGACTTTCGAACAACTTATCGAGAGAATAGGCGCCGAAGGTACGGTGGTCATCGCCGGCTCCAAGCCCAAGGGCTTTTCCGACGAGATCTACCCGTGGATGGTCGCCCGGGCAAAGGAGAGGGGCTTGCGGGTGGTCCTCGATATGCGAAAGGGGGACCTCCTCGCATCATTACCCCACCGTCCCGATGTCATCAAGCCCAATTTCGTCGAGTTCGGGACCACCTTTTTCCGGCATTTCGCGAGCACCGAAGGCCGGGAAGCCGAGGGGGATATGGACCCGGTCCGGGAAAAGATGATCGAGCTCTACAGGGAGTACGGCACCGCGAGCATTATCAGCAGGGGGAAGCGGCCCACCCTGTACCTCGAGAACGGGTCGATAAAGACGATGGAGCCTGAGAGTATCGAGCCCCTCAATACGGTGGGGTGCGGCGATGCGATGACCGCGGGGATCGCGTCGGTCATCGCCCGCGGCGGCGCCCCCGGGGAAGAGGAAGGGTTAATCTCCCGGGCGGTGCGAAGGGGCCACGAATGGGCACGGTTAAACGCCCTACAGCTCCCGCCGGGGAGCGTTCGGCCGGGGCGTTAGGATTGCTCTAAAGTCAGGGTGATGGTGGGCTGGTTGCACACCTCGTCGGGACCGTAGTACTGGACGGCTCCCGGATAGAGGTAGGAGGTCTTTACCGCCCAGCCGTCACGGTGAGCGGCGAAGCTCTTGAACGGCCTGCCGTCGAGCTCGACTAAGGCCTTCTTGATGACCGGTTTCATCGCGCCGTGACGCTGCTCGAGATTCATCATCATGGTAATGGGAATCCCCCCTGCCACCCACTCGTCGGCGGGCTCGGAGAGGTTACGGATCGACGACATGTAGCCGGTGAATCCCCGTCCGATCAGCAGAAAGGCGTTGTATCCTAGGGAGTAGCAGTAATCGGCGTCGAAGTTGGAGGGGAAGGCGCACCTCCCCTCGTAGCCGAAGAAGTGGCTTTGGGTGGAGAACTTTCCGGAGAACCGGCCCCCGCTCTTCATCTCGGCGAGCTTGTCGGTGACGATCTCTATCAACAGTTTTTCAGTCTCGATCCTCGATACCTGGACGTTTCCGTGGGGGTCCCGGTCCATAAGGAGCTGCCGCTGGATCGAGTAAGGGAGGCTCGAAAAGACGTAGGAGGAGTCCCTGCTCAAGTTCTTGTTGATCCATTCCGACTGGTCCTCGAAGGTGTGGAGGGTCGTGTAGTGTCCCGAGTGGTCGGCTAGAAGATCGTTGAGTTCCCGGATCAGCTTGCCTACTTCGGGGATGAACTCGATGAGCCCCTCCGGAACGAGGACCACTCCGAAATCTTCACCGTTTTCGGACCTGCGTACGACGGTGTTTACGATGATGTCGGTTATTCCGTCTAGGGTCATCCGGGTTTCTTCCACTTCCTCGGAGATGACGGTGACGTTGGGCTGGGTCTGGAGGGCGCATTCTAAGGCGATGTGGGAAGCCGAGCGGCCCATGAGTTTGATGAAGTGCCAGTATTTCTTGGCGCTGTTCGCGTCCCTGCAGATGTTTCCGATCAGCTCGGAGTAAGTCTTGGTTGCGGTGTCGAAACCGAAGGAGGTTTCGATATACTCGTTCTTGAGGTCCCCGTCGATGGTCTTGGGGACCCCGATCACCTGGATTCCGGCCTTCTTTTTTTCGAAGAATTCCGCTAGGAGGGCCGCGTTGGTGTTGGAGTCGTCTCCGCCGATGACGACGACAGCGCCGATGTTTCGGTTCCTGCAGACTTCGAGGCTCGTCTCGAACTGGTCCTCCGATTCCAGCTTCGTCCGTCCGGAACCGATGATATCGAATCCTCCTGTATTGCGGAACTGATCCACGTACCGGCCGGTAATCTCGATGGCTTTGTCCTCGAGGATCCCCCCGGGGCCGTTCAAGAATCCGAAGAGCTTGGACTCCGGATTCGCCTTCTTCAATGCATCGTAGAGCCCGCAGATGACGTTATGTCCCCCCGGGGCCTGTCCTCCCGAGAGCACCACGCCGACGTTTAACGCCTTGTCGAAACTCCCGCCCGTACCGGGGACGAAGCGGACGATAGGCCGTCCGTAGGTTTCGGTAAAGATCTGTTTCAACTCGGCCATATCGGATACCGATTCGGTGGCGGTCCCGACCTCGCTCGCGATTTCGACGAAATCGCTCCTCAAGCTCTTCGGCAGCTTCGGCTTATATGTATACCGTTCGGTTTGTAGTCGTGAGATAGATCGCATGCTTAAGCTCCTCTAACTGTGGGGTTCGGTTCTTTATAGGACGGACGGATACGGAAAGTCAAGATTGCCCGGAATCAGTTGCCCGGAATCAGTCTCCCGCGAGATCGTTCAAGCAGATGCTTCCGAGAGTGCGGATTCTCAAGGGGGTGACCGATCCCTCGCCGAAGGTCCCCTCCATGATAGTGACGAACTCCTCGTAGGAACCGAAGGGAGCATAGGCCTGGATGGTCCCCGCAAAGCCCCCTCCGTGGACCCGGGCGGCGCCGCGGCCTTTCATTGCTCGATCGGCTAAGGCAAGGCCTAGGGGAATACTCTGCTCCCGGGGCCGCTCGGGGACGAAGCAGTTCTGCAGGTACTTCCAGGAGGAATCTCCGGAACCCCGTACAAGCTCGAGATACCCGTCGATGTCGTCCCGCTCGAGGGCTTCTATCTGCGCCTTGACCCGTCGGTTATCGTCGATGAAATGGAAATATCTCAAGATCCCCCGGTCTCCGGCGTGACTCCGGAGGTCGTCTATCCGGGAGAGCACGTCCTCGGGGGCGATTTCCCGGCAGTAGTCGCGGCCGAAGAAGGATGCGACCTTCCGCATTTCTTCGAAGACGGCGGCGTAGTGGGGTGTCAGATCGTCGTGGCTTCCCCCGGTATGGACGACCGCGAGGATGTACCCGCGGGATGCGAAATCGTAACGGACCCCGGTAACTACCGGATTGTCGGGGTCGAAGAAGTCGATGGCGACGATTCCCCCGTGGGCGCAGGCAATCTGGTCCATGAGACCGCAGGGCTTGCCGAAGTAGACATTTTCGGCGTACCGCCCGATCTTGGCGATTTGGACCGAGTCGATACCTCTGCCGTTGTAGAGGCGATTGAAAACGGTTCCTATCAAGACTTCCACCGAGGCGGAGGAGCTTAGGCCCGAGCCGCCGGCCACCCGGCTGGTGAGGTAGGCCTCGAATCCGCCGATATCGTAACCGGCACTCTCGAAACCCGCGGCAATTCCCCGGATGAGGGCCGCGGTCGTACCCTCCTCGGACGGAACGGGATCGAGCCCGCTCAGCTCGACCGTGAAATCTCCATACCCCTCGGATATCAGCTTCACCGTCGGTTCATCAATGGGCCCGACCGCGGCGACAGTGTCGAGATCGACGCTCGCCGCCAAGACCCTGCCGTGATTATGATCGGTGTGGTTTCCCCCGAGCTCGCTCCGTCCGGGGGTGGAGAATCGGTACTCCGGGTCCCGGCCGAAATGCTCGGCGAAGGAACGGTCGAGTTCGGCGTATCGTTCTCGCTGATCCTCGGCGGCGTCTTGACCGTAGAGCTCCGCGAGGACCGCCGGAAAATCCATGCCGAGACCCATCAGCCGATTTCCTCGAGGTAGTGGACCTCGGACATATCTTTGAGCCTTTCCGCGGCCTGCTCCGCCGTTATGTCCCGCTGAGGCATGGCGAGCAGCTCGTATCCCACCATGTGCTTCTTGACAGTCGCCGAGCGTAAGAGGGGCGGATAGTAGTGAATATGAAAGTGCCAGTACTCGTGAGCATTCCCGTCGGTTGGGCGCTGATGGAGGCCCATGGAGTAGGGGAAGGAAGTCTCGAAGAGATTGTCGTAGCGGATCCCCAGCCGCTTCATAGCCGCCGCCAAATCGGTCCTTTCCCTTTCGGTGCATTCTTCCACCGAACGGACGTGCCGTTTCGGAAGGATCATTGTTTCGAAGGGCCAGACCGCCCAGAAGGGGACGAGGACGGTAAAGCTTTCATTTTCTAAGAGAATCCGCTCTCTCGTCTGCATCTCGTACGCCAGGTAATCGCAGAGCATGCACCGGTCGTTTTCGGCGGAGTACTTCCGCTGAGCCTCGAGTTCCCGGGCGGGGTAGGGGGGGATGGTCTCATTGGCCCAGATCTGTCCATGGGGATGGGGATTGGAGCACCCCATCATCTGTCCCCGATTCTCGAAAATCTGGACGTAGTCGATAAACTCCCGGTCTCCAAGCTCACGGTACTCCCAGCTCCACAGATCGACGATCCGGACGATGTCCTCTACCTCCATGCGGGGAACGGTCAGGTCGTGGCGCGGTGAGAAGCAGATGACCTTACAGACGCCCCGTTCGCTCTTCCCGAGGATGAGGGGATGGGGATTGTATTCCTCCCGGGGTACTTCCTCGAGGAGGGAGGAAAAATCGTTGACGAAGGAAAAAGTCCCGGTGTAGTCGGGATTCTTCAGTCCGCCGGCCCGGGTGTTTCCCGGACAGAGGTAGCAGTCCGGATCGTACTCCGGTCCGGTGTCGGTCTGCGGGGGTTCCTGCTTACCCTGCCAGGGACGCTTGGTCCGATGAGGCGAGACGAGAATCCACTCGTCTATGAGGGGGTTGTATCTTCGGTGGGGATGATCGTCGATTTTAAGCATTTTGTTACTCCTCCATGGGCTTACTGTGTACTCTAGGGCGGCGAAGGGGAGCTGTCAAGCTCGCCGGTTCGATTGACAGGCCGGTGTATGCCGCTAAAATAGGACTATGGATATCTACAGGCTCGAGAATTCCGTTCAACACTACGACTGGGGATCGAAGAAACATATACAGGATCTCCTCGGCCTCGAAGAGGACACCCCCGCCGCGGAGCTCTGGATGGGGGCCCATCCGAAGGCGCCCTCCGAGGTGATCCTTCCCGAGGGAGGGAAGAGCCTGGGTGAGCTCGTCCGGGAAAATCCTATAAGAATCTTAGGCGAAGAGACCGCCGAGCGGTTCGCGGGGGGGCTCCCCTTCCTGTTCAAGGCATTAGCCGCCGCCCGGGCCCTCTCCATTCAGGCCCATCCCGATAAAAATACCGCCGAGGCGGGATTCCGGAGGGAGAACGACGAAAGAATCCCCTTAGACGCATACGAGCGGAACTATCGGGACGATAATCACAAGCCGGAGATCCTCTGCGCGCTTACCGAGTTCCACGGGTTGTGCGGCTTTCGGAACCCCTACGAGATACTGGGCTTTCTCGAATCTCTCGACATACCCGAGCTCAAGCACTGCCTCGAGCCGCTCAAAGCGGCGGAAGAGGACGGTTCCGAGGAGAAGGCGCTGAAAGACTTTTTCTCCCGGCTCATGCGTCTCGATGATGCGGAAACGAAAGATGTGGTGGAAGCGGCGGTAGAGCGCTCGGGCGGAAACTCGCCGGAGGAGCGGTGGGTCCGCCGTATAGCCGAGGACTATCCCAAAGACCTAGGAGTTCTCGGCCCCTATTACCTCAATCTCTTTACCCTCGCCCCGGGCGAGGCGGTATATCTCTCCGCACGGGTCCTCCACGCCTACTTAGAGGGGTTCGGGATCGAGCTCATGGCCAATTCGGACAATGTACTGAGGGGGGGGCTTACCTCGAAGCATGTGGACGTCCCGGAGCTCGAATCGGTCCTATCTTTTGCGGCGGATGTTCCTTCGCGGATAGCCGGAAAACCCGAGGCCCCGGGTATCATCGTCTACCCGACCCCCGCGGAGGAGTACGATCTGCTGCGGCTCGAGCCTAACGCGACGGAGCGGGGGCGGATCGGTTCCGTTCGGGAGGACCGGGTGGGTATTTATATCTGTACCGAGGGGAGCGGCCGGGTCCTGGGGACCGAGGAGGATTTCGTCCTCGACTTTGCGAAGGGGGATTCCTTCATAGCCTTCGCTTCAGCCAGCAATTTCATCCTCGAAGGGGATTGCATCGTCTACGAGGCTACCGTTCCGTGACTATCTGGGTCGACGCCGATTCCTGTCCGAGGGATGTCAAGCGGATCATCCGTCGGGCCGCCCGGAGACGCAGGATTCCCGCGAGCTTCGTGGCAAACCGGTTTGTAATCCCGGAGGACGAGTGGGTCAGGATGATCGTGGTCGGGACCGAGGAAGGGGCCGCCGACGCTTACCTTGTCGAGACGGCCCGGCCTGGGGACGTGGCCGTAACCAGGGATATTCTTCTAGCCGAACGGCTCGTACGCAAGGGTATAATAACCCTGAACGACCGGGGAAGGGAATTCGACGAGGATTCGATCAGTGAGATCGTCTCGATGCGGAACTTCTCGAAGAGCCTCCGGGAGTCGGGATTGTTTATCGAACGGGACAGAAGTTTCGGAAAAAAGGAGCAGAAGGAGTTTGCCGACGCTTTTGACAGGATTCTCACACGAATGGAAGGGAAAGATACCACTATTTCTTGAAATTTCTTTCGTAAAATGACATATTTTCCGGTATGAAAGCTAGAGTTGTCGTAATTCCCGTTCTTATAGTCGCCGTTATCCTCGGGTCGTGTTCGATTCAGAAGATGGCAATGGACTCGGTGGCCGACATGCTCGGCGGAACAGCAGCCGGGGGATCGGCCTTCACCAGGGATGACGATCCTGAGCTCGTCGGCGACGCTCTGCCCTTTGCCTTAAAACTCTACGAAACCCTCCTCGACAGCAGCCCCGATCATCCGGGACTCCTCATGGCCACCGGGCAGCTCTTCGTTATGTACTCCAACGCCTATGTTCAAACGCCCGCTGATATGCTTCCCGAGTGGGAGTACGAAAAGCAGGAAGAAATGTACGCCCGGGCGAAGAGCCTATACCTCCGGGGCAGGGATTATCTTTTCCGGGGGATCGAGGTCAATCATCCGGGCTTTATGGATGCCCTCGAGACGGGAGAGGTCGATCCCGTTTTCGCCGGGATGACCGAAGAGGACGTACCCTACCTCTACTGGGCGGCGGCGGGATGGTTCGCGGCAATCGCAATAAACGTATTCGACCTGGAGATGACTCTCCGGATACCCCAGGCAAAGGCATTGATGGACCGGGCCTACGAGATCGATCCCGATTTCGGAAACGGTACTATCGACGACTTTTACATCCTCTTTTACGCGTCCATGCCTCAGGACATGGGGGGGAGCCCGGAGAAGGCGCGGTATCATTATGAGCGGGCCGTCGAGCTGAGCGGGGGAACGAACCCGTCTCCGTATCTGTCCTTAGCAACCACCTTATCTATCGCAAATCAGGATGTGGAGGAGTTTATCGGCCTTCTCACCACCGCCCTCGAAATCGACGTTGACGAGGATCCTGATAACCGTCTGGCCAATGTTGTTGCCCAGCGGAAGGCGAGGTGGTATCTTGAGAACATCGACCGTTTCTTTTTGGAAGTACCTGAAAATTGGGAGGATTTTTAAATGAAATTTCGGCGATTTGTCGCGTTTCTCGTACTGCTCGTATGCCTGGGAGCCCTTCCGGCGATGGCGAGACCTATAATACTCAAGATTGGAAGTCCCACCCCCAAGGGATCACCCTGGGACAACGCATTGAAAGAGCTCGCCGCCGAATGGCGGGAGATCACCAACGGACAGGTCCAGACGCGGATCTTTTCAGGGGGTGTCGCCGGCGAGGAGGCCGACGTCATACGGAAGATCCGGTTCAACAGCCTCCAGGGGGCGGTCCTGACCGCTCTAGGTATCAATGTTATCTATCCCGATAGTTTCGTGTTGAGCGTTCCTTTCCTGATGCATTCGGACGATGAATTCGAGTACGTACTCGACAACATCGAGGGAAGGCTCAAGGAGAATATCAAGGAAGAGGGATTCAGGGTAGTTGCCTGGACCAGTGTCGGGTGGATATATTTCTTTTCCACCGACAAGGTCGTCTATCCCGACGATATGCGCAGGCTTAAGCTTGCTACAACCGATTCGGACAAGGCCATTGCCCAGGCTCTGAAGGCCCTCGATTTTAACGCTATTCCGGTGGGGCTCAACGAACTCCTGACCAGCCTCAACAGCGGGCTCATCGACGCATGCTATACGGTCCGCCTCGGCGCGGCCGCGTATCAATGGTTCGGAATCGCCGATCATATGCTGGACCTCCCTATATCGCCGGTGCTCGCGGGGATAGTGGTATCTGAAAGAGCTTGGCGGCAGATACCCGACGAGTACAAAGATGAAATGATCAAAGCGGCGGAACGGGTCGCGGCTAAGCTCGCGGGCGAGACCGAACAGCTCGAGCGGGACGCCATGAAAATAATGCTCGACAACGGGCTCATAGTACATGAAGCTCCGCCTGCCGCAGTGGAGGCGTGGAGAAACGATTTCGATCGGGGCCTCGAGATGATCAAGGGAAACTCATTCTCCGTGGACATCTACGAGACCGTTAGCGAGCATCTCGAAGAGTACCGCCGCGCCCATGGAACAAATTAAAGAGCGGCCGGAACAATCGGAAGCATTCCCGCGGACCGGCCTCTTTCGAAGGACCGAAAACGTCCTCTCCTACGTCATCCTCTCCCTCCTGTCGCTGCTTCCCGTCGCGGAGGTTATCGTCAGGAAGGTCTTCCGTACAGGGATTCCCGCATACACCGACTATACTATCCACCTGGTTCTGTGGATTACCTTTATCGGGGGGATGATCACCTCCCGGGAAAGACGTCACCTGGCCCTTGCCGCGGGGCTCGAGGCGTTGAAGGAGCCTATCCGGGAGAAGGTGAGGGTCTTAAACTCCTTTCTCGCGGTGATGATGACCACCGCCTTCTTCTGGAGCTCCTTGAGCTTCGTGATCATCGGTTTTACCCAGTCCGGTAGAGTCGGTCTTATCCCCATTCAGCTCGTAGGCGCTATTATGCCCCTGGGATTCCTGGTAATGGCCGTGCGGTTCCTCTTTCCGGTCACCCCGGGCGGGGGAAGGCGGTTTATCGCCTCCATCGGTTTCCTCGCGGGAACATTTATCGGATTGAGCGCGGTCATCAACATCATCTACATCTTCTTCTTTAACGTGCCGATGTTCGTGGACACCCTTTTGATGTTCTCCTACGACGCCATGTACGCGGCGGCAATCCCCCTTATAATACTTCTGGCCCTGTCGGCCGCCCTGGGGAATCCGTTGTTCGTTGTGCTGGGCGGGGTGGGTTTTCTCCTTTTCGCCCGGATTTCCGCGCCCTTGGAGATAATAGCCAACGAGAGCTACACCATGCTCATCAGCAAGGCCATTCCGGCGATCCCGTTGTTTACCCTGGCGGGATTCCTCCTCTCGGAGAGCAACGCCGGAAAGCGGCTGGTGAATCTCTTCCAGGCCTTCTTCGGCTGGATGCCCGGGGGGCTCGCCATAGCGGCGATCGTGGTATGCACCTTCTTTACCACCTTTACCGGAGCCTCCGGGGTCACGATTCTTGCCTTAGGGGCCCTCCTGTACTACGTGCTGGTCAGAAGCGGCAAGTACAAAGGAGGTTTCTCCACCGGTCTCCTCACCGCCTCGGGGAGCATCGGGCTCTTGTTTCCACCGAGCCTTCCTATCATCATCTACGCGGTCTCTGCGCAGATAAACGTAAAGCATATGTTTATAGGAGGGATTCTTCCGGGCCTCCTCATGGTTTTAGCATTAGTCGGCATGGGGGTATTCCACGCAAAGCGGTCGAAGGTGGAACGTATACCCTTTGAGCCCCGGGTAGCGGGCCGGGCCTTGCGGGAATCGGTGTGGGAGGTGCTCATCCCGGTGATAATACTGGCCGTCTATTTCGGGGGGCTTACCACCCTCGTAGAGACCGGGGCTATAGCGGTGGTCTACACTTTCCTGGTCGTCGTAGTCCTCAAGCGGGACCTGAGGCTCGCCGATCTGCCCCGGGTCTTCCTCAAGTGCATCCCCATCATAGGCGGAGTTTTGGTGATTCTCGCCATGGCAAGGGGGTTGAGCTACTACCTGATCGACGCCCAGATTCCTATGCGCCTTACCGAGTGGGTCCAGGCTAACATCCAGTCGAAGTACGTTTTCCTGATACTTCTCAACCTGGCGTTGCTGTTGACCGGGTGTATCATGGACATCTTTTCGGCGATCATGGTGGTGGTCCCCCTGATCCTGCCCTTGGGGTCTCTCTTCGGAATCCACCCCATCCATTTAGGGGCAATATTCCTTGCGAACCTGCAGCTCGGCTACCTGACTCCGCCGGTGGGGCTCAACCTCTTCTTAGCCTCCTACCGGTTCGAGAAACCGTTGTGGGACATCTCTAAGCAGGTGATTCCCTTTTTCGGGTTTCTCCTCCTGACGGTGCTGCTGATCACCTACGTACCGTGGTTTTCCCTGGCCCTCTTAGGCGGGGGATAGGCTAGAAATCGGCGGAGTGGGGAGTACGGGGAAAGGGAATAACGTCCCGGATGTTCTGCATCCCGGTCACGTACTGCACAAGGCGTTCGAATCCCAAGCCGAAACCGGCGTGGGGGACGGTACCGAACCTGCGCAGGTCCAGGTACCACCAGTATTCTTTCTCGTCCAGCCCCTGCTCCCGGATACGGTTAAGAAGGATGTCGTGGTCCGCCTCTCTCTCGCTTCCGCCGATGATCTCACCGAGACGGGGAACAAGCACGTCCATGGCGCGGACGGTCTTTCCGTCCTTGTTCAGTTTCATGTAGAAGGCCTTGATCTCCCGGGGATAGTCACTGACGATGACCGGCCGTTTGTAGACCGTTTCGGTCAAATATTTCTCGTGTTCAGACTGCAGATCGGCTCCCCAGTCGGGGGGGAACTCGAAATTGTCCCGGTTGTCCTGAAGGGCCTCGATCGCCTCGGTATAGCTGATGCGGGCGAAGTCGGACTCTAAGATGGCGGTGAGGTTTTCGATGAGTCCCTTCTCGATCCACTTTTCGAAAAATTCCATGTCCTCCCTGCTCCGCTCGAAGAGCTCCGCGAGGATCGCCTTGAGGAAGTCTTCGGCCAAATCCATATTGCCGGTAATATCGCAGAAGGCCACCTCCGGTTCGATCATCCAGAATTCGGCCAAGTGCCGGCTGGTGTTGGAGTTCTCCGCCCGGAAGGTGGGGCCGAAGGTGTACACATTGGAGAGCGCGGTGGCGAAGATCTCCGCCTCGAGCTGACCGCTTACCGTAAGGGATGTCCTCTTGCCGAAGAAGTCGCTTGTATAATCGATACCAGCGTCGGTCAAGGGGACTTCGTTCAAAGGAAGGGTAGTTACCTGGAACATCTCCCCCGCGCCCTCGGCGTCGCTCGCGGTGATTATGGGGGTGTGGACGTACATGAACCCCCTGGACTGGAAGAAGTTATGGATCGCCATGCTCAAGGTGTTCCTGACCCGGGCGACGGCCCCGAAGGTATTGGTCCGGGGGCGGAGGTGGGCTATCTCCCGGAGGAATTCGAAACTATGGCGTTTCTTCTGCAGGGGATAGGACTCGGCCGGGGCCTCTCCGTAGAGCTCTAATCCTCCCACATGCATCTCCACCCGCTGGTTTTTCCCGGGGGATTCCACCACCTCTCCGGTCACCGTCAAGCTCGCCCCGGTGGTTATCCGCTCGAGGAGCTCGTCGGGGACGGTATCGGTGCCCTTGTCGACTATGAGTTGAAGGCTCTTCATCGAGGAGCCGTCGTTCAGCTCGAGAAAACAGACGTTTTTCGAATCCCGCTTGGTCCGCACCCAGCCGTTGACCGCGGTCTCGGTGCCGATGGGCGTGGTATCCAATATCTCTCGTACGCTCCTAGTGTTCATGGCTTAGAGATATCACAGTTGTTGAATAGAGTCAAATCAATGTGATACTGTGCCGGTATGAGCGCGCTCATCAATTCGGAAATCGGGAAGCTCGAACGGGTGGTAGTCCACAGTCCGGGCCGGGAGATCGAATCGATGTCCCCGGACACCGCGCGAAGCGTTCTCTACAACGATATAATCCCCTTGAGTATCGTGGCGGAGGAGCACGCGCAGCTTGCGGAATTCCTGTCCCTGTGCTGCGAAGTTGTGCAGGTGCGGGACCTCTTCACAGAAGTCCTCGCCTCGGCTGAGGCGAAAAGGGTTTTTCTCGACGAACTCGAGCGGAGGTTTCCGATACGGGGAAGACGGGACGAGCTCGACGCTCTTTCTTCCGGAGATCTTGCCGAGGCGTGCATATCCGGACTGGGGAAGCGTTCGGGAACCCTCGACACCTATCTTTCCGAAAGAGAGTTCGATCTCTTTCCCCTTCCCAATCTCTACTTCACCCGGGATTCGGGGATGGTTTACCGGGACGGGCTCATTACCGGATCGATGGCCCGGGGAGTCCGTTCCACCGAAGCCCTCATCATGGACCTGATCTTTCGCTGCCACCCCCTTTTCGAAAAGAGCCCCAAGGTATACGACGGGGCCCATCAGCGTGATTCGGGCGCTTATCTCGAGGGGGGAGATTTTCACGTCTTCGACGAGGGTGTCCTTCTGCTCGGAATATCGGAACGGACCACTCCCGCGGGTATCGACAATCTGGTGGGGAGTATTACCGAGGCCTACCCCGAGAAGCTTACCGTCTTCGCGGTGATCCTTCCCCACAAGAGGGCCGCCATCCACCTGGACATGATCTGTTCTCAGATCGATAGAGAGTTGTTCATGGTCTACGAGCCGTATATCCTGGGGAAAAACCGTTTGAGAACGGTGCGGATCGATGTCGAACCCGGAAGGGAGCCCCGTTTTACCGAGGAGGACGGACTCATCGAAGGGCTCGGGCGGGCCGGATACCCGATCGAGGCGGTAGTCTGCGGGGGGAGTGATCCGGTGGTCCAGCAGAGGGAGCAATGGATGTCCGCGGCGAACCTCTTCGCTTTTGCTCCCGGAAAGGTAATCGGCTATTCCTGTAACGACAAGAGTTTCGAGGCCCTCGCCGAAGAGGGGTTTGCTGTAGAGCGGGCTTCCGCTTTCATCGAGAAAGAGGTGTCCATCGACGATTACGAACGTCTTGCGGTGATGATCGACGCGGTGGAGCTCGCCCGGGGCGGCGGCGGCATCCGATGCATGACTATGCCCTTAGAGAGGGCTTGATCGGTTTACATCCAGAAATTACAATAAAGCTCTATGATACAGACCAACGACCTCCGTATAGCGGGTGTACGCCCCCTCATCCCCCCCGAGGCGCTCAAGCGGGAATTCCCCATCTCCGACGAGCAGGCTCGGTTCGTTCTCGAGGGAAGGAATACAATAGATAATATACTCCGGAAGAATGACGACCGGATGATGGCCATAGTGGGCCCCTGCTCGATCCACGACCCCGCCTCGGCCCTGGAGTACGCGGTGAAGCTCGCGGAGCTCAAAAAAAGGATCGAGGACCGGGTCTTTGTGGTCATGCGTGTCTACTTCGAAAAACCCCGGACCACCCTGGGGTGGCGGGGACTCATCGTGGATCCCGATTTAGACGGTTCCTACGATATCGAAAAGGGATTAAAGAGGGCCCGCAGGCTCCTCTTGGAAATTATAGACCAAGGACTTCCGGTGGGTAGCGAGATGCTCGATCCCATCGTTCCCCAGTACATCGCGGATACGGTCTCCTGGGCGGCTATAGGGGCCAGAACCACCGAGAGTCAGACCCACCGGGAGATGGCCAGCGGTCTCTCCATGCCGGTGGGTTTCAAAAACGGGACCAGCGGCAATCTCCAGCTCGCCATCGACGCCGTGAAATCGTCTCGGAGCTCCCACAGTTTTATCGGCATCGATCAGCAGGGACGGACCTGCGTGCTCCGGACCACCGGAAATCCCGACGGACACATGATTCTCAGGGGCGGCCGCTCGGGACCGAATTACCACGAGGAGTACGTGGAGGAGGCGGAGACCCTCTTCCGAAAGGCGGGCCTCGAGGCTTCCCTGGTGGTCGACTGCAGCCACGCCAACAGCGGCAAGGATCACACGAAACAGGAACGGGTGCTCCGGTCGGTGATCGATCAGCGGACCCGGGGGAGGAGCAGCCTGGTCGGATTCATGCTGGAGAGCAATATCACGGCGGGCAGTCAAAAGCTCTCCGGAGAGAGGGGGCTCGCCTATGGTTGCTCGATTACCGATAACTGCGTGGGCTGGGAAGAGACCGAAGAAATGCTCCGATTTGCTTACGAGCGCCTTACGGCGGTATATTCCCGGTAAGGAGGATTATTCGATATGAGAGCTGTAGTACTTTTAGCCGACGGCTTCGAAGAGGTCGAGGGAATAACTCAGATAGATTTTCTCCGCCGTGCGGGCATCGAGGTCGTTACCGCCGGGGTCAGCGGTAAGAAGGTGGAAGGGGGCCACGGGATTCGAGTCGAAGCCGACACCGGGCTCGGGAAGCTCTACGGAGATTTTGACGCGGTGGTCATCCCCGGAGGAAAGGGGGGGGCCGACAACATCGCCGCATCCCGCGAAGCGGTAGAGCTCATCCGGAAGTATTTCGAAACAGGAAAACTCGTCGCCGCGATTTGCGCGTCTCCCGGCGTCGTCCTCGGTCCCAACGGAATCTTGGAGGGAAAGCGGGCTACCTGCTATCCCGGGTTCGAGGACCGCTTTCCCGGTTCCGCCGAGCATGTCGAGGACAGGGTGGTGATCGATGGAAATCTGATTACCAGTAAAGGACCGGGAACCGCGGCTCTTTTCGCCGTGGAGATCATCCGCTATCTATTAGACGACGAGACCGCCGGCAAAATCGCGGAAACAACTCTGCAGAAGTTTTAGATTCGAAAATCCCCGTCGGGACAATCAATTCTCAGTCCATCATCCCCGGAGAGACTACGATTTGATCCAATCCCTTCCATTTGGCCAGGTCTTTCTTTAACGCGACCTTCCTCTCCTTGTTGAGGAAATCGGGATTCTGAAAGCTGTAGGTAAAGTTGGTGTGAACGTCGTAGTTCCCCTCGAGAAGGGCGTAGGTATCCTCGGTCATAACAAGCTCCTCGTCGGTGGGGATCACGAATATTTTGACATCGCTGTCGTCCGCCGAAATGAGGGTCTCGCCGTTCCGGGTCATGGAAGAGGTATTCTTGTCGAGGTCGAGCTTGATTCCGAAGTTCTCCATGTCGCCGGCGGCTATCTGCCGGGTAATCGGTCCCCGCTCACCGACCCCCGCGGTAAAGACAATAGCATCGACCCTTCCTAACGCCGCGGCGTAGGCGCCGATGTATTTCTTCAGCCGATACCCCTCGATGTTCTCCGCCAGGACGGCACGCTCGTTACCCTCCTCTGCGGCAATTTCGATATCCCGGCGGTCGACCCACTTTTCGGTAATACCTAAAACACCGCTCTTTTTGTTCAGGGCATTCTCCACCTCGTCGGGGGACATGCCTGCTTGGCGCATCATGTAGAAAGAGATAGCCGGGTCGTGATCACCCGCCCGGGTACCCATCACCAAACCTTCGAGAGGGGTGAGACCCATGGAGGTGTCCACCGATACTCCGTTCTTGACGGCGTTGATGCTCGATCCGTTTCCGATATGAGCGATGATCAGGTTCGTCTCGAAAGGATCCTTCCCGAGAAGGACCGCCGCCCGCTTAGCGGTGTACAGAAAGGAGGTACCGTGGAATCCGTAGCGCCGCACCCCGTACTTTTCGTACCACTGGTAAGGCAGGGCATAGAGGTAGGCGTAATCGGGCATAGTCTGATGCCATGCGGTGTCCATAATCGCGCAGTGGGGAACGGAGGGAAGGACCTCTTTAGCCGCACGCATCCCGAGAAGGTTCGCGGGATTGTGGAGCGGAGCGAGATCGTTCAACGCTTCGAAAGTCTCGATGAAATTCTCGTCGATAATTACCGATTTGGCGAACTTATCTCCCCCGTGGACTGCCCGGTGCCCGACCGCCTTTATCTCGTCGATCTTGCCTATGGCGCCGTACTTCTCGTCGGTGATGGTCTCCATAATGAGCTCGATGGCCTCTTTGTGGCTCGGACACGGCTGTTCCTTCTTGTGCTCGTCCATTCCCTTTCGGGAGTGCTTGATAAAGGAACCCTCTATCCCCACCCTTTCGACGATACCGCTCGCCCGGGCGTATCCCTCGCTCCAGCCGTATACTTGGTATTTAACGGAAGAGCTTCCACAGTTCAAAGTTAAAATGATCATCACCAATCCTCCAATGTTTTTCAAATAAGTACGTCCATTGTGCATGGATCGGGTGAATTTTCAAGTCCGCCCAATTTTGCCGAAGCCCCGGCGCAGCCGCGGATGTATTAGAAGTTATGGAGAAATACAGGATGATATTCCGGGTTTTCATATCGATTGCGGTGCTCCTTTGCCGGATCGAAAATATATCGGCCGATCCGCGGACCGCTTCCGAGGGGGAGATCGAGACACGATTGGAGAGCGGAACACCCCTTGTTTCGTCCCGTATTATCATGGATTGGCCCGAGGTACGAACCGGAATCGCCGTCGAATACGGTCACGACGGACCGCGGTTCTTGAGCGGGGGGATCTCCTCGGTGCCGATAACGGCGGGGACCCTTACCCCTCAGGGGTTATTCAGGGAGATGAACGATCCGGCGGGATACTCGGCGGCATCGACGGTCTTTCTCGAGCCGGATCGTTACGTTCTGGACCGGGGATTCGGCCGGATCAGCACATACGGGTTGGTTGTGTCTCTCCCCCCGGCTGGTGATTCGTGCATATTTCTTATCGGTAATTACTCCGGAACCTTCTCGGCGGGGCTCCTGGGAGTCTTCCCCTTATCCGAGAGGATTATTCTCTCCCTCCTGACACGGGGAGAAGTCTTCTCCCCTCCCGGTACCGATGAAGATACGTGGTTCTTCGAAGAGTGGGGAAAGGCGGATGTTCCTTCGGCCGGTCACTTCGCCGCAAAGGTAACATTGAAACGAAGGATGCTTAAACTGTCTCTCTGCGCGGGGGGGAGCGCCGCGGAGAGTCTCGTGCCCGGGGGGTTCATCCGTATTTTCGGGGGGCTGAAACTCGGCGGATTCGAGGTGGAGGGTTTTTCTACCCTCGTCAGCGACTCCTATTTCGGTTCTTCGGGGAAGTATCCGAACTCCCTCGCCGCATTCGGGGTATCCGGAATCTTTACTCCCGTGAAACCTCTCAGTGTCGAGGCAATGTACACCCGTTCCGTAGGTAGGCCCGCCTCTGTCCCCGCCTTCAATGTCAGCTCGAAGGATATGTCGGCGACCCGTATTCGGTTCGACTGGAGAGGGTTCGGGCTCCGAGGAGGCTGGGAAAGGAAATTTTCGGTGGAAGCCGACGGGACCTATTCCGGCGGTGACACCCTTCGCGCGGAGACGGGCCTTAACACGGACGCGGCGGAAGGTCTGCTGTGGGGAGAGATATGTCTTTCTCCCTACGGGGATACCTCCTATGCCTTCGGCGCCGGTTTCGAGATAGGGGTCGGGATGTGGAGTGTGGAAGGGGATGCCGGTTTTTCTTTCGAGGACGAAGCGGACCTAGAGGCCGGTCTCACCGTAAAGCTCGATACCGGGACCCATGTCCTCGCCGCGGGGGGGACGGTCTGGTTCGAAGATGTGTACGGCGTCTCCGGCGGACCGGACTTCGGCTGGAAGGTAGTCGGGAGCTACAAGTTCAGAATGAGCCGCGCCGTCTCGAAATAGATGGTAAGTCCCGCCACATCGATGACCGTGGCCATCAGAGGGGCGGACATGACCGTGGGATCGAACCCGAAACGGTGAATGACCAAGGGGGCGAGGGCGCCGATGATGTTGGAAAAGAGGACTACGAAGGTAAGGGCCGATCCCACTGCCATCGATTGGAGGAAGGTCACCTCCGGCGGGAGGAAGTAGCTCCTTAAGAAGATGATAATCCCCGTACCGAGACCGAGCAGGAGGCCCACGATTAACTCCCGGGCAAAAACCCTTCCTATATGGGCGAAGGCGATCTCACCCCGCGCGAGTCCCCGGATCATAAGGGTGGTGGACTGGTTCCCCGAATTACCCCCCGTCTGGGTAATGACCGGCATAAAGATTAACAGGAAGGCGGCCCCGAGGACCAGCGATTCGTAGTGATGAACTACGTTGGTGGTGATCGTTCCGAGGATGAGGAGGATAATCAGCCAGGGTATCCGCTTCTTCACCAGGCCTAGGATCCCGGTATCCAGATAGCGGCCGATCCGGCCGTCCATGGCCCCCATCTTGTACATATCCTCGGTCTGCTCTTCCCGGATGACGTCTATTACATCGTCGACGGTAATAATTCCTAAGAGCCTATTGTAATTGTCAACGACCGGCAGGGCTAAGAGGTCCATATCCTCTAAGATCTTGGCCACCTCCTCCTGGTCGGTCTGTTCCCTGACGGTAACCACACGCCGCTCGATAATGGTGTCGATAATCTCATCGTCGGCCGCTGAAAGGACGCCGCGGAGAGACACAACCCCTAACAGGCGTTTCAGTTGATCCAGAACGTAGACGTAGTAGACGGTCTCCACCTTATCGGAGCCTTTTCGGATGAAATTGAGGGTCTGCGCCACGGTGACCCCGGACCGTACCGCCATATACCGCGGTGTCATGAGACCGGCCGCGTCGTCCTCGTCGAACCGGAGGAGAAAGAGGGTCTCCCGTCTCGACTCTTCACTCAAGTTTTCCCATACCGCCCGTCGGATTTCCGGGGAGACCCGCTGCATAAAGTCGACGATATCGTCCGGCTCGAGCTCCGCGAAGAGGAGCTTCAGGTTCTCACCGGAAAGAACCTCGATGATCTCCTCCTGCTCGTTGAAGGTAAGCGCGTTCAAAACCTCGATCTTCCGGTCCATGGTCAGTTGGAGGAATATCTTGACGGCCTCTTCCCGGGACAGGTCATCCCATATCTCCGCCAGATCCTGGACCGGGATTTCATTGACCAGGCGCTTGAAATCCCCTCCGCTCAAGTTTCCGAAATAATCTCGGATGTACTCAATTGTCGTATTCATCCCACTCTCCAATATAGATGACTTCTTCCGACAGTTTATACCCGTAGTAGTTGTAGACTCGATCCTTGACATCTTCGATAAGGGTTCGGATGTCGGCGGCGGTGGCGTTCCCCGTGTTGACGATGATGTTAGCATGCCTCGGTGATATCATGGCGCCTCCGACGCGGTGCCCCTTGAGGCCGAGACTGTCGATGATCGCCCCCGAGGGTCGGCCGAAGGAGCGATTGTTCTTGAAGATTGATCCCGCCGAGGGCATGTCGAAGTGTCCCTTCGCCGCCCGGTCTTTTTCGTAAGAACGCATTCTTTCCCGTATCTCATCGGGTTTTCCCGGGATCAGCTCGAACTCCGCCTCGAGAAGAAGTTCGCCGGAGGTCTGAAACGGGGAAACCTTGTAATCGAACTCTTCCTGACTGATCGTCTTGAAAACGACGGACATATCGGGGGTAAGAACTTTCACCGACTTAAGGAGGTCCGCGGCGGAGGACCCGTAGCATCGCGCGTTCATGTAGACCGCGCCGCCGACGGTCCCGGGCATGGAGTAGAAGAATTCGAGTCCCGAAAGGCCGCAATCGGCGGCTCCGACCGCGGCATCGTGAACGGGGAGTCCGGCCCCGGCGGTCAATAAATTCCCCTCCGCGGCGCACCCGGAGAACCCGCCTAAGTGGAGGGTGATGCCCTCGACCCCCCGGTCGGCGGCGAGCACGTTCGCGCCGGTCCCTAGAACGGTTACGGGAACGCCGGCATTTCGGGCAAGATCGAGAAGCTTTTTGAGCTCTTCGATATCCTGAGGAACGGTGAATACCTCCGCCGGGCCGCCGACCTCGAAGGTCGTGTGCCGTGCGAGGGGCTCGTCAAAGCGGATTATTCCCCTCATATTGATATTTTTAAGTAATTCCCGTAGATTGGACACCTGAATATAGTATGCGAAAAGGAAGCGAAATTTCTACCTGTTTGAGGCAAATACCGGTCCGGCTACATGAAAATATATAATACCTTGATTCGGAAAAATGAAGAATTCGTCCCCCTGCACGACCGGAAGGTAGGGCTCTACACCTGCGGGCCCACCGTCTACAACTACGCTCATATCGGGAATCTACGCACCTACGTCTTCGAGGACATCTTGAGACGAACCCTCACCTATTTCGGTTACCGGGTGAAGCAGGTCATGAATATTACCGACGTGGGGCACCTGACCGACGATGCGGACGAGGGCGAAGACAAGATGACCAAGAGCGCCCGGGAGAAGAAGAAGTCGGTCTGGGAGATCGCCGAGTTCTATACCGATGCATTTTTCGAAGACACCGATAAGCTCAACATCGAACGTCCCGAGATCGCCTGCCGTGCCACCGAACATATCGACGAGATGATCGCTCTGGTCGAAAGGCTCGAGGCGAAGGGATACACCTATGAATCCGGGGGCAACATCTACTTCGATATCTCCCGGGTCGAGGATTACGGAAAGCTCGCCCTCCTGGACCGCCAGGAGCTCTTGGCCGGGGCCCGGGTCGATGTGGACCGAGAGAAGAAAAACCCCCATGATTTCGTCTTGTGGTTTACCCGCTCCAAGTTCGAGCATCAGGCGATGCTCTGGGACAGCCCCTGGGGGAGGGGATATCCGGGGTGGCATCTGGAGTGCAGCGCCATGAGCATGAAATACTTAGGCGAGCAGTTCGACATCCACTGCGGGGGAATCGACCATATCCCCGTTCACCACACCAACGAGATTGCCCAATCGGAGGCGGCCACGGGAAAGAAATCCGTCAACTATTGGATGCATGCCGAGTTCCTGCTCATGCGGCAGGGAAAGATGGCAAAGTCCAAGGGAAATTTCATAACCCTGAGGTCCCTCGAGGAGGAGGGGTATCATCCGCTGGATTACCGATACTTCTGCTTGGGCGCCCATTACCGTTCGCAGCTCCAATTCAGTCTCGAAGGACTCGGCGCGGCCCGAAACGCCCGAGAAAACCTGATGGAGAGGGTAGGCGAGCTCGCCTCCCGGGCCGGCGGACCGGACACGTTTGCCGGCGCGGATCTCGGCGGCGGCGCCGGTAGCTACCTCGAACCCTTCGAGGAGCATATCGGTAACGATCTGAACATGCCCCAAGCCCTAGCCGACCTATGGGGACTGGTCAAGGATACCGATGTTTCCGACGACTCAAAATACGCGGCGATTCTTGAGATGGACCGGGTGCTCGGGCTGAAGCTCGAAGAAGCCTCGAAGGGGGAGGAAGAACCCCTGGACGAGGAAAGCCTGGATCTTATCGGATCGAGGGAATCCGCCCGGAAAAAGAAGGATTTCCGGAAAGCCGACGAGATACGGGATATCTTGTTAGAAAAAGGTATTCGGCTCAAGGACACTCCCGAAGGAACCGAGTGGGAAAGGAAAAAATAAGGATAAAATAATGTGTAACCAAAGCCCGAATCGGTTGTTCTAATATGCAGAGAGAGGATGAACCGACAGGATTCAGAAGATTTTATAATGAAACCTTTCCCCTCCTCATGAGTATCGCATACCATATGACCGGAGATAGGACAATATCAGAAGATTTATGCCAGGAAGCGTTCGTACGGTACTACGAAAGGCAGGATACCTTTCCCGATTTCGATCAAGCGCGGTACTGGCTCATACGCGTCCTCAAAAATCTTACCTTGAACTACGAAAAGAGAAAGACCCGGGAAGGAAACGCAAACCGCCGGTTTCATCTCGAACCGAAGCGAAAATCCGAAGCAAGCTATTCGGACACCTTGAAGGAAGAAACCAAGCAGTTAGTCCGATCAGCCCTCGATCGTCTTCCCGTCAAGCTCAGGACCCCCTTGGTTTTGAGGGAATTCGGGGACCTCTCGTACAAGGAGATTGCCAGTATAATGCATATTACCGAAGCTAATGTGAAGGTACGGGTTTACCGGGCTCGGGAAGCCGTTTCACAGATGATAGAAAAGGGGGAAATCTATGTGCCCGAATGATCAGATTCTCTCCGCCTACTTCGATTCAGAAATAGAATTGCCCCATCGACAGAGGGTGACCGAACACATCGCCGGCTGTCCCACTTGCGGCGATAAGGTGGACTTATACAACACGACCCGGAATCTCCTGAGAAGTGACGAAGTTCCCGGCCTCGACGAGAGCCGGGCGAGGGTCTTGAAGAGGATCTACGCCGAAAAAGCGAGGAACAACGAGGCGGGAAATAACTTCTGGCGGAAAAAGGTCGTCCTCCCGGCCCCCCTCGCCGCGGCGGCGGGAATACTGTTCTTTATCCTCGTCGGCGGGATGACTGCAATTGCGATGAGGGAAGAGTCTTCCTATCTGGCATCGGTGCAGCGGAAAACACCCTCGGTGATACAGATCGAAGGGGAAAATTTAGAGGAGATCCGCGCGCTTCTTGAGTCCAGAGAGCTCGTCGTGGAGGTTAATTTCGAGCTTCCGAGGGAGAAGGACTTCGTCATCATCGGTGAGCCCCAGCTCATTCCGGTCAAGAGCGCGGCGCTCGGTCGCTGATATGAGACGTCTCGGACTCACATTAGGGGTGTTTTTCGCTCTCGCTTCGACGGT
>CAZXMO010000005.1:23629-81151 GCA_964641125.1 uncultured Spirochaetales bacterium
ATATGAGACGTCTCGGACTCACATTAGGGGTGTTTTTCGCTCTCGCTTCGACGGTTTTTGCCGACGATCTGGAAGAGATCCTCGAAGCGGTCGACGAAAATATCTACTCCGTACACATCCACGCCCGAGTCTATGAATCGGGAGAGATTTCCACCTGGGAAATGGATGTCAAAAAGTTTACAATTGCCGGAAAGAAAGTAATCGTGAAGCTCGAGGGAGAGAACGTCCTCGTCGTTGCCGAGTTGACCCCCTACCTGCAGAGCGACGACACCATTCTCCTCGTTGCTCAGGGTGAAGTATGGATTACAACACCTCAGGATGAGCAGGTTAAATACTCGAGCGTCATAAAAAGCCTTCCCATACAGTACGGTGATAAGGTATATTTCTATCCGTTAGGAGTCGGGAAGATAAAGGATGCTTTTATCATCGAACTGGAAATCGAGGTCAATCCCTATAGGACCGTTGCGCGTAACGGGAAGCGCTAAAATACATTCATGTCCATGAATCCTAATCTCTCGGAAATGGAAGACGCGAGGAAGTCTCAGGGTCCCTTGGGCCGATTGGTGCGGCACAAGGCTTTCCTTCCGGTGGTCCTTTTTCTTTTTATCACTATCCTCTTCAGTTTCAGCTCTCAATTCTCGGACCGCCCCCCGGAGATCGAAAGCATAACCCCCGAGATTGGGGTCCCCGGGGACGTCCTGATCATTACGGGGAAAAATTTCGGTGAATCCAGGAGCGGAGGCGAGGTCCTCATCGCGGGAACTCGGCCCGTCTCCTCGTCGTACATCGAGTGGAAGGACAATCGGATAAGCGTCCGCATCCCTCGGGGTGTCGGGTCGGGAATGGTCACCGTTAACACAGCGAGCGGCCGGAGCAGGGGAGTGTTGTTTACAAACCGTAACCACATCCCCGTTGTTATAGAAGGTCCGTCCAGATCAGGATATCCGTATATATCCGAGGTTACCCCCAGCCAGGGCCCGGTGGGGACCCTCCTTCACATAAGGGGTCTCAATTTCGGAACTGAACAAGGCCAGAGTGAGGTAAATTTTTCCTCGTTGACCCTGACCGGAGGTGAAGAGAACGGTCTGTCTCTCGCCGCGTGTGAATGCTCTTTCGATTACGAGCAATGGCGGGAGAGCGAGATAGCCGTCCGCGTCCCGGACGGAGCCACCTCGGGGAATATAACCGTGGAAACCGACCGGGGGACCAGCAATTCGGTATACTTCGAGGTCACCAATCCGGTGGGTTCGAAGCTCGTGGGAGAACGGCAGGGGTATCAGCTTCAGTACGGCCTCACCCTGACCGATGTAGCGGCGGGAGAAGAGAATTGGGTCTACTTCTGGGTGCCCCGTGTTCGCCGGGGGCTCGAGCAGACTAATTCGGAGACCGTCGATGAGCCCGCTCCCTTCTGGAACGATTACGGAAGAATGAACGTATATCACTTTCGCAATATGGCCCCGGACTACGTCTACGAGGTATCTCAGACCGCATGGTTCGACCGGTATGCCGTGGAAACGAAGATCGATCCCGGCAATGTCGTCCCCTATGACCGGGAAAGGAGACTCTACCGGCACTTTACCTCTCCCGACGACTTCGTTCCCTCGGATCACGAAAGGCTGTCGGAGATCGCAACTTCCCGGGTCAGGTGGGAGAATAATCCCTACCGGGCCGCCGAAAGCCTCTACGGGTACGTGGTGGATAGTTTCGAGTACGGTTCCGGGACAGCCGAGGGGAGCAGCGGAGGAGAAGGGATTGACGAAATCCTCGATTCGGGGATAGCCGATTCCTACGGATACGCTGTGGTGTACTGCGCCCTCCTCCGGAATGCCGGTATTCCCGCGCGTCCCGTGAGCGGACTCCTGGTCTACGGAGACAAGAGGGCCGCGAGCCATCACTGGGTGGAATTCTATCTCGAAGAGTTCGGATGGGTACCGGTTGACCCGGTCCTCGGGGCCAATACCCGGTTTGAGGATATCCCTGCGGTCGAAAATCCCCGGGAATACTACTTCGGGAACCTCGATAATCGACACATCGCCTTTTCCAAGGGAATATTAGAGGCTATCAGGATAAAACCGGACGGCAAAATCGTCAGGAGAAAGCCCGAATACGCCTTGCAGACAATACACGAGGAGGTTTCCCCCGGCATCAGGAGTTACAGGGTCGTCTGGCAGAAACCGCGGGTGGTCGATTGGTGGTAGAAGAAATCGGTTCAGGGCTTTATTTGTGCTTCGTTATAGCCGAAAATTACAGTAACATTGACAATTAATCGATATGGTTTTTATACTTGAGGTATATTAGAACCGAAGAGGAATTATGAACAATCCACTGCAACTTGCAATGGTCAATTTTAAAAAGGGCGCGTATATCATCGTAGAGGGTAAGCAGAATGCCGACCATTTCTATATCATCCGCGGTGGAAAGGTTCAGATAGGGAAAGAAGTCGAGGTGGTCGAAGAGGAGGGGGGAAATATCCTTACCCCCGGAGATTTTTTCGGGGTCGTAAGTACCATGTCCTCCCACAGCCATATCGAGACCGCCCGGGCGCTTACCGATGTAACCCTGATTTCGGTTCACAGAGATCAGTACGGCATGCTGATCGAGAAGAACACGCCTGTGGCGATGAAGATCATCCAGGGTTTCTCCCGGAAAATGCGCTATCTCGATGAGGCGCTGACCAGGCTCACCTTGAAGAGTTCCGCCGTGGAGGACCCCTCCCACCTGTTCAAGGTCGCCGAGTATTATGCCCGGCAGAGCCAATACAATCAGGCATATTATGCATATTATCAGTACCTCAAATACAGTCCCAACGATCCTAATGTAGCCGTCGCCAAGGAACGAATGGCCAAGATAAAGCCTTACGCCAAGGCGGTGTACCTCGAGTCGAGATCGGACGAGTTCAACCGGGTCTATCCCAAGGACACAATGATTTTTTCGGAGGCCCAACCCGGGCAAGAGCTCTATATAATCCAGAAGGGGAGCGTCAAAATCACCAAGATAGTCAACGACAACGAGGTGCTCCTCGCGGTCCTCAAGCCGGGGGATATCTTCGGTGAGATGTCGATTCTCGAAAACAAGGTCAGGTCCGCCTCGGCCATCGCCTATGAGGACGCTAAACTCCTTGCCGTAAACAAGGCAAATTTCGAGCGGATGGTTTCTACCCAGCCGCAGATCATAACCCGTCTCACCCAACTGTTAGCGGAGAGAATCTGGTTCATCTATAAGCAGCTCGCCAATACCCAGATAACTGATCCCCTGGGAAGGCTCTACGACGCCCTCCTTATACACCTGGAGAAAAACCGGGTCCCGATCCGGCAGGGCGAGGCCTACACCTTCGATTTTGGGGCCAAAGAGCTGGTCAACATGGTCGGTCTACCCTCCAAAGAAGGGAACGTGGTGGTCCGGCAGCTCTTCGACAGCAAAAAATTTCGCCTCGTGGACAATAAAATTCACACCTCCGACATGGAGGAAATCGAGAAACAGGCCAAATACTATCGTAAGATGGAGAAAATAGAAAAGGCCCGAAAGGCCGGCTCTCACAAGCACTGATTCCCGCCTTTAGAAAAATTCGACTAACCGAAAGAATCCCCCCTGAAAAGACCGGAGGGAGAAGGTGGAACCGTTCCTGCGTAATATACAGAGGATCTGGAAACCTCCCGGAAGAGCGAGGGGAAAGACCACTGTTCCGGAGGCGGTGCTCTTGGCAATCACCTCTTCCGGGAGTTCGGCGATCGCGCCGTGGACGAAGACGTAATCGAAGGGAGCACCGCTGATAAACTCGGGGAGAGTGGTCGAAGTGGAAAGAGCGATGTTGTCGTACCCGAGCTCTTCGAAGAGGGATTCGAACCGCTCGTACAGGACGGTTCTAAACTCGATGCAGGTGACCCGCGAGACAACACGAGAGTAGAGGGCCGCGGTATAGCCGGTATTCTCCCCGATTATGAGCACCGAGGACGTGTCCGAAGGAGAGGTCTCCTCGAGTACCGAGGCAAGGAGGGAAGGAGAGGGAAGAACCGCACCGCCGGGACCCGGAAGATAAGTGTCGGCGTAGGCGAGACTGATGAAATCCTCTTCGAGAAAGCGATGCCTCGGGACCGATCTGAGGGCGTCGAGTATCCGCGGATCAGTTGTTACTCCGGTCGTCTCGATTTCACGAACCATCTGCTCGCGAAGATCGTCGGGAGTGAGATCGGCGAAAAAGGGCAGCTCCTGCGCCGGGGTACCCTGCGCTGAAAGAAAGAATACGATCGCCCCTAGGGAGCATGAGACGAGGCGGAGAATGGATTTTCGATGAGTGCGTTTCATCGTGGAGGGAACTATATCATGTAGGACTCAGGTTGTCAGCAGAATAGGAATTTGATAGTATGCCTGAACCGAAAATATGTACGCAAAGGAGCAGTGATGAAAGCGATCTCGCTGGCGAAGGCTTTCGATCCCAAAGAATTCGAGAGCAGGACTTACGAGTTCTGGCTCGAAAACGGTTTTTTCAAACCCGATACCGACGCCCGGGACAGGTTCGTCATTGTCATTCCGCCTCCTAATGTCACCGGAGTTCTTCACATGGGACACGGTCTCAATATCGCACTCCAGGATATCCTCATCCGTTATCACCGGATGATCGGGGAGAAGACCCTTTGGGTTCCCGGGACCGATCACGCGGGAATCGCCACGCAGAACGTGGTGGAGCGGAAACTGCGGCAGCAGGGCATAGAGCGGACCGAGATCGGCAGAGAGCGCTTCATCGAGGAAACGTGGAAGGTGAAACACGAGCACCACGGAGTGATAACTCAGCAGATGAAGGAGATCGGAGCATCCTGCGACTGGGACCGGGAGAGGTTTACCCTGGACGAAGGGCTCTCCGAGGCGGTGAGAGAGGTCTTTGTCGGGCTCTACGAACGGGGCCTGGTCTACCGGGGACACTACCTGGTCAACTGGTGCGGCTCCTGCGGAACCGCCCTGTCCGATGACGAGGTTGAACACTGGGAAGAGGCGGGTAAGCTCTATCACTACTATTATCCTTTGGAGGACGGAAGCGGGGCGGTGGAGATCGCCACCACCCGGCCGGAGACCATGCTCGGAGACACCGCGGTGGCGGTCCATCCGAAGGATTCCCGCTACACAAAGGTGGTGGGAAAAAGGGTCCGCCTTCCCCTGTCCGACCGGCTCATTCCCATCGTTGCCGACGAGTTCGTGGACATGGAGTTCGGTACCGGCGCGGTCAAGGTGACCCCCGCCCACGATCCCAATGACTGGGCGATAGCCGAGCGGCACGGGCTCGAGAAGCTCAATATTTTGAACGCCGACGGGACTCTGAACGATTTGGTGCCCGGGCCCTACCGGGGTCTGCCGGTCACGGAGGCGCGGAAACGGGTAGTAGAGGATCTGAAGGCGGAGGATCTCTTTATACGGGACGAGGATCATCCGCACCAGGTGGGGCACTGCTACCGGTGCGGCACCCTGGTGGAGCCTTTTTTGAGCAGGCAGTGGTTTGTCCGGATGAAGCCCTTGGCGGAGAAGGCTTTAGGGGCTCTTCATGACGGTGATATCAGATTTTTTCCCAAGAAGTGGGAGAACACCTACACCCACTGGCTCGATAACATCCGGGACTGGTGTATTTCCCGGCAGCTGTGGTGGGGTCATCGTATCCCGGTGTGGTACTGCGACGAATGCGGCGAGATGATGGTCCGTCGAGTCGATCCCGGCCGGTGCAGTTCCTGTGAGAGTACCTCGATCCGGCAGGACCCCGACGTATTGGATACCTGGTTTTCCTCCTGGCTGTGGCCCTTTTCGACACTAGGCTGGCCGGAAGAGACGGAGGATTTGAAAACCTTCTTTCCTACAACCGCCCTCGTGACCGCTTATGACATTATCTTTTTCTGGGTGGCACGAATGATCATGGCGGGGATGGAATTCATGGGGGAGGCCCCCTTTCGGGATATCTATATACACGGTTTAGTTCGGGACAAGCAGGGACGAAAGATGTCGAAATCCCTCGGCAATGGGATCGACCCCTTGGAGATCGTTCACGAGTACGGCGCCGACGCCCTCAAGTTTACCCTCTCCTTCTTAGCGGCCCAGGGCCAGGATATTCTCATCGACGAGGAGAGTTTTAAGCTCGGCTCCAAGTTCGCCAACAAGATCTGGAACGCCGCCCGGTATCTCTTGATGAATCTCGAAGGAAGGAGTTTAGTCGAGGTGAATCCCGGCGATCACGACGACTCGGACCGGTGGATACGTCACCGGATGAATGAGACCGTAAGCCAAGTCCGGACCGCTATGGCAAGCTTCCGGTTCAACGACGCCTCTCAGGGGGTGTACGAATTCTTCTGGAATGATTTCTGCGATTGGTATATCGAAGCCTCGAAGCTCAAGCTCTATTCCGATTCCAAAGAGGTCAAGGATCGGGCCATCTCGGGGCTCATCGAGCTCTTGAAAGAATCGCTCAAGATGCTCCATCCCTTTCTGTCGTACATCACCGAGGAAATTTATCGTAAACTCCCCGATTCGGGAAAGAGTATCATGGTCGCGGATTATCCCGAATACAGGAAAGATTGGGAGCATCCCGAAATTTCCGAACGGTTTAATCTTATGCAGGAGCTCATTCGGGGTATCAGGACCCTCCGCAGCGAGTTCACCATACCTCCGGCCGTAAAGGTTCGGGCCCACATCCGAACCGACGAGGGATTCGCCGCGGAAGATTTTTTCCGGCGGAACCTCCCCCTCATAACCGACCTCGTCGGCGGGAGTACGATAACCCTCGGATCTCAAGCGGCGGACCGCTCGGGGAGCATTCCCGTTCCCGGTAAGGGGTATGAGGCGCTCGTCTACATCAAGGAAGCGGTGGATATCGATACCGAAATAGGAAGGCTCGAGAAAGAGCAGGAGAAGGCTAAGGCACAGCTTAATAAGGTGCTGAAAAAGCTCGGTAACGAGCAGTTTCTCGATAAAGCCCCTGAAGAGATCGTCGCTAAAGAACGGGAGATTTCCGCCGAGCTCGAAGAAAAGATCGGGAAGATCGAGCGGTACCTGTCCGATCTTTCAGGCTAGAGCGAGAGGATGTACTCGGCTATCGGCCCGGTGCCGTTGCGGATATTTAGAGACCGGATGTTCGACCGCATCTTCTTCCACACCTCGTCGTTCTCGGTAAGAAGGCGTATTTTTTCGACGACTTCTTCGGGAGTTGGAGCGTAGAAACCGGCCCGGTTTTCCACGACGAACTCGACGTTTCCCTTCTCCTGCCCATAGAGATAGGTCGATATGATCAGGGGTTTTTCGAGAATGAGCGCTTCCATCAGGGTCGCGGGCCCGCCTTTGGTGACAATGATATCGCAGATGTTCATGAGCTCGAAAACGAAGTCGACGAATCCGAAAATATGAACACGCTTGCCGGGACGGCGCGCCGCCATTGCCCGGGCACGCTTCTTCAGCTGGTCGTCCTTTCCGCAGACTAAGACCGCTTCGGCATTGAGGTCGGATTTCAGGAAAGCGCGCAGGAATTCCTCTCCCCGGGGGAAGCCTTCTCCGCCCCCTATAAAAAGGACCGTCCGCAGGTCCCGGGGAATGCCCCTTTTCCGTCGCCGCTCTTCGATGATGTCGGGAGGCATTTTTCCCTCAAAGTCGCCCTTGAGAATCAGAGAAAAATTTGTGACCCGGGAAGGAGAGAAACCGTGCTCCTCTATCGCCTCTGCGACCAGCTTCTCGGAAAAGACGACCGTCGGAAGGTTAGGGCGGCTGAACCACAGGGGGTGGGCGGTAAAGGGGTCGGTGACGATGGTGCAGACCTTAGGCCTGTCACTGCGTTTCATGCTCCTGAGCGCCCAGGTGACCGGACGGAGGAGCAGGAAATGGAGAATCACCAGCTTGTCGATTTCGTTCTCCCGGATATAATTCCGCAAGGGTTTTCGAATGACCAGGTAGATGAAAAAGCTCCAAAAAACCCCCACAACCTTGAGTTTGGATATCTCGTAGAGGAGAATCCACATCGGTCGTACGGTATGGGAGGTAAAGCGGTACCCGTCCTGCAGGAGACGATTGGCGAGGAACGCATCCTCGGGAACGGGGTCGAAGAGATAGGTTTCCGCATCGCTCCGCTCCCTTCCCCGGATGTAGGATTGAAGCGCCCGGGCGGCTGATATATGACCTCCACCGGTCTTGAGGAATAAGAATGCAATCCTCTCGGTGCTCATACGACTACGACGCCTTTTCCCGGTTGGAACCGGATTTTTTGAAGAGCTCCTTCGCAGTTATGATCAGCATCTGCAGCCTGTTTTCGACGTTGGCGAAGCTTGTATCCGGATCGTAGTCGAGGCTCAGGATCTGGACCTGAGGATAGAGGCTCTTGATCGATTTGATCATACCCCTCCCGGTAATGTGATTGGGAAGGCATCCGAAGGGCTGAACAATAACGAAAGACCCGACTCCGTGCTTGATCATCTGAATAATCTCCGCGGGCATGAGCCAACCTTCACCGACGATGTAGCTCACGTCGATAAGATCCTCTATATTTCCGACAAGCTCATCGATCGAATTAGAGGATGCGGGAAAGCGGAATCCCTCGAGGCACGTATCGACCTTTCCCTTGATGTGCGCTATCACCTTGTCGGAGATGCCCGCCACGATAAGGTTCCACAACGGATTGGGAAGCAGATTCCTCTGTGCCTTGTTCTTCTCGATGGTGTAGGAGCGGCGGAAAAAATCGAGCATCGAGGGAATCACCACCTCCATACCGTTTTCCTCGAGGTACTTTTCGATGTTGCCGTTTGAAACCGGATGGTAGTTCAGGAGTATCTCCCCGACTATTCCTACTCGCGGGCGTCGTTTACTCCTGTCGACGGGAATCGCGTTGAAGGCGGCCACCGATTCTTCGAGGAGCTTCAGGGCCTTTCGGTGACCGTGGGGGACGCTCTCGGCGATCCTCCCCAAATACAACTCAAAGATCTCCTCGCTCTTTCCCCGGACCGTCTCATACGGCCTGATCGAGCGCTTCATGTATTCGAGAGCGTCCATCATGGCGATCCCCCAAACACCGCGGATCTGGAACATGGGGCTGAACTTTGCGCCGGGATGCATATTCTTGGTATCGCTGCCGGTGGTCATAATGGGGATTTGGGGATACCCCGCCTCGTCCAAGGCCTTGCGGGCCAAGGCGGCGTACTGTCCGGCCCGGCAGTCCTCGCAGTTCTTCGCCAAGGCCAGGGCAAGAGTATCCGGATCGTATTCGCCGCTCGTTATAACGGCTAAAGCCTCTCCGATATTGACCTGGGCGGGAAAGCAGATATCGTTGTGGACGTATTTTTTCCCGAGCTCTAGGGCTTTCCCGTCGGCGAGGGGCATCCGGAGCATATTGAACCCCTCTTTCCTCATTATTTCGGTCATGATTTTGGAGAAGGCCGGGGACAGGTTGGGGGCGAGAATAGTCTTCCCCTTGTCCCGGGTCAGAAACTTCGTGGTAAAGGCCTCTTTAAGTTCTCGGAACTTGGCAAACCGGCCTGATTCGGAGCTGTTCTTCCGTTTTGTCCGTACCGTCTCGAGAAACGACTTGATTCTGATTCTTAAAGGGCCTTGCACTTCGCTCTCGTCGAGCTTGAGAACAAGGAGCTCCTTGCCGCTGGTCTCCCGGAGAATCCGCTGCATCTCATCGCTTATAACCGCGTCGTGACCGCAGCCGAAGCTGGTCATCTGCACCAGTTCGAGATTTGGATTCTTGGCAACTGAAATTGTTCCCTCGATCATCCTGGCGTGAAAAGGGATGGTAGTTTCGATCCGTACGTTGGAGAGGTCCTGTTTGTGGAGGTTGGGGAGGGCGTCTAGGACCAACACCGGGACTCCCCGCCTCGTAAAGTGGCTCGATAAGGAATGGTTGATCAATTCGTCTCCGTGGTAGGGTCTCCCCGCGAGGACGACACCGAAGTCGTATTTTTTCCCGATCTGCTCCAAGACCTCCCTTCCCCGGCGGGTCATCTCGTAGTAGTACCTCGCCATCGCTTTGTCCCCCTCCTTCATCGCCCGAAAGACCTCGAGGCGGGGGATACCGAACTCCTGGGAGAAATAGCGGATGGTCTGCTTGTACTTAAGATTCTGGTTGTACCAATGAAACGTGGGATTATCGAAGGGAATGCCGTATTTCTTTTCCGGCTCATCGCTTCCCTCGATGACCACAGGATACCCCTGGACGATACTGCACACGTGATTTCCGTGGGCGGTCCGGTTTTCTTTCGGGATGCGGACCATCATGGGCATGAAGATTCGATCCACGTTCCGTTCGATAAGGTCTTTCACATGGCCGTGGGCGAGCTTGGCGGGAAAGCATACCGTATCGGAGGGAATCGAACGCAACCCTCGTTCGTAGAGATCGTAGCTGCTCCGGCGGGAAAGCGCTACGTCGAAGCCGAGGGATTCGAAAAAAGTCTTCCAGAAGGGGATGCTCGCCCAGAACTCCAAGCACCGGGGAATACCGATGGTGATGTTCTTTTTGCGTCCCACCTGCCGAGGCCCGTAGTCCATGAATAACAACCGGTTTTGTTCGGTAAAAAGATCGGGGATCGATTTGAGACGGTTGGCCGCCTCCTTGAGACGGCTCCGAGTCTTAGGGTCTTTTATGTCTCCGAGGATCTGACCCCGCTCGCATCGGTTGCCGGTTATGTAGGTGGAACCGTCGTTGAAAGTCACTAAGGTGCGGCTGCAGTTATTCGCGCAGAAAGTACAGACGTGTCCCGGTTCTTTCCGGTATTCGAAATCCTCGATCGCTTCGAGTCCGATAAACGTAGACGGAGAAATACGCCGGGAATGCTCTTCCATCTTCCGCTTGGTCAAAAGAGCAATTCCGATAGCCCCCATCTCCCCGGGAAAGGGGGGCCGGATGATCCGGGCATACGGAAGGTACTGCTCGAAGGCCCTCAAGACCGCGTCGTTCTTGAAGGTGCCTCCTTGGACCACGATAGTGTCTCCGAGGCTGTCGAGATTGGAGATGCGGAGGACCTTGGTAAAAACATTTTCGATGATGGAACGGCTGATTCCGGCGAGGATATCGTTGGAGGTTTTCCCGTTTTTTTGTTCGGTAATGATAGAGCTGTTCATGAACACGGTGCACCGTGAGCCGAGGCGGCTCGGGTTCTTGGCGCCGAAGGCCGTTTCAGCGATCTTTTCGGGGAGGACGCCCAAAGACCGGGCATAGGTCTCGATAAAGCTTCCGCAGCCGGCGGAACAGGCCTCGTTCAAGACGATGCTCGTTATAATTCCGTTGCGCAGTGCTATGGCCTTCATATCCTGTCCACCGATATCGAGGATGAAAGTGGCCCCGGGCGCGTACTTGCGCGCAGCTTCCGCGTGGGCAACCGTCTCCACGGTGTGGTGGTCGGCACGGAAGGCCCGGGCGAAGAGGTTTTCACCGTACCCGGTGGTCCCTACTCCGAGGATATCGAGAAGCACCCCCTTGCGCTCGTAGGAACCTTTGAGCTCGAGGAGGCCGTGCTTCGCTACCTTCAAGGGATCACCGTGATTGTTCGAGTAGAACCGGTCCACGACGTTCTCCGCTTCGTCTAGGAGGACAAACTTTGTAGTCGTGGATCCTGCGTCGATCCCCAGATAGACCCGAAGCTCACGGCCGGGCTCTATATCGTCCGCCGCGGGATATGTGATCTCGTGGCGGCGGTTGAAATCCTCCCGTTCCGCTAAAGAGGAGAAAAAGAGCTCGGCGGAGTGGTTGTCACCGGAGGCACCCGTTTCGACCGAATGTTTGAGACCCTCCAGGGACTCCCGCTCCAGATACTCCGATTCCTTTTCGGCGAACATCGTACCGATCGACAGCGCCGCGCCCCGGGCTATAAAGAGCTCGGGATTTTCCGGAACGATGATTTCCCGGTCTTCGAGTCCGAGCCGCTCTTTGAATACCCTGATGAGGACGGGGTTGAATGTCAGAGGTCCCCCCTCGAAGATGACCGGAGGGGTTATATCCATCCCCTGTGCGAGGCCTCCGATGGTTTGTTTGGCGATGGCGTGAAAGGTAGAGAGGGCTATATCCTCCGAACGGACTCCCTGATTCAAAAGCGGTTGTATGTCCGTCTTCGCGAATACCCCGCACCGGCCTGAAATGTCGTAAACCGTATTTCCCGCTTCGGCGAGGGTGTTGAAGCCCCCTACAGCAACCCCGAGAAGCTCGGCAATCTGATCGATGAACGCCCCGGTGCCTCCGGCGCAGCTCCCGTTCATCCGCATATCGGTGGCCACCAATTCACCGGTGGAAGGGGACCGGGAAAAAAAGATCACCTTGGCGTCCTGTCCGCCAAGCTCGACGGCAACGCGGACATCGTCGTAGATCGAACGGACGGCGATGGAATTTGCAACGACCTCTTGGACGTAGAAGGCTTTGAGCCCCCGGGCCACGGACATACCCCCGCTGCCGCAGACCGAAGGAATCAGCCGCCGGTGCGGGAAGAGGGCGTGCGCCTCTTCGAGCATAGCGCAGACCGCGGAGACCTGCTCGGTATTGTGTCTTCGGTAACTGGAATGGAGGATGCCGCCGGTTTTCGGCTCGATCAGAACGATTTTTACCGTGGTGGAGCCGACGTCGATCCCGGTCCAAATGGGGGTCCGTTCCATGAGTATATGATAGGGGGATCTCCCGTTCATGACAATAACCGTGACTCTATTTCTTTCCCGCTACCACCGCTCCCTTCCACCGGATGGGGGCGCGGAAGAGGGCGGCGAGGTTGACCGCGGTGTAGAAGATACTCGACCACAGCATCGAGGTGAGCACGAAGAGCCAGTACGTCCTGAGCTTAAGCCGAAGAAGGAGACCCCCGAGAAATGCCACGATGAACATGCTGAAGAAGGTGGATGCCGCGACGAAGAGAAAGGGGGTAAAGAGAATGCTCAAGGGAATCGCCGCGAGTCCCCCGAAGAGGAAGATCATTACCGCGGAGTATCCCAATACGGTACCGGGATCCCTCGAAAAGAAAGCCCCGCTGCTCCAGCGCATCTCTTGACGAAAGAGGTCCTTCCAGGTGGTTTGAGGCTCCGCGTTGACAAGAATGTCGGAGTGTACGGCGGCATGGATCGAATAAGAAGTCCGATCCCTGACCGCCGCAATAAGAGCGGCATCTTCGGTCACCGAGGGGGCTATATTCCCGTAACCGCCGATACTCTCGAGGGCTTCGCGGCTGACACCGAGGTTGTTCCCGAATCCGCCTGTAGACAGGCCGATTCCCGCGCTGCCCGCCGTGTAAAAGTACCTGAAGACGTGATCGAAGAGCTGGTACTTATCGAGAAACCGACTCCCGTCATGAGTATGGACGGGGGCGATGACGACTCCCCGAGAGGAATCGGAAAATCTTCGGACCATAGAGCCGATCCATCCCTCGGAAAGGACGCAGTCGGCGTCGGTAAAAAGAATTATATCCCCCGAGGCGGCCTCGATTCCCCTCTCGAGGGCGTACCTCTTGGGATTAACGGCGTCCCGGTTCTCCTTGAGGGTTACTATTCTGACCCGCCCGGGATGTTTTGAATGAAAACCGGCCATAAGTTCTCCGGTCGCGTCTTGGGAGCGGTCGTTGACGAGCACTATCTCGAAGTCCCGAGCGGTCTGGTTTTCCAGGGAACGAAAAAGCCGGGGCAGGTTCTTCGCTTCGTCTTTAGCGGGAACCACCACCGAAATATCCCGTTTAACCGGCGCTGATGACCAGGAACCGCTCTTTTCCCGGGAGGCGCACCGGAGAATCCCCATAGCGAGAATTATATGAGTCACAAGGGTAAGAGAGGAGAAAAGTCCTATGCAGATTATGCCGATAATCATTGTAAGGGGATAGTACTTGATTTATAAGCTCGTGAAAAGTGAGTCGACATAAAATGTCCAAAAGGGTATGATTGGTTATATGAAACGTAAGGAATTCCGCAACCCGCCGAGCGACCAGGAACAGCTGCATTTGATTCTCGAGTACATGGGTCGAATCGCGAACGAGCGGAACGTAGATCAGCTGCTCGTTCTTTTGGCCGACATGGGCCGGGACCTTGCCGTTGCCGATAGAGCGACGGTGTGGCTCATCGACACTGAGACCAACGAGCTGTGGAGCAAGGTCGCCCATGGGATAGGGACCATCCGCATCTCCATGAACGAGGGTATCGCCGGACACGTCGCGCGAAACGGCGAGCCGGAGATAATCAACGATCCCTACAACGACGACCGCTTCGACAAGGAAGTGGACAAGAAAACCGGGTACAGCACCCGAAACATAATAGCTCTTCCCTTCCGGGACAGCGAGGGGGAGATCATCGGGGTCTTTCAGGCGGTCAACAAGATGACGGAAGTCGACGTTTTTACGCGGAACGACTTGGAGCACCTTCAGGTCGCGGCTATCTATACGGGAAAGCAGCTCGAAGCCGCCATCCTGCAGCAGGAGATAGAGAACACTCAAAAAGAAATTATCTTTACCCTGGCCGAAACAGGGGAGCTCCGGTCCAAAGAGACCGGGAACCACGTCAAGCGAGTGGCCGAATATTCGAGGCTCTTGGGAGAACTCTCGGGGATGAGCGATCAAGAAGCGGAGCTTCTCAAGCTTGCCTCGCCGCTGCACGATATAGGAAAGATCGCCATACCCGATGCTATACTGCTGAAACCGGGAAAGCTCGACGAAGAGCAGTGGACGGTGATGAAATCCCACGCCGTATTGGGCTACGATATGCTCAAACACTCCAAGAGACGGATTCTTATGGCCGCGTCCACCGTCGCCCACGAGCACCATGAGAAGTGGAACGGCACGGGGTACCCAACGGGGCTCGCCGGAGAAGATATTCATATCTACGGCCGGATAACCGCGATGGCCGATGTCTTCGACGCCCTCGCCAGCGACAGATGCTACAAAGTGGCCTGGGAAATGGACAGAATCGTGGACCTCTTCAAGGAGGAGCGGGGTGAGCACTTCGATCCGACCCTGGTGGACTGTTTTCTGAAGGAGTTCGAAGGCTTCTTAGAGATAAAAGAGATCTACCGGGACAAGTACCTGAGTCCGGAGAACCCCTAGGATCCGCTATCCCGTGTGTTCGGGGTAGACCTCGGCGATCGACTCCGGGTCGGCGGAAATAATTCCCCGCTCGGTAATGAGGCCGCGGATCAGCCGGTTCGGGGTCACGTCGAAGCCGTAGTTCCGGGCGGTGCTCGTGGGCGGACATATGAGAAACCTCTCCACCCTGTCGGAACCCTTCCCGTACATATACAGAACCTCGTCTTGACTCCGCTCTTCGATGGGAATCTCGGCGACCCCGTCCAAAATGTCCCAGTCGAAGGTCGAGGAGGGAAGGGCGACATAGAAGGGTACCCCGGTATCCGCCGCGGCTAGGGCCTTCAGATAGGTACCGATCTTGTTCGCGGCGTCACCCCCGCGGGTGACGCGGTCGGCCCCGGTGATCACCAAATCGACCATGCCGTGCTGCATGAGGTGTCCCCCGGCGTTGTCCACGACGATATCGTGGGGTACACCGTGCATCCCCAGCTCCCAGGCCGTCAAACTCGCCCCCTGGTTACGGGGCCGGGTCTCGTCGACCCAGACGTGGATGTCGATCCCCCGGTTATACGCCTCGTAGATGGGGGCGGTGGCGCTCCCGTAATCAACAAAGGCGAGCCAGCCGGCGTTACAGTGGGTAAGAATGTGAACCGTCTCTCCCTTCTTCCGCTCGGCGATCTCCTCTATAAGGCGCACCCCGTGCTCTCCGATTCGCCTGCAGAACTCGGCGTCCTCGTCGGCTATCTCTACGGCGGTTTTCCGGGCTATCTCGATCTTTCCGTTCTTGTCGGCCGCCGTTTTCATGGCGTTCAGCTGTCTTACCACCGCCCATTCCAGGTTCTTTGCGGTGGGACGGGTGGCTTTGAGCACTTCGGCGGCACCGCTCAAGTCCTCGTTTAGGGTCTCCTTCCCAGCCTCGAGGGCGGCGAGGTACATTCCGAAACCCGCGGCGGCCCCGATGAGCCCGGCTCCGCGGACGAGCATGTCCCGGACGGCGCAGGCGGTTTCTTCGACGGTTGTAAGGTCAAGGACCGTGAATTCGTGGGGGAGCTTGGTCTGGTCGATGATCTTCACCTTCCGGTCGTCCTCGGGATCGAACCAGATGGTACGGTAGTGCTTTCCTTCTACGTTCATACGAGGATTCTAACTCGAATGCCCGGTGGTGGCAACATCGCCCCCTCGGACCCCGGCTTGACAGACGACGGATAAAATCTCTAGAATGTTCCGATAATAACCAAAAGTATTACTACCTACGTCAGAAAAAGGCAGGAGGAAATTTTGTACAAGCCAGTGGACCCGAAGGTGGACTTTCCCAAAATGGAGGAGAAGATCCTCGAATTCTGGGAAGACCGCGATATTTTTAATCAGTCCCTCTCCGAGAGGAGGGGAGCGGAGGAGTACGTCTTCTACGACGGGCCTCCCTTTGCCACCGGTCTGCCTCACTTCGGCCACTTCGTTCCCTCCACGATAAAGGATATCGTACCCCGGTATCAGACGATGCGGGGGAAGCTCGTTGACCGACGGTTCGGCTGGGACTGCCACGGCCTGCCGGTGGAGTACGAGATGGAGAAGGAACTCGGTATCTCCGGGAAGAAAGAGATCGAGGACTACGGAATAGCCGAGTTCAACGAGGCCTGCCGCTCCATCGTTCTGCGCTACACCAATGAATGGCGCCACGTCATTACCCGTTTGGGAAGGTGGGTCGATTTCGACAACGACTACAAGACCATGGAGCCGGACTACATGGAGTCGATCTGGTGGGTGGTCAAGCAGCTCTGGGACAAGGACCTTATCTTCGAGGGGCACTATATCCTTCCCTACTGTCCCCGGTGCTCCACGGTGCTCTCCAATCACGAGCTCAACCTAGGCGGCTATCAGGACGTTCACGATCCGGCGATAACCGTTAAGTTCAAGGCGGCGGGCGAAGATTCCACCTACTTTTTGGCATGGACCACTACGCCCTGGACCCTTCCCTCAAACCTCGCCCTCACTGTCGGCGAGGATATCGACTACGTTCTCGCTCAAGACGGGGAGGAGAGGTATATCTTGGCGAAGGAACGCCTTTCCGCGTACTACAAAGATGAGAGCGAGTATACCGTGGTCCGGGAGATGAAGGGCGGCGAGCTCGAAGGATGGGAGTACGAGCCTCTCTTTCCTTATTTCCCGGAAGAAAAAGAAAACGGCGCCTTTCGGGTCTTTACCGCGGATTACGTCTCCACCGAGGACGGTACCGGTATCGTTCATACCGCTCCCGGGTTCGGTGAGGACGACTACACTACCCTGAAAGATAGTGAAATCTCCGTTGTCTGCCCCCTCGACGCCGAAGGAAGGTTTACCGAGGAGGTGACCGACTTCGCCGGCATGTTCGTAAAGGAGGCGGATAAGGAGATTATCAAGATGCTCAAAGCTCGGGGCGATTTGGTGAAGAGGGACAACTACCTCCATGCCTATCCGCACTGCTGGCGCTGCAGCTCTCCCTTGATCTACCGGGCAATATCCTCGTGGTTCGTGGATATCGGAAAGGTCAAATCCAAGATGTTAGATGCCAACGACCGGGTCTACTGGGTCCCCGACCACCTCAAGAAGGGGCGGTTCGGTAAGTGGCTCGAAAACGCCCGGGACTGGGCGATATCCCGAAACCGGTACTGGGGCAATCCCATCCCCATATGGCGGTGCGACAGCTGCGAGGCAACTGAGTGCATCGGTTCGAGGGAGGAGCTCAAATCAAAATCGGGGATCTTGCTCGACGATCTCCACAAGCACTACGTGGACGAGGTGACCTACGGCTGCTCCTGCGGGGGGACCATGCGGCGGGTGCCGGAGGTCCTCGACTGCTGGTTCGAATCGGGATCGATGCCCTACGCTCAGAACCACTATCCCTTCGAGAGCAAGGAACACTTCGAGGCCAACTTCCCGGCCGACTTCATAAGCGAGGGACTCGATCAGACCCGGGGCTGGTTTTATACTCTGACAATCCTCGCCGCGGCGCTCTTCGACAGCCCCGCCTTCAAGAACGTCATCGTCAACGGCCTCGTACTGGCCGAGGACGGAAAGAAGATGAGCAAGTCCGCCCGGAACTATACCGACCCGATGGACATCATCAACGAGTACGGTGCCGACGCCCTGCGCCTCTTCCTTGTCTACTCCCCGGTGGTACGGGCGGAGGACCTCAAGTACTCCGACGACGGAGTCAAGGAGATCTTGAAGAGTATCATCATTCCGCTGTGGAACGCCTACAGTTTCTTCGTCACCTACGCGAATATAGACGGGGCGGCCCCCGACTCACCGCCGGAGGATCCCGAGAACCCCTTGGACCGGTGGATCCTCTCCGAGTCGGAGCGCTTGGTCCACGAGGTGGCCGAGAACATGGACGCCTACGATCTGCAGAAGGCGATAGCCCCCATGGTCTCCTTCATCGACCTCTTGAACAACTGGTACATTCGAAGGTCCCGCCGAAGATTTTGGAGGTCCGAGAACGATATGGACAAGGGGCAGGCCTACCAGACCCTCTACACGGTGCTGATGAGGCTGATCCTGACCGCCTGTCCCGTCATCCCCTTCGTGACCGAGGAGATCTATCTCAATCTTCGGACCGATGGGATGCCCGAGTCGATCCACCTCTGTGACTTTCCGGCCTACGACGAAACGAAGCGGGACCATACCCTCGAAAGGAAGATGGAGATAACCCGGCAGGCGGTTAGCATGGGGCGGGCCATCCGCAGCATGTACTCCCTCAAGATACGGCAGCCGCTGAAGGCGATTCACTTAGTAACCCTGAACCCGGAAGAGAAGAAAATTCTCCGGGAGATGACCGATATCATCAGGGAGGAGCTCAACGTCAAGGATGTTATATTCCGGGAGAACGAGGAAGACCTCGTCGAATATCAGGCCAAGGCGAACTACAAGCTCCTGGGGAAGCAGCTCGGCAAGGATATGAAGGAGGCCGCGACGAAGATCGAGGAGCTCTCGATGAAAGAAATCCAATCCCTCATGGAAGGGGCGACACTCGAGATCGAGCTCGACGGAAGGACCCTGGATTTGAACCGTGAGGGTATTGTCGTACAGCGGATCGAGAAGGAGAATCTCAAGGTCTTGAACGAAGGCTCTCTGACGGTGGCTCTGGACCCGGAAATAACGGAGGAGCTCAAGCGGGAAGGGATGATCCGGGACTTAGTCCGCTCGGTTCAGAACATGAGGAAGGAGGCCGGGTTCGAAGTAACCGACCGTATCCGCCTCTTTCTCCATGGACCCGATGAGATGAAGGAAGCGGTGGAGAGTTTCGAGGATTATCTGGTCAGTGAAACTCTTGCCGTTTCCTGGGACTGGAGCTCCAGTGAGGAATCGGTACAGATCGATTGCGGCGACGGGGTATGCAGCGTTCTATTGGAGAAAATAACCACGTGATGCGCGTATCGAAAAGGACACCCCTTATTCTTCTCTTTTTCGCGGCTGCGCTCCCGGTCTTTCTTCTCGGATCCTGCGCCTCCGCCCCCGAACGGCTCACCCCCGAGGGATGGGTGGATCTCCTGCCCGCCGGGACCGACATCATCGTGAAGGCGGATGTAAACCGCACCGGCCCCCTCGCGGAGAGTCTTCTATCGCTGTTTTTGCCCGGAGAGGATCAGGCGAAGAACCGGAACATCCTGGTGGAACGGACCGAGACCCTCTACGCCGGTATCGAGATGAATCCGCTGGAACCGCCTCGGCTCAACGCGGTGGCCTTGGGGCGCTACCCCAAATCGGCCGTCACCGGGGGACTGGGGAGGGACCCCAGGTGGGTCAGAACGAAATACACCGTTGACTGGTGGTCGAACCTGGATACCGGAATGGAGCTTTCCATACCCAAACCGGGGCTTATTCTCGTCAGTCAGGGGCGGGTCGCCGGGATGATCGATGCTTCCTTGAGGGGACCCGGGCAAGACCGGCTCATCAGAGAGATCGAAGAGGAGTTCAAGGTCTCCGATCTTGTCGCCTATATGCCCGATCCGGCGGCGATTCTCGCCGAAAAGCTTCCTATCGATCCCAAGAAATTTCCCCTCCGATCGATGTGGTTTACCGCGATGCGTCTAGGGGGCGAGTTTAGGATCTACGGTGTCTTCGCGACAACGGAAGAAAAGAGCGCCCGTAAGCTCGCCGCCGTGGCGAAGCTCCTGATCGTCGGATGGATGAGGAGTAACGGTCTTCTTGATATCACCTCCCTTAGGGAGAATCTCGATGTTACCGCTGACGGCGAGTACGTCCGGATATCCGGGCTCTTTTTAGACGACGAGGAGATGCTCAGGCTCATCCTCGGGCTTGCGGGCGGCGGGGGTGCCGTACGGGAGAATATGTAGTGAAGATCGGAGTCGTCGATTACGAGGCGGGAAACTTGAGGAGCGTGGAAACAGCGCTCACCTACCTCGATGCTGATTATATCGTTTCCGGAGACCCCGACACGATCCTCGGGTGTGACAGGATTATCTTTCCCGGAGTCGGCGAGGCGAGGGCCGCTATGGAAACCCTTCGCTCACGGGGGCTCGAAGAAGCTCTGGTGGAATTCGCCCGGAAGGGCAGGCCCCTCTTGGGAATCTGCATCGGATGCCAGATTGCCCTCGACTTTTCGGAGGAACGGGATACGAAATGTCTCGGCCTCGTTCCCGGACGGGTCAAGAAATTCGATGCCGGTAAGGGGTACAAGGTCCCTCACATGGGATGGAACGAGGTAATATGCACCCGGGAAGATCCCCTCTTCGAGGGAATACCCGAGGGCGGCTCATTCTACTTCGTCCATTCGTACTATCCCGAAGCGGCGGATCCGAAGTACGAGCTCTGCTATACCGAATATATCACCCGGTTCTCCTCATGTATCCGGAGGGACAATGTCTACGCGGTGCAGTTCCACCCCGAAAAATCGGGGAAGTACGGTCTCAAGCTCCTCGAGAATTTTTTGCATCTTCCGGACTAGCGAAGGGAGGAGGAAACGATCATGCTCAAGAAAAGGATAATTATCTGCCTCGATGTGCGTGAGGGGAAGACCACTAAGGGGATCAAGTTCAAGGAAAACCGGGACATCGGCGATCCGGTAGAGATGGCCCGGGTCTACTACGAGCAGGGCGTGGACGAGCTCGTCTTCTACGATATTACCGCCTCCGCGGAGAAACGGGGCATCATGATCGATGTGGTCGAGAAAGTCGCCGGCCAGATATTTATTCCCTTCGCGGTGGGCGGCGGAATAGGAAGCCTCGAGGATATGCGGAGGGTGCTCTTAGCCGGCGCCGAGAAGGTGAGCGTCAATTCCCAGGCGGTCCGGAGACCCGAGATAATCGAGGAAGGGGCTTCGAAATTCGGGTCCCAGTGTATCGTCCTGGGGATGGACGCCGCCCGGGATGAATCGATGCCTTCGAAATACCGCATCGTCATCGACGGGGGGCGGTCACTCACCGAGCTCGATGCTCTCGCCTGGGCGAAACAGGCCGAACAGTTAGGAGCCGGGGAGATAGTGCTCAACTCCATAGACGCGGACGGTACCGAAACCGGGTATGAGCTTAATCTCACCCGTCTTATTTCTGAATCGGTCTCCATACCGGTGGTGGCCTCGGGGGGCGCGGGAAATCCCGATCATCTGGTCCAAGTCTTTACCGAGGGAAAGGCCGACGCGGCGCTAGTCGCCTCCATGGTCCATATTCAGGGATATACGGTGGGGGAGCTCAAGCATCATCTCGATGCAGCTTCGATTCCGGTTAGGCTCGACGGGATAGACTAAAAAAGTATTGCCCTTCTTGGCATAGTTTTTGTATATTGTGAAAGAAAAACATTTTAGGAGAAATCGATGCCGACTTATGACTACGAGTGTACGGGCTGCGGCCATTCCTTCGAGGCCTTTCAATCAATGTCGGAAGACCCCCTTTCCAAGTGCCCGGAGTGCGGGAAGAAGGTACGGCGACTGATCGGCGGAGGAGTCGGAATTATATTCAAGGGGAGCGGATTCTACGTCACCGACAGCAAGAGCGGCGGAAAGAGCTCCGGAGGAACCGCGGCGGCCTCGACCGAATCGAAGGACGGCGGAACCGAAAAAACCGAGACCAAATCGGAAAAGGCGGAACCGAAGTCCGATTCAAAGGAGAGCAAAAAGGAGAGCAAAAAGGAGAGCAAAAAAGAGAGTAAGAAAGACTCAAAGAAGAGCGCCTAGTCCTCGTCGTCTAAGGGACCGGAAGAGAAACCTACCTCCTTATGATCCACAGTCTTGTGGACGGGAAAGACCAGAACAGCCTTGTCACCCTGAGAAACCGACTCTGATACCCGCTTGTTCACCCACTTGAGGGATTTCAACGTCTCGATCATGAAGCACGAGGGATGGAGCTCGGAGATCCGGCTGTCTCTTCCCAGTGCCTCGGTGAGCTTCTCTTTGAAATCGCCGTTTTCCGTGTGGACACTTAGATAGAACAGGTTTTTCACATCGTCGTTACGTAGCCAGTCGCCAAAATACATTGTAGTCCCTCCTTTGTCTCTATAATTTGATTCGCTCAGCGGTGGAAGCCGCCTCCTCGAACATACCGTCGAAGGGAAGCCCTTCGAAAACCTCGCGCATAGCATCGAAATCCGGCCGGATGAGGGGACGGTCCGGGGAAAACAGGGTGCAGCAGTCGTCGTAGGGAAGGACGGAGATGTCGAAGGTTCCGATCCGGTGCGCCTGATCGATTATCTCCTCTTTGTCCAGTCCGACTAGGGGACGCAGGACCGGAAGCTCGGGAATGCTGCCGGTAAAACGCATGCTCTCCACCGTTTGACTCGCTACCTGACTCAAGGCTTCTCCGGTTATCAGACAGAGCCCTCCCTCCCTCAGGGTTATCGTTTCGGCTATCTTCATCATACAGGCCCGCATAATAAGAGTTATTTCCCTCTCCCCGCAGTGCTCCTTGATTTTGAGCTGCAGGGGGGTAAAATCGACGATCCACAGGTCGAGTCCGACGGTATAGGGCGAGAGCGTTCGAGCAAGTGTTATGACCTTCTCCCGCGCCTCATCGGAGGTAAAAGGATATGTGTGGAAGTACACCGCGCCGAGCTTCAAACCCCGCTTCGCCATCCGGTATCCGGCTACGGGGCTGTCGATTCCTCCCGAGAGGAGGAGGGTACCCCGTCCGGCGGTCCCTACGGGAAGCCCCCCGGGGCCCTTGAACACCGGCCCGAAGAGGAGCGCCTTGTCCCGTATTTCCACATGGAGCACCCAATCCGGCTCGTGGACGTCTACCACAAGATCGGGAAACTCCCGGCGCAGGAGGTCTCCCAAACGGCAGGCGATCTCGTACGACGATAGAGGAAAACCCTTGTCGGACCTGCGGGCTTCTATTTTGAACCGGCCGCCTGAAAAGCGGGACCGGATCTCCCGAGCCGTCTCCACAGCCGCCGCCTCGATGTCGGGAAGCTTCTTCGGAGCAACCGCTACCGGGGCGAAGCCTGTTATACCGAAGGTTGTGCTCAAAGCTTCTTCGATTTCCTCGGCAGCGCCTGTCTCGATCTGCAGAAAGTATCTTCCCTGTCGTCCTGTTATAGTATGGGGGATGCCGAAGAGTCTCCTCGTGATATTCTTCTTGAGTGCGCGTTCGAAGTACCTCCGGTTTCCCGACTTGAGCGCGATTTCTCCGATTTTTATTACATAGTGCATGTCACAGTGATTTTACCAGAAGAGCGGATTCCTTGAACAGTACGCTTAAGAATTCGTCGATATTCTCATCGGTTGTGGACGGGCCGGTAGATATTCGGATCGCGGAGAATGCGGTCTCTTTGTCGATCCCCATGTTTTCGAGGCTCCTCGTCCTGGCCGCCTTGGCGGCGGAACACGCCGATCCGGTGCTTATGGCGAACCCCCGGTCGCTCATAATACGGACGAGGACCTCGCCGGGAATAGGAGCGATCGAAACTGCCACTATCCAGGGGGAGTAGCCGCCGCCCCGCTCGTAATCGCCGATGAGCTTCACCGAAGGTTCTCCCTCGACCGCCCGGATGATCCTCCCCTCGAGGCGCTTTCCATGTTCGAATAGCTCTTCGAATGCCGCGGCGCGCCGCTCCACGGCAAGGGTAATTCCCAGAATACCTCTCAGGTTCTCGGTCCCTGGCCGTATTCCTCCCTCCTGTTCGCCGCCGGCAAGGAGGGGCTTGAGCGGTTTCGCGAGATAGAGCATCCCGATGCCCCGGGGAGCGCCGATCTTGTGGCCGCTGAAGGCCGCGCTGTCCACTCCCAGTGAAATCGGATCGAAGGGAATTTTCCCCAGCGCCTGTACAGCGTCGGTGTGGATGTGGATTCGGCCACCTCGGCCCCGCTCCCTGTCTCTCACGGCGCGTACGATCTCTTTCAGAGGCTGCACGGCTCCTGTGTCGTTTGAGACGGCCATAACCGCGACTAAACCGGTTTCGTCATCGATAGCGGCGACCAGCTTGCCCGGATCGATGTGACCGGACGGATTCGCTTTTACCGTTTTTACCGGGCACCCTAATTCCTCCAGGTGTTTCGCGGTTTCCCAGACCGAGGGGTGCTCGATGCCGCTTATAACCAACCCCGCACGCTTTCGTCGGAACAACAGTGAGGTCAGGACGACACCGTTCGATTCGGTGCCTCCGGAGGTGAAGTACAGGGTGGACGGATCCAGTTCGAGAGTTCCGGCGGTACGCCCGCGGCATTCATCAAGGAGCATCCTCGCCCGTTTTCCTTCGGCATGGAGGGAGGAGGGATTACCGTAGAGCTCGGCTTCGGTGGATGCAAGCTCGTCCACCAAAGCTGAATCGGGAACGGCGGTGGCCGCCCAATCGAGATAGATCATAGATGGACTATACCGGGGAAAAAGTGCTTCTTCAACGCTCTTCTTGCCAAGAAATAAAAAACACTATATAGTCAATACCTATGAGTGATAACACATGCTGTGAAGATACGGTAATCTCTTCGTATGCTGAAAAGCTCAAAGTTTGCGGGCATCCCGTCCGGCTCAAGATCCTCTGCCTCATCCAGAAGCAGGACGCATGCGTAACCGACCTCTGGCAGTGCCTTCAGCAGCCCCAACCGGTCATCTCGCAGCACCTTGCCGTTCTCAAGGAAAAGGGGATCGTCAATTCCGAAATTCAGGGAAACAAGAGAATCTACTCGATCGTCGATCCTTTCATACTGAAAATAGTCCGTGATATCTAAAGATACGGCGGACTAAAACCGTTCCACGAAGTCCCAGACAATATTGATAACCCCGATAATAGCGGTGATCCACCCGGTGGTGATCAGGAGGTTCTGCACGACCTGGTCCGAGCGTTTGAGGACCGTTTTGGAGACGTAGAGATTCGTCTCCGGCTCCACCACGGTGGTGAGCTCGACCTCGGTCCGGTTGCCCCGGTCGTCCACGAACCAGAGTCCGTTGGGATCACCCACGTTCTCTTCGATACCCCCCGCGAGGAGGAGGTAGTCGTTGACTGTATTTCCCTTCATAAAGGTGTAAGCGCCCGGATTATTGACGTGCCCGGTGACAAAGACCTTGAGGGTCTTCATGGGAACGAGAATGAAATCCCCGGGCAAAAGCTCGACGTCGTATTTATCGTTCCGTGTTTCCCACAGCGCTTTGATATTTATCTCGATTCGTTCCTCGCTACCCCTTTCCGTCTTCCGCAGGATGAGACTCTCCTCACTCGTATCCAGAAGCGGGGTGGGGCCTCCGACCATATCGAGGGCGGTCAGGAGGGTGATTCCGGGGTTGTAGGGGAGGTCGGTGCGGACGGGCTCCCGGGGCACCTGGATGATGTTCCGCTTTTCGAAGCTTCGCCCGAAAACAGCACCCTGTATCGTAATCATCTCGGTACTCTCCGAGGTGGAGTGGACCGATACCCGGTCTCCGTTTTTCATGGGGAGCTGGTCCGCGAATTTTATAGGTATCGTAATCGTCTCGTGACGCCCGTTCGGGCCCACTCGAAGGATTCCGATCTTCGAGGTGAGGGTATCGGGCTTGACTCCTCCGGCAAGGTTGAGGAGTGTCGCTAAAGTTTCTCCCTCCACGAGCTCGTAGGCTCCGGGAAAGTTCACGTTTCCGGCGACGGAGGTGACGATATCGGCGGGGGGGACGTAGACCTTGTCCCCCGGCTGGAGCCGGGGGTTCGCGCTGAAATCGGCCTGTTCGTAGAATCGGGAGATATCCACAACCAGGTTTTCGCCGCCGTCTTCCGCGGAGGTCTCTCCTTCGCGGATGAGCCGGACCTGCCGGTAGCTCGCGTTGGGTTTGAAGCCCCCGGCGGTAGCGATCGCTTCGATAACCCCCATCAAAGGGTTAGCCACGATGTATCCCGGCTGTACCACCCCGCCGTAGATAAATATGTTGAACTGGGCGGGGGTAGTGAGGGTGAAGTTTACGTACTGCACCGGAAGGGTGTTGCGCACCCGCCGTATTACGTAGTCCTGGAGATCGCTAAGCGTCCGCTCCTCCGCGGAGATGTTTCCGAGAAAGGGGATGTTCAGATTAAAATCCTTCTGGAGCTGAACCGTGTAGCTCTGGTCGTTGGATATGGACCCGTCGCTCCGGACCCCGCTGGTTACAACCAGGGTAAAGATGTCTCCGGGGGTCAACGTGTAGTCGACCATGGAGGAAAAGTTCTTGGTAAAATCGGTGTTGATTCCCCGGACCTGGCGGAAGATATCGGCTTGAAGCCCGAACCCCGCGTCCGTCGCCGGCTCGACGCGCTGTGCGGCGTTCTCCGCCCCGGTCTCTTGAGCAAGGACCGGAGAGGGCGTCGCGAGGATTGTGAGGAGTGCAAGCAGCGGGAAGAACAGCCGTATTTTCATGAGGGAAATACTATCAGCAGAATTTACGGGGAGTCAAGGTCTTCTCGAATCCTCCTCCCTATGGTATGAAGGCATGATATGAGGAAGAGGACGGTCCGCTTGGGCGAATACGCCACCGAAATACGCTTCGTTACGTTAAGAGAGGCGGCGGAAAACCTAATCGCCGCTCCCTTAGCGGTCTTCGACGCAAACACCGTTCGGTTGTTCGAAGCCGCATCCGGGGAGCGCTCGGTTATACTCCCCGCCGGGGAGCTCTCGAAGAACTGGGTATCCGTGGAAGCCGTCCTCGTCCGGGCCTTGGATCTAGGTTTAGGACGGGACGGTGTGATCGCGGGTGCGGGAGGAGGTGTGGTCTGCGACCTTACCGGGTTCGCCGCCTCGGTGTATATGCGGGGTACCGGTCTCGAGCTGTACCCTACCACTCTCCTCGCAATGACCGACGCCGCCGTCGGAGGAAAGACCGGGATCGACTACGGCGGATTCAAAAACATCGTGGGAAGTTTTTATCCCGCCGGTACGGTGTTTATCGCTGCCGAGCTCCTCGAAACTCTCCCGGAGAGGGAATTCCGATCCGGCCTCGCCGAGGTCATCAAACACGCCCTTCTCGGAAACCGAAAGCTCTTCGAGCTTCTCGAGTCGAGCCGGGAGGACATCCTTGCGCGAAAAGATCCCGCCCTCCTCGAGGAGATGATCTATCAGTCGGTGGGGGTCAAAATAGGGTTCGTCGAGGAGGATTTTCGGGAGTCCGGGAGAAGGGCTTTCCTCAATTTCGGACATACCTTCGGTCACGCTCTCGAATCCTCCTACCGGTTCGAAGGGGGGATAAGCCACGGCGAAGCGGTAGCCTGGGGGATAACCGCGGCCCTGCGGGCGGGATGCGTCTTGGGAATAACCGACGAGCGGTACGCGAAAGAAGCCGCACGCCTTATCGAAGCGTACGGCTTTACCCTGCGCCCCGAATACGATCCGGATGAGCTCATACGGGCTATGAAGAAGGACAAGAAGATGCGTTCCGGGAAGGTGCGGTTCATTTTTCAGAGAGGCTTCGGCGACACCGTGAGCACCGAGCTCGAAGAGGATATTCTCAGGGAAGTATTAAGTGAGGCCGGCGGACGTTCATGCCATTAGGGCTCTTCGAGGTATTCCGAGAGCCTCCGGTACAATCCGTTGAGCCGCTCCACGTTGGGATCGTGATCGCCGAGCTCGTCGACCAGGGCCTCCAGGCTCGCCAGGCTCTGGGACAAGGCGGTGTGGAACCCCCGGGAGCAGGTGAACCAGTAGTTTCCTATCCCGTCGGTGTAGAGACAGATGAATCCGAGCTGGTTTTTTCCCTTCTTCTTGGCCGGGCAGAGCTTCAGGATGTGCTCCGCCTCCGCGCAGAGCTCTTCTCCGTTATCCACGTAGGTGTAGTTCTTTCCCCTCGGCCAATCGAAGACAATTTCCGATTCCGGATGTATATGCGCCGCGATCTTTAAGATGGTACTCACGCGTTCTCCAGCGAGGAGATCATATTTTCCATAGCGGATTTTTCCGGGAAGCTTCCTGTGTTCGGGAAGAATCTGGACATCCGTCGTTGATAGAACCCGTTTGAGGGCTTCCCAGTCGAGGACGGCCATCTTCTTCTTTCCCTTGTAGGGCTTCAAGGGAAAGAACTCGATCCCCACGCGAACCTGGTCGGTCTTGGCGGTGGAAACGGCGACCGCTTCCGGTTTGCCCCCCTTCCCCTTTCTCCTGGCAAGGAGATTCCGATCGAGCATAGGGGATATTTCGGGAAGCCACTCTCTCTTCAGCGGGCTCACCGAGCGGGCGAACATCTTCGAGGTGCGGACGATCTCTCCGGCCACGATGAACTGAGGGTTTTCCCGGAACATAACCGATCCGGGATGAATGGATATCCGGTCGGCGGTCAGGCTTCGGTACGATCCCCTTTGAGTATTCGCGCACACGAACTGGATGAGCCCGGTGGAGACGGCGCAGAGGTAGTCCTTGACGGAACCGCCTGAGGTAATGGGTATCCCCATCCCGCTCACGATCTCTTCGAGTTGAGCCTTGATATTCGCTATTTCCGCGGTGGTCTTGGTGTCGAGATAATGGCTGCTGCAGAAGGATTCAGCGTCGCTCCGGCGCATGTAGGCCCGGTAGATCTTGAGGTAAGAGACGAAGTCCCCCGAACGGTCCCGGAAGGTGTGGTGGGCCTTTCGCGCCTCGACCTCCTTTCCCGGGGGGAGGACGAAGGGGGTCCTCGCGGAGAGGAAGCTCACGGCGATGGTGGTTTCCTCTATGACCGAGGGTTTGTTGAGTATTGCCTCGACGATGATCCTCGAGAGCCGGGGGAGAAGGGGGAAGAGTGCCATCATCTCTCCGATGGAGCTCAAGTCCCGGTCCGCGCTAAGGGCGTCGAGGAGGGTAAGAGTTTCTATGGCGCTGATGATACCCGCCCGTCCGGGGGGGGAGATGAAATTGAAGGATTCGAAATCTTTTATCCCGATTTCCGCCATCCTCAAGACAACCTCGGACAGGTCGGTCCGGTATATCTCCTCGGTGGTGTACATGCTCCTCGTTTCGTAATCCCTTTTTGCATAGAGGCGGTAGCAGGTCCCCGGACGGGTCCTTCCGGCGCGGCCCTTCCGCTGGTTGCAGGAAGCTTTGGATATGGGATTTTCGATCAGAGAGGAGGTATACGTCCGGGGGTTATAGTAATTGAGCTTGGCGAGGCCGGAGTCGATGACCGAGGTGATTCCGTCGATGGTGACGCTGGTCTCGGCTATATTGGTGGAAATGACTACCTTCGTCTTTCCCGGAGGTGTTTCGATGAAGACCCTCTCCTGCTCCTCCTTGCTCAAGCGCCCGTAGAGGGGGAGGAGGAAGAGTTTCTTGCTGAAAGGGACCTGTTTCAAGAGATTAAGGGTGTCTTTGATCTGCCGTTCCCCCGACAGGAAAACCAGTATATCCCCCTCCCGTTTCTCCTCCATGATGCGGCTTATGATTTCGACAATTTTGAGAAGCATCCCCTCTTCACCCTGCTCGGGTATGGGAGGATCGTAGATGATTCCTACCGGGTACATCGAAGATTCGATGTGGACAATCGGGGCGCCCCCGAAGTATTCACTGAAGATCTCGGCATTGATAGTGGCGCTGGAAATGATGACCTTGAATTCGGGGCGTGCTTCGAGGACGTGTTGGAGGAGGCCTAAGATAAAATCGATGTTAAGGGAACGCTCGTGGGCCTCGTCCACCATGATCACCGAATACTTGGAGAGGGTCCTGTCAGCCTTGAGTTCCTGAAGGAGTATTCCGTCGGTCATCACCTTGATGCTGGTGGTGGGGGTGGTCCTATCCTCGAAGCGCATCTTGTAGCCGGCCACCTCGGGTATCGGGGTGTCGAGCTGCGATGCGATATACTCGCACACCGAAACCGCGGCGATCCGCCTCGGCTGGGTTATCCCTAAAACCCCATTTTTCGAATATCCCGCCTCATGGAGGATTATAGGGAGCTGAGTGGTCTTTCCCGATCCGGTGGGGCTTTCCACGACGACCACCTGATCGGTTTTTAAGGACTTTAATATCTTGTCTTTCTGCTGATATACGGGAAGGTTCTCGGAAACAATCATGGAGATCCCTTCTCGGGGGCTTGTATTCGGGATACCGCCTCCTCGAAAGAGAGATCCTCGAAGCTCTCCCGGGTGACGAGATTTTTTACCGTTACCGTGCCCCGTTCGAATTCGTTACCTCCGCAGATGAGGCCGAAGCGGATGCCCTTTTTTTCGGCGAACTGGAACTGGCTGCCGAGCTTCTTCTTTTCCGGATAGACCTCGCAGGATATTCCGGACTTCCTGAATTGTCCGGCTAATCGGTGATAGTGAGGATAGAGATCTTCCTGAAGGCAGAGGATGAGGAGATCCGCGGCCGCGGTCGAACCGGAGAGCCTTCCTAAGGTTTCGAGGGCCGCCATAAGCCGGTCCAGCCCAATGGAGGCGCCCACCCCGGGAAGATGCTCCTTTGTGTAGAGAGACGCGAGATCGTTGTATCTTCCCCCGGAGCACACCGATCCGATCTCGGGAATCTCGTCGAGGAAGGTTTCGAAGACGATGCCGGTGTAGTAGTCGAGTCCCCGGGTTATCGAAGGATCGAGAAAGAATTTTCCTTCGATTCCGCATTCGGCGACATACGACCAGGCGGCAGCCAGCCGCTCCGAATCTTCGGCGGGTCCGCCGGCTAATTCATTCATCTTATCGAGGGTTTCCCGGAAACTCGCCGCGGGCTCGATAAAGTCGAGAATTTTTACCGCCTGGTCGGGGGTTACGCTCTCCTCGAGGAGGGCTTGGGTCTTGTCCCGTCCGATCTTGGCGAGCTTATCGACGGTCCTCAGTATTTCCGCCGATTTCTCGGTAATTCCCAGGTGGCCCAAGAAGCGGTTGAACACCTCACGGTTGGAAAGGCGGATAGTGAAGTCGGTTATCCCCAACGCCGTCATTGTATCGTGCATCACCATGAGGATCTCGAAGTCGGCGGAGGGTGAATCGACTCCGACAATGTCGAAATCGCACTGGGTAAACTCCCTGAACCGCCCGCGCTGAGTATTCTCTCCCCTCCATACCTTGGAAATGTGGTACCGCTTGAAGGGGGTGTAGAGATCATGGCGATGGGCGGCCATATACCGGGCGAAGGGAACGGTCAGGTCGAAGCGCATGGCCACGTCCCGTTCACCGTGATCGAGGAAACGGTAGATCTGCTTGTCGGTTTCACCCCCTCCCTTTCCCAGGAGGACCTCGGTATATTCGAGGGCCGGGGTGTCGATCGGAACGAAGCCGAAGTTCTCGAAGACCCCGGTCAATACTGTTTCGATACGCTTTCGTTCCAGCTCCACGTCGGGTAAGAAGTCTCGAAAGCCCTTCAGTACCCGCGGTTCAATCTTTTCTGTACCCATAGCTCAAATATGCCTTTTTTTCTTATCACCTTCAAGGCGAATTTTCCCTTGACTTTTTATCCCCGTTACCTATTACATAGTAATAAGAATTGAAAAAAAAGTGAGTTTCCATTGTTAGTACGCTATGTAAAAACACCCGGGGGCGATACCGAAGAGCTCGCCCGCATATATACCTTCGAAGAACACGGCATCAAGATCCAGTACATAGACCCGGATGCCCGGAAGATAATTCACCGCCTCGTCAGTCACGGCTTCAAGGCGTACATCGTCGGCGGGGCGGTCCGGGATCTCTTGATCGGAAGACGGCCTAAGGATTTCGACATCGTCACCGACGCCCATCCGGGCAAAATAAGGAAGATATTCTGGAACTCCCGGATAATCGGCCGGCGATTCCGGCTGGTCCATGTGTACGCGGATGACAACATCCTCGAGGTTTCGACCTTCCGTGCCGCCGACTCCAACCAGAACAATACCTTCGGTACAATGAAAGAGGATGTTATGCGCCGGGACTTTTCCATGAACGCCCTCTATTACGATCCCGATTCACAGCAGCTCTACGATTACGTAGGGGGGCTCCAGGATATCCTCGAAAAAAAGATCGAGACGATCATCCCCTTAGAAACCATTTTCAAGGATGATCCGGTCCGGATCATCAGGATTATACGGTACGCGGCCATAACGGGATTCCCTATACGGAGAAAGCTCGCCCGGCAGATAAAGACGGACCGGAGGCTGCTTCGCGATGTCTCGAATTCGCGCTTGACCGAGGAAGTCATGAAAATCCTCCAGAGCGGAAAGTCGGAGCGGATATTTTCCTCCCTCTTCAAGTACGAGATCAGTGAGGATATCCTCCCGGAGATCCACCGCGCCGCGGAAGAGGGCACGCAGCTCAAAATCAGGATGCTCGCTAATTTGAGAAAGCTCGACCGGAATGTGCGGAAGTATTCCGCGGTTACCAAAAGTGAGATGATAACCGCCGTGAGCAAGGACTACGTGGAGGAGAGGGTCGACTGGGAGAATAACCCCGAAACCGTTTACAAAGAGGTCTTCCGGCGGATAAAGCAGTTCATTACCCCCATTACGCCGCCCAACAAGGATGTCGAGCAGGCCGTCAGGGGAATGTTCAAGTCACGGGGAATGAGGCCTCCCTTCAAGAAACGGTACAAAATGGGGAGACAGCGCTCCCGCCGCCCGGGGGGAAAGAGCGGTGCTTCCAAACAGGGCGGCAAGGGAAAATAGGGAAAGTCTTCCGGTTAGTCGACTACTTTTACGTCTTCATCCCGGACACTTCCCGCGGCGGCGTCTATACGTTCCATCAGCGAGGAGACCTTGTCACGGTAGGCATCGGGATCCCTTTCCCGCGCCTGGGCAAGATAATCCCGGGCGTCTTCGGGACGGTTGTCGGAGAAAGCATTTACTCCCAGGGCGTAATAGACCAATGAGGGCTCGGCACCGAGCATAAGCGCCGATTGGTAGTAGTACTCCGCAAGGGAGTAATCTTTCCGGGAGTAGTGTATGAGTCCGAGGTAGTAATAGGGAATGTGATGGTTCCCTTTGAGGGCGATCGCCTTGACGAAGGCATTCTCCGCTTCGGTAAAATTTCCCTCCTCGTACGCATCGATTCCGTCTCCGACCAAATCGGGAAAGGTTTTTATAGATGCAATGAAGTCGCTGTAATCGGAAGCGAAAAGGAACTCGTTGGTCCACTGAAGGGCCTTGGCGCGGACATTGGCGAGATTCTCCTGGAGTGAGGCTTCCGATACGAGGGCGCTCAAACTGTCCCAAAGAATTCGGTTGTAATCGTCGTTCTCGGAGTTGATCAGGAAGTAGACCAATCCCCAGGCCTCAGCATGGAACTGGTCCGCCTGGTTGGTAAGGATTTTGCCGTTCGGGCTCAAGAGCTCCGACATGGTGAGGAGCCCGGGTTCCCGCCCCGCCTCGTCGTTTTGGATCATCTTTTTCAGGGTTTCGAGCCAGCTCAAATTCTCGGTGTATACCGCGAAATCGTTCTCCTCGTCGTAATAGCACTTTTCGAAGAACACGGCGAATCCCTGCTGGATCCACAGGGGAGGGTTCCGGACGAAGGATTTGAGGAACTGGATGTACCCGTGGCGCACGAGGGATGTATCGAAGGCCTCCTCGTTACGTACGGCAAAACCGAGGAGCTCGCTCTTTTCGGGGGAGGAGTATTGCAGAAAAACGAAACTGTCCTTGGTCTGTCCCACAGCCGATTCGAGATAGTCGTCGAACCGCTCCTTACTCGAAAAGATACGGACGTTGAGCTTCGTAGGAAGCTTTTCCAGATCGAAATGCATGTATTGGTTGAAGAGCTCCAAGAAGGCTTCCATCTTCGAAGCGGTCAGCTTTGCGTCCGCGGCGCTTTGCTCGGAGTAGACTCGATAGTGGCCGGTTTCGGAGAGATACACCTGAGGCGTCTGCGAAAAAGCGGGAGAAACCGCAAGCGCGAGTACCACCGAAATTAAAAGGCCCGGGAGCAGAAATCGTTTCATTTTTTCCTCCACTGAAAAGTATTGTAACGAGTGACTCACAGAGTTGTCAAATCTATTATCAGCCCGGAGTTACGGTGAACCGCTCGATGTTGATGTTGACTTCCTTGATGTTGATCCCGGCGTATTTTTCGATATTGTCGAGGACGTAGTCTCTCAGGTGGTGGATGCTTCCCGCGAGCTGGACCCCGTAAGGGAGCTGTACGGTCAGACTCAGGATGTACCCCTGATGGTCGACTTTGACCGATATCTTCTCGACCTTGATTTCCGGATTGTACTCGTCCACGCAATGGAGAACCATTTGGGAGATTGCCGTCTCGCTGATGGATATCTTTCCGCGGCGGGAGAATTCCGGACGCACCACAGCCTTCTCGAACACTCGATTTTTATTCTTAACGGCTAAACGGTTGCGGAGAAAGATCTTGATGCTGTCGTAAAAAATCTGCGGATAATCCCTCTTGATCTCGATGGCGGGCACAGGTATCACATGCTTCCCCTCGGTGCTTCTCGTCCTCTTGGCCAGCTCGATATCCTCGGTACTGGCCACCTCCTCGATCCGGATGATTTTACGGGGAGCCGGCAAATTGAGGCGCTTTACGATCTTCTTGATCATACCGTCGGAAGTCCCGATGACGAGGATCCGTTTGAAGTTCTCCTTTTCCAGCGCGCTTACGACCTCGTGCCGGTGACCGGACTCGTCGAAGAGCGCGGTCTTAACGGCCGCGAGAAAGGCCTTCTCTTTCTTTGCCGATTTTCCGGCGATGATGGAGTCGTCCTTGATGAGAAGTCCGTCGTCGATGATGAGGTCTATCCCGTACTTGTCCGCGATGAGCCGGGCCCGGAAGCTCTTACCCGAGCCGCTCTCGCCGACTAAGGCATAGACGATTACTCCGCGGAGAAGCCAGATGATGTGGTGCAGGAAGGCTTTCATAGGTATAAGATACCTATCTTTTTCTTCCTGTGGAAGGGTCGGAGAGTTTTTCGACCGTTTCGGTACCGAAATATTTCTCGACGATCTCGAGAAAATAGGCGGGGGGTACCACGGTGACCGTCTCAATGCCGAGCTCCCCGGCCCCTTCGGGATCCGCGGCACGGACCGTGTGCGCATGGAGGAGGTAGGGCGGCATTCCTTGGCGGGATATCCCCGGTTCTCTCAAACGGCGTCCGCCGTATTTGACGTCCCCCGCCAAGGGCATGCCCCGGGCAGCGGCCTGAGCACGGATCTGGTGGGTCCTTCCGGTGTGAAGGGTAAACCGCACCAGGCTCAGTTCCTTTCCCGCGGCGACCGGTTCCGCGGCGAGCGAGGCGATCTTCCCCTCGCGATTAAATATTTCTCTCTCCCGGGCTGTCGATTTTTTACTCTTCCCGTTCCGCACTATCCGGTCGCTCCATACCGATTCGGTGACGAGGATGCCCTCGACAACGGCCAGATACAGTTTGACGAGTCTTCCCCTTGCGAGAAGCTCGGAAAAAGTCCGAGCCCCGCGGATCGATTTCCCGAAGAAGACCGCTCCGGAGGTGTTCCGATCGAGCCGGTGAAGGGGCCCCGGGGTAAAGCTCAAGGAGGGGGGCAGCTTCGGGGCGAGATACTCTCTTACCGCTTCCTCGAGGGAACCGGGACCATGGATGAGGATACCAGCGGGTTTGTCGAGAACGAGGAGGTCGGGAGTCTCGAGGATGACTCGAATCGAAGGAGAGGATTCGGAGGGCGCCGGGATGTCGGAGCCTGCGATGCTGTTGGGGCCGCCGGGTATTTCCCATTTGCGGGTAAAGTGAGCGCTCACCGATATGACGTCCCCGGGTCTTATGAGGTAATCGGGGGAAGTCTTTCCACCGTTGACACGAATATCTTTTTTTCTCATGGCTCCGTAGACGGCCCCGAGGGGAAGGGAAGGGAGGAATTTACGCAGTACCCGATCGATTCGTCTCCCGTAATCATTCCGGCCGGTGTCGAAGGTAAGCCGCTTCGCCTCATCCATGGGATTATCATACCAGATTTTTGAAACAGCTTGACAGTCCATTTTCTATCGATCACAATGAAAGTCACCCGTCATGAATAGTTCTTCGAGCTCTCGGTTCGGCGCAGGACTTATCGCGTCCGGATTGTGCATTTTTACCCTCGCTGTGGCCGCATACGGAGTCTTCCTCCGGGACGGCATCGATGAACCGCCCAATCCTGCTTGGAACGGCTACACCGTCCTTCTCGTCGACTCCGCCGTCCCGGAGCGGGAGGTGGAGAGCCGCCTCGTTTCGGCCGGTGCGGGAAAAATCCTTTCCCGGAGCGATGTCGTCTTGAGCTACTGCGAGTATCCCGGACTCGGGGAAGTTCCTCTAAGCGGCCTCGCTGCGAGGTTCGACGAGGCCGATCCCCGATACGATCCGTACATGCGATCGGTGGGAAACTATTTTTCGAGCCGGGACGGGAGGTATTCACTCTACTACTGCGCTGATACGGATCTGCCCCTCGAAGTCATTGTATCCGAAGCTTTTTCGGGGACTTCCTTCGAATACCGCCTGTTCGGTCGACCCGAGGCCGGTACCGCCGTAGTTCGTTTTCCCGGAATCGTAACATCCGCCGTTATTCTCTTCTTTGGAGCTTTCCTAGGATTCCTCACTAAAAAATATCTTTTCGTCTTAGGGCTGTCCGCCCTTGTCTGCGCGGGGATAGGGTTCTTTTCGGGATTGGTGATACTTCCCGCCGCATTGATATTCCAATTCGCCTCAGCTTTTTTCTGTCTCGACTTTTTGCCCCGGTATAAGCGGAGGCTTAACGAAACACTCTCGAGGGAGGGGAAGGTTCGAACCGAGGCGGAAACCAAGTCCGGATACGCACGAAATCTACCCGAGGGGTGGTTCAAGAGGGCGCTCATCCCCCTCTGTGCCTTCATAGCGGGGCTGGGAGTCGCCATCGCGGCGGGGAAATCAGGCAACACCGTGGGCACCGTCCTCGCTATGGCCGCCGGGGTCGCCGCGGTGCCGGTGATACGCGCGGGGATCCTGACAATTGTTCAGGCGAGGCGGGAGCACCGGCTCTTTTTTTCGGTGCCTCTTAAGCGGCGGATGGGGGAACGGAGAAACTATAAGACCCTCTCGGCCGCAGCCCTCACCGGTGCCGTAATAATCGCGGGGGTACGCCTCTTAGCCGCGGCTGAGACGTCGGCTTTTTCGCCGGGAGCGGTCCGGCCCGAGATTCCCCTCCCAGGCAACCCCCTGGATACCCGGAGCATAACCGTAGTCCCGGGAGCCCCTCCCGGGAACTCGGATCTTCCGGACCTTAGCCACTACCTTCAACACCGGTCGTATCAGGAGCTCTATCTTTACGGCGGCCGGGACTCTCTTTCCACCTTTTCCCAGGCGGAGGGGCGAATCATAAAAACTTACGCAAAAAACCCGGTTAGTGACGAGGAATGGATACAAAAGAGGTCCGAAGAGTATGCCGCGAGCCCCCTCGGGGAGCTGCTGATGTCGGAGGAAGGATTACTGAGGGCCCGATATGCCCGCCCCTCCGCCGCGGAAGCCGAAGAAGCAATTCCCCTTGCGGCCGTAGTCATATGGATAGGAGTCCTCCTCGCGGGGTGGTACGGTGTGACCCCTTTGACAGCTGATTCTTTGTGTGGTATGAAATCGGTTGAGCCAAGGAGAAGACGTCAAGCAGCATGAAAAGTTTACGGACCTTTACGAGGGGCGGGGTGCATCCCCGCGACTATAAGGGGTATGCAGCCGAAAAGCCGATTACGAACGCTTTCATACCCTCTTTGTTCAAAATACCCCTTCTTCAGCACATCGGAAGCCCCGCGGAATGTCTCGTGGACAAGGGAGACGAAGTACATGAGGAGATGCTCCTCGGAAAGAGTACCGGCTTTATTTCGGCCAACATTCACTGCCCGATTCCCGGCGTCATCAAAGGAATCGACGATATCATCCTTCCTTCGGGAGCCCGATCGAAAAGTATCACTATCGAGATGCAGGGGGAGTTCAACCGTCTCGGTAAAAAACGTGATTCCTTCGACTGGAGAGATTCTTCCAAGCAGGAGCTCCTCGACCTTATTAAGGAACGGGGCATTGTCGGGCTCGGCGGGGCAACCTTTCCCACCCATGTGAAGTACACCATACCTCGGCAGAAGCGTGTCGAGGTATTCGTGGTCAACGGAGTGGAGTGCGAGCCGTATCTCAATTCCGATTACAGGCTCATGCTCGAAAAGACTAAGGAAATCCTCGAAGGGATCAGAATCGTCGCCCGGATTCTCGAGCCGGAAAAGATTTACTTCGGAATAGAAGCCAACAAGCCGGAAGCGATCGAGCTGGCAGCGCAGGCTTGTGCGGAGGAGAATTTCGATGTCGAGGTTGTTCCCCTGGAGCTTAAATATCCCCAGGGGGATGAAAAACAGCTTCTCGAGGCGATACTGGGCAGGGAAGTACCCTCGGGAGGACTCCCCATCGATATCGGCGCGGTGGTCTCCAATGTAGGGACTATCTACGCGATTTACGAAGCCATGGTCCAAGCGAAACCCCTTATCGAGCGTATCGTCACCGTATCCGGCGGAGCGATCAAGAATCCCATGAACTTCAAGGTCCGGATCGGGACCCCGGTCAGGACCCTGATCGAGGAGTGCGGCGGTTTCGTGAAAAAACCCGCCAAGGTCGTCATGGGGGGACCGATGATGGGCTTCACCCTGCACGACCTCGATATGCCGGTGATCAAGGGAACCTCGGGAATACTCGCTCTGACCAAGGGGGAGATAAAGCCCGCGCAGACTACCACATGCATCCAGTGCGGACGGTGTGTCGCCGCGTGTCCCCTCGGACTCAATCCCACTCGTCTGTACAAGGCGGTCGACCACGCCATGTACTACGAGGCCCAAGAGATAGGGCTCATGGACTGCAAGGAGTGCGGGTGCTGCGGCTACGTGTGTCCCGCCCACATTCCCCTCATTCAGGGAATGAAACTCGGAAAGCGGATGTTGAAAAAGGAACTCTGATGGAGCAGAAAACCGATCTTGTCGTAACACCTTCACCACAGATCAACACGCAGTCGTCTACGGCGAAGATCATGTGGTCCGTTTCCGCCTGTCTTGTTCCCGCCGGGGTATGGGGAGTCTACGTCTTCGGACTTCGTGCCCTTCTCGTCGTTGCTGTTTCGATTCTGAGCGCCCTCGTCGGGGAGTACGTTATCGGCCGCTTTATGAAGCGGTTTACCCTAGGGGACGGAAGCGCCGTATTGACGGGGCTCCTGGTGGGCTACAACATGCCCCCGGCGGTTCCGGTGTATATTCCCATTATCGCCTCTCTCTTCGCCATTCTGGTGGTCAAATGGAGCTTCGGCGGTCTCGGGGCTAACTGGATGAATCCCGCCCTGGCCGGACGGGTTTTCGTCTTCTTTTCGTGGACCGGGGGGATGACCAAGTGGACGGTGCCTCGAACTCTTCCCGCGGTCGACGCGGTGACGGGATCGTCTCCCCTGGGGTTTATCAAGACCGGACTGTCGAATTACTCCGGGGGAATGGGGGGACCGGTGGAATTCCTGAATGCCGGCGGTTATCCCCATACCGCCTTCGACGGGCGGGCCGTCGAATGGCTCAACAGGGTCCTTTTTAACGGAAGTCTGGAAAACGGGTATATGGACTTTTTTGTCGGAAACGTGCCCGGCTGCATCGGCGAGGTTTCGGCCCTGTTCCTGCTGATCGGCGTAATCTATCTCTTCGCGACCAAGATAATCACCTGGCGGATACCGGTATCGTATCTGGCGAGCTTCGGGATCCTCACCTGGATATTCGGAGGGATGCGCTTCGGGGCCGGCGCCTTTAGCGGAGATGTCGTGTTTCATCTGTTTACGGGCGGACTCATCCTGGGGGTCTTCTACATGGCCACCGATATGGTTACGTCGCCGGTCACCAAGAGGGGGATGATCATTTTCGGTATCGGGTGCGGTTTCTTCACCTTCCTTATCAGATTCTACGGTTCTTTTCCGGAAGGAGTATCCCTGGCCATAATCATTATGAACATCTTCGTGCCGCTGATAAACCGGCTGACTCAGCCGAAAAGGTTCGGTATACCCGAGAAGGAGCGGCCGTAGATGAAACAGACAATCATTACGGGAGGAAAGCTCGCCATCATCTGCGCCTGCGCGGCGATCGTTCTCGGTTTTATAAACGCCATGACCGAGCCGGTTATCGCCGAGAATAAGAGTGAAGAGCTCCGGCGTGCCCTCGCACGGGTCGCCGGCGACCAGGATGTCGGTGAGCGGCGCCGGGCTGAGGAGAGCGGTACCGTCCAGGGGTATTACCCGGTAGACGCTGACGGATACATCCTGGAGCTTCGGGGCCTAGGATACGGCGGTGACATGCAGGTTCTCGCCGGGTTCAGGCGGGACGGCAGGGTCTTTTCGGTCGTTCTCATGGAGAACCAGGAGACCCCGGGACTGGGAAAAAAGGCGGAAGATCACGCTTATATGGAGAAGTTCATCGGAAAGGGAGGGGATGAACCCGTTCCTACCCGAAAGGACGATCTGACGCGGGAACAGGCGGACGCGATTTCGGGTGCTACCCTGACCTTCGCGGGGATCGCCAACGCCCTCGCCGAGGGATCCGAATTCGTAAAATCCATAGAAGAGGGCGAGCTATGATACGGGAATTTACCAAAGGCATTTTCAGGGAAAATCCGATTTTCGTAATCGTTTTGGGTCTCTGCCCGGCCCTGGCTGTGAGTACTCAGGTGGTCAACGCCCTGGGAATGGGGGCGGGGGTAATCTTCGTCATGCTGGGCTCGAACATCTTCGTCAGCCTGCTCAAAGATTTCATCCCCGAGAAGGTAAGAATTCCGTCTTATATAGTTATAATCGCCTCCTTCGTGACCATCGTCGATCTGTCCATGAAAGCCTACGTACCGAGTCTCTCCAAGAGCTTAGGTGTTTTCGTGCAGCTCATCGTAGTCAATTGTATTATTTTGGGACGGGCCGAAGCCTTTGCGAGCAAGAATACGCTCAAAGCTTCGGTTCTGGACGCCCTGGGGATGGGGCTCGGGTTTACCTTCGGGCTCACCCTGATCGCGCTGGTGAGGGAGGTTTTTGGAGCGGGGACAATAACTCTGTTCGCACTGGGAGGGTTCGACGGGACTATCGAGATTCCCGGCTTAGTCGACTCTCCTGCACGGGTTGTCGGACTTTCCGCGGGGGCCCTCTTGGTAGTGGGATATCTCAAAGCGGTCTTTGACAGCGCTCTAGAGCGGAGTAGGGGAGGCTCGAAATGACTTATATCGGAATAATCATAACCTTCGTATTCGTCAATAACTTTATTCTGACACAATTCCTGGGGCTGTGCCCGTTTATCGGGGTTTCCAAAAACGTCGAATCTGCCGTGGGAATGGGTTTCGCGGTCACCTTCGTCATGTCCATAGCATCCCTGGTAACCTACATCATCCAGCATTTCGTCCTGGTTCCTCTGAACATCACCTTTCTCCAGACGATTACCTTTATCCTGGTTATAGCTTCTCTGGTTCAGTTCGTGGAGATGATCATCCAGAAGATCTCGCCGCCCCTGTACAAGGCGCTGGGGATTTACCTGCCGCTGATCACCACCAACTGCGCGGTCATGGGTATTGCCCTTATCGCGGTCCGCAACGACTACAACGCCTTAGAGAGCTTTGTCGCCGGTTTCGCGGCGGGACTCGGATTCATGCTCGCCATCGTGCTCATGTCTACCCTCCGGGAGAAGCTCGATAAGGAGTGGGTGCCCAAGCCGCTTCGCGGTGTACCCATCGCCTTCGTTACCGGAGGTCTCATGGCCCTTGCCTTCATGGCCTTCGACAAGGCGCTGCTTAGAAATCTCATCGGATAGGATCGAGCCGGAATGATAAAAGTACTGTATGCATTTATATCGGTAAGCGCGCTGGGCGTTCTCCTCGGAATCGCCCTCGCCGTGGCCTCGAGATTCCTCCACGTAAAAAAGGACAAGAGAATTGCCGAGGTGGAAGAGCAGCTCCCGGGACTCAACTGCGGGGCCTGCGGATACGCGGGGTGTGCCGCTTACGCCGAGGCTATTGTCGAAGAATCGGCGGAGCTCACCAAATGTACTCCCGGGGGTCAGTCGACGGCGAAGGGGCTTGCCGCGATCATGGGGCAGGAGATCGAAGTGTCGGACGAGAAGAAGGTCGCCCAGTGCTTCTGCAACGGTGACGCCGCCAAAGCAAAGACCGACTACGAGTATCAAGGCATATATGACTGCAACGCCGTTCACCTCCTGTACGAGGGCAACAAGGTGTGTAAGCACGGGTGTCTGGGTATGGGGAGCTGCATCCGGGTCTGTCCTGTCGACGCCATATCGTACCGGGAGAACGGATTGGTCTGGGTGGATAAGGATATCTGTATATCCTGCGGCCGGTGTCTCAAAGTCTGTCCTACCGGGGTCATGCAGTGGATACCCTACGACGCCGAATACATGGTTATCTGCAGCTCCACGGACAAAGGAGCGGCGGTCCGCAAGTACTGTGAGGTGGGATGCATTGCCTGCAAACTGTGTGAAAAAAAATCTCCTGAAGGCGGGTATAAGGTAGAGGACAACCTCTCCCGGATCGATTACTCCGCGGATGGAGAGAGAGAGGAGGGAATGAAGGCCTGTCCCACGAATTGTATTATTGAACTGAAATGAGGAGGGAAATGTAATACACTGGGATTAACAGACGCATTTTCATGAACAGCATAAAACTGATATTAGGAACCTACAATTCTCAGCCGGTCGGCGCAAGCGATTATCAATTCGAAAGGGCCTATCAGGAGGCCTATAAACCCTTCCTCACGGTCCTCTATAACTACCCCGACATACCGGTGGTGCTCTATTACTCCGGGTCCCTGTTGGAGTGGCTCGAGCATCACCACCCCGAGTTCATGATGCTCCTGAACGATATGGTCAAGCGCAGGCAGGTAGAGCTTTTAGGAGGCGGCTATTACGAACCCATTCTTCCGATGATCCCTACCGCCGACCGGATAGGCCAAATCGAGATGCTCACCACATATATCCGCAAACGGTTTGGGAAGCGGCCCCGGGGCAGCTGGGTAACCGAACGGATATGGGAACCGGCTCTGACATCGATGTTCAATTCCAGCGGCATGGAATACGTCTTCTTAGACGATACCCAGTTCGAAGACGCCGGAGTCGATAACGGCGATGTATCCTATTGCCACCTTACTGAGGACCAGGGAAAAGTTTTGAGTGTCTTTCCCATAAATACCGAGATAACCGATACGATTCCCGGCAAAACCCCGGACGAGGTTATAAAGGAGCTCATCGGCTATGCCGAGGAAGATCCTGAACGGATCGTCGTCCTCCTCGCGGAAGGCGAACGTTACGGCCTCAAGGGACCGAGCCATCAAATCTGTTACCGGGACGGGTGGTTCGAAACGTTTTTTTCGCTTCTCTTGGAAAACGAAGCGCAAATAAAATTGGTCCGCCCCAACCGCTTCTTAAAGAACAATATCCCCAAACGGAAGATCTTTTTTCCAAGCACTCTTCCCAGGGATACCCTCGAGTGGACCGATAATAGCTCCGACAAAGCCGATAAAAACCAGTACTATCGTCAGTTGTTGACGCGCTATCCCGAGAGCAACCTCCTCTATGCCAAGATGATCTACACAAACATCCTGGTCAACCAAATTCGAGGGGATAAGTACCGTAAGAAATCGGCCAGGGAGGAGCTGTGGAAGGGGCAGTGTAATACCCCCTATTGGCATAACATGGGAGGAGGTATCTACGACAACGGTCTCCGTAAGGCCGCATATAGGTCCCTCATCGAAGCGGAGAAAATAACCCATGAGAAAGGGATATTTATCCCCTCTATTCTGACCGTGGATTTTGATATGGACGGGCTCAAGGAGTACCTCTATCAGGGAAACGATTTAAACGCCTACGTACATCTTAGGGGAGGAATTCTCTTCGAGCTCGATTATTTGAGTAAGTCGTGGAACTACATGGACACGATATCTCGTCAGAGGGAGCGCTACCACGACAAGAACTCATCAATCGTGGATACCTACCTGAGAAAGGGATTTATCGATCACTTCTTTACCAAGGGTACTTCTATAAAGAATTTCGAGAAAAATATGGAGAGGGAGGAGTGCAGCTTTACTAAAAAGATGTACCTCGTCGATGATTTCGATCGGGACAAGAAGAGCCTCGTCTTGAGCGCTAAGGGGCTGTTTAACTCCGATAAGTCACCGGTCACTATTGAGCTCACAAAGCACTACAGGTTCGGAAAGAATACGGTTCAAGTCGATTATACCCTCCTGAATCATGGAAAACAGAAGATTTCACTCCATTTCGGTTCGGAGATTAATTTTTCTTTTCAGTCCAAGGGGATGGAAAGCCATAGGATCTACAATACCTCGAAGCAGAGGAATGTGGACTTAGGAAATGAAAACATCGAGGCTGACGACATCACCAGCCTTAGGATCGATGATATCCAAAACTCGGTGGAGCTGAAATTGTCCAGTGAGTTATCCGGAAAGTTGTGGGTGCTCCCGGTGGAATCGGTATCAATGGGGGAAAACGGAACCGAGAGCCGTTACCAATCCACCTGTTTCGTTCCCAACTGGACGGTTAAATTAGATCCCGCGGGAAGCTGGAAGAATTCGATCAAGTTGGAATTACGGGATAGCGACAAGAAGGATTAAAAAGAATCAACCGCCGAAGTCACCGTCGATTCTGTAGAAGATGACATCGAGCCAAGGCTCCACATGAGCGTAGAGCTCGTCCCTGATAAGAACAAATTCGAGAAGAGCATCGCGATATTTACCTTGAAAGAAGAGAGTCTGTCCGAGGTAGTACCGCCCGCGCCGCTCTATGGATTCGGATCGATGGACGCTCAAGAATTTCTTCAAGAGTGATTCGGTCTCGATCCATCTCCGTTCCGCGAACTCTCCGTTCAGGATCGACTTGAGGGTGTACTCCTCGCCGCCGCTTACAACTCTACCCCGGTCTTCAGGAAGAACCGTGGGTCCGGGAGCCTCGGGGGAAGCCGTTGCAATACCGGTAAGGAGTCCGCCTACCGCTTTGGATGCCGTGGGGCCGAGCTCCCGGTATACGGGAACCCGTATGTAGTCGCTCAAGGGGAGATTCGAACCGTCCTCGATGCTCGAAGTAAGAAGATGAAGGGGGAGGGGGAGTGAACGGTTGACCGTAGAGACGGGAAGTCCGACCCGGGTTCCTAAGGGAAGAGTCGCGGGGACGATGGTGGTGTTTTCTCCGGGAATAAACTCGATGTCCCCCACCTTGATAAAGCCGCTGTCGATGACGGCATAGTAGTAGGTTATGCCGGGTACCGGAAAGTCCTGAAAGCTCGAGTTAGAGCTCTGTATCGACCTAAGGCTTTGAGCGAAGGCCAAATCGGAGCTGCTTCGGATTGGTGAGGTGCTCCGATAGACGATGAGGGCCCTATCCTCCTTGGAAGCTTCGAAGGTGACGATAATGGAATCTTCCTCGACGGTTGTAGAAATATCGGTAATTCGTGCCGCCTGTTCTTCGATGGTGTCGAGAGTCTCCACCGCCACTCCCGTGATGGTTTTATTGCGGAAGGGAATAAAGAGCCGGTAGAGCTTTCCGGCGGCGTCCTTCGCGAGGACCGCGTAGTAATAGGGGTTTTTATCGTCCGGCTTATCGAGAAAGGATTCGGTCCCCGGAGCTACCTCACCGAGCTTGACCGCCTCGGAAAAATTTTCGGAGGTAATCTCTTCAGTGTATCGATACACCGCGTAGGATCCGGCCGTTACGTCATCAGTGTCTTTCCAGGTCAGCTTGATCGCCGATTCCTCGGCCGCTACCTTGAATCTGCTCACGAAGGGCGCGAAAACATCGCCGGTCTGAGCAAAAAGGGGAAAACCTAAGACCATAAGTAACAGCACGGGGAGAATTCTTCTCATCATCACTATAATAATCGGCCCCTTCGCACCCTGTCCATAGAAAAAATGGGTTTGACACGACTTTTTTATATCCCTACACTGTCCCTATGTTCGTATCCGTGACCTGCGATATCGGAAGTGACGACAATCGGAACGCCGTCTACGAGCTTCTCAAGCAGTACGGATTCAAGGAGATAATGACAAACGTCTTCGAGTCGACCCGGATACAGGAGAATACCCTGCTGAGGTTGAAACGGGATATCGATAAGGCCACCGATTACTACGACAAGATCCGTTTTTACCAATATCCCATGGAGGAGACCTTGTCCATTACGTATTTGACCGAAAAGAAATGGCGGAAGTACGTCATTAAATCATAACCACCCGAGGAGTAACACCATGAATACCGACATCACCGAAAGAATCGAATACTTGAGCGACGAAATCCACGAAGCCTGGAGGCGTCTTTGACCCCGATAAGCTTACCGATAAAATAAAAACCCTGGAGCTCGAAACGGCTAAGCCTGAGTTCTGGGAAAACCGGGAGAAGGCGGAGGGAACTCTGCAGAAGCTCAACGACCTCAAGAAGAGGATCGAACCCTGGCAGGAGCTCAAGCGGGAGTTCGAGGATTTGGAGACTCTTCTCGAGCTCGCCAAAGCGGAAGGGGATCAGTCGTTGAAAGGGGAGATTGAATCGGGCCTCCGACGGCAGGAAAAGAAGTACGAGCGGCTGAAAGTCCTGGAGCTTCTAAACGAGAAATTCGACGATGCCGACGCCTTTCTGACCATTCACTCCGGGGCAGGGGGGACGGAAGCCTGTGATTGGGTAAGCATGCTCTTGAGGATGTACACCCGCTGGGCGGAGAATAAGGAGTATCGTTTGGAGACCCTGGACCTCCTCGAAGCCGAGGGGGGAATCAAATCGGTGACCCTTCAGGTCGGCGGCACCTTTGCTCATGGGTACCTCAAGGGGGAGACCGGGATTCACCGGCTGGTGCGAATTTCTCCCTTCGATTCGGGTGCCCGCAGGCACACTTCCTTTGCCTCCGTGTTCGTCTCCCCGGTGATCGACGAGGACATCGAGGTCGACATTAGACCCGAGGACATCCGTATCGACACCTACCGGGCCCAGGGAGCGGGAGGGCAGCACGTCAATAAGACCGATTCGGCGGTCCGCATCACCCATCTGGAGACCGGTATTGTCGTCCAATGTCAGAACGAGCGGAGCCAGCACAAGAACAAAGCGAACGCCATGAAGGTGCTCCGTTCCCGGCTCTACGAGCATTACAAGGAGAAGCAGGAGGAAGAACAGGGGAAGATGCTCGAGGAGAAAAAGGACATCTCCTGGGGAAATCAGATTCGTTCATACGTCTTTCAGCCCTATACTATGGTCAAAGATCATCGAACCAAAGAGGAGACCGGGAATATTCAGGCGGTCATGGACGGTAATATCGATGCGTTTATCGAGGAATACCTGAAATGGAAATGGGCCGACCGAACCTAAACCATCCCCGGGTGCTGATAACCGACGATCTCAAGTTCATGAGGCAGATCCTGCGGGATATCCTCGAGCGGAACGGATTCTCAGTAGCTGCCGAGGCGGTGGACGGTCAAGATGCGGTACAGCGGTATATTCGGTCCCGGCCCGATCTGGTCCTCATGGACATAACCATGCCCCGCATGGACGGTATCCAGGCACTCCAGAGGATTATGCAGACCGATGCCCGGGCGCGGGTGGTTATGTGCTCCGCCCTCGGCCAGGAAAAGTTTATAATCAGGTCAATCCAGCTCGGAGCGAGAGATTTCGTGGTCAAGCCGTTTTCGGAAGAGCGGATAGTGTCGGCCCTGACGAAGGCCTTCCAGCGTGGATGATATTTCCCGGAGCCGCCGGCGGTTCGCAGTTCTTCTCTTGGTTTTATGCACGTCTTTTTCGAGCTCCTTTCTCCAGGCCCAACAGGGCCCGTCTGAAGGAACTCCTTCTGAGGATAGCTCCGACTGGAGTGTAGGCGTCGCGGTGTTCGAATCGAGAGATCTTCCCGACGAGTATATCTATTTGATACGGAGCATTCCCGGGACCATTCTCAATCTCTTGGAAACACTCGATACACATTATCTCGATGACGAGGAGATCAACTCGAGAAGGGAGAGGATCCTAGCTGCGTCCGTCGAAGAGGCCGTAAGAGAGCTCGCTGAGGCGCGGGAGGAAGCCGCCGAGCATTTCTTTGAACGGTCTCGAGAAGAGCTCGAGCGCCGCATAACCCGTCTCGAGGAGGAGCTCATGGAGCTCAGGAATATCGATTCAGAGAATATTGATGTTGCCTCTCGAAAGCCTCTCGCCCTCGATAGGCCCTCCGGCGGAGGGGGACTTATCGGTGAAGAATCTTTTAGCCCGGCCGAGACGGCACGGAAACGCAGCCTGGACATGTACATCCACGGACGGGTAGAGGAGATCGAAGGTATCCTCTACTTCGAGACGAGGGTCTGGAACTCCGACTTGGGGCGGGACGAACGGGTAATTCAGAAGGCTTCACCCCCCGAAAGCTTGAATGAAAAGATCGATGAAATGCTTCGGGATGTAAAGGAGGCGGTGTACGGGAGGGTTTGGTCCGAGCTGGTGGTGGAGCCCGTGCCCGAAGATGCGGAGGTCTATTTGGACGGCGAGTTCCTGGGGACAGGAGTTATCGCCGCGCGGACCCTCGAACCGGGGAGACATACCGTGGAGGTCCGCGCCCGGGGTCATGTAGAGGAGAAACGGACATTCTTTCTAGGACCTTCCGAGGAGGAGAGAATAACCGTCGAGCTCAGCCGACGCGCGGAGGAGGAGCTTCTTCTTAGGACTCGTCCGGAAGGGGCCGACGCCTATCTCGACGCTGTGTGGATCGGGACCACCCCCCTCTCGCTTCCCCGGCCGCCCGGGGTATCCCAGCTTTTACTCAGGAAGGAATCCTTTGCGCCGAGGATACTCAAGATAGACGAAAGCATCGCCGACGAAGTGACGGTCGGACTCTCACCGGTTTCCCTGGATCGGGAAATCTATATCGAAAAAAAACGGGACTCCTTCTACCGGACCGCCGGGCTCTTTGTCCTTTCATTTCCTCTGCCATTTTTTCTCTACACCATGAGTATCGACTTCGCCGCGGGATATGCATCCGCGGCCGTCGCGGGAAATACCGAAGAAGCGGAACGAATGAGTAGGCTCTCGAACGGATTCTATCACGGATTTTGGGGCGGTGTGATCATCTCGGTGTCCCTTCTTGCACATACAATTTATACTCTGATAGATTATATTCTGTCGGCCGATTCGAGCCGATAAGACGACGAGGAGAAGTACATTGAAGAAAACGGGGCTCGGCGGAAAGATACGGGCACTTCTGAAGGGGAGGGGAATAGACGAAGGGTTCTTTGAAGAACTGGAAGATATCCTCATCGAGGGGGATATCGGTTCCGCGGCGACCATGGAAATAAGCGATGAGCTCAAAGAGGAGGTGAAAAAGCGGCGGCTCGATGATCCCGACGAGGTCCAAAGGGTACTCGGAGAAATCATATCTTCCCACCTCAAGGTGGAAGAAAACATCCTTCCCGAAGGCAAGGACGTAACCTTTTTCCTCGTCCTCGGGGTTAATGGGGTCGGGAAGACAACCACCATCGCGAAGCTTGCCAACTACCTCCATGTACACCGGAGCATCGACAAGAAGGATATCGTCTTGAGCGCGGGAGACACCTTCCGAGCGGCGGCAATCGATCAGCTCCAGCTCCATGGTGAGCGGCTGGGAGTCAAGGTGGTCGCTCAGGAGCCGGGAGCCGACCCCGGAGCGGTCATATTCGACTCCATCGAAAGCGCCAAGGCCGGAAAAGCCCGGGTAATTCTGGCCGATACGGCGGGGCGGATGCACAACAAGGCGAATCTCATAAAGGAGCTTCAGAAAATCGATAAGATCATCTCGAATCGGCTCCCCCCCGGCGGAATATACCGGAAAATACTCATTATCGACGCAACCACCGGACAGAACGGACTCAGGCAGGCGGAAATTTTCAACGAGGCGGTAGCCGTCGATTCGGTGATACTGGCGAAATACGACAGCACATCGAAGGGGGGAATCGCGGTGACCATATCCAAGAGGATGGGGCTGCCCTTCTCTTTTCTCGGAGTGGGCGAGAAGTATGAGGACCTTCATCCCTTTACCAAGGAGGAGTACGTCTCCCTCCTCCTCGGAAGGAGCTAAAGAGAAGGCTATGCCCCGAAAAACCGCGCCCCGAGGGGTGGTCCTTGCCTGTATCATCGTCCTCGCATATATGCCTGCCCTAAGTTGGGGGGAGATATACCGTTCCAACGAGATGGGTATTGCGTTAGAGTCTATTTCACCGATACGAACCGACGAATTCCCCTACTATTTGGAGATAATCCGGGAAGAGGATCGGGAGAGTAGGGTTCTCTATCACGAGAGAGAACCGGTTAAGAGATGGGTACGGACCCGCTTAGAAACCGGGGGAACCGAAGTAGTCGAGTACCGGGAAGGGGAGGTTGTGGAGTCCACTCTCTACGATCGAAGGGAAAGGGTTTCGGAGATACGAACATATGAGGACGGCTCACTCACCGGACGGCTCGTCTACAGCTACTCCGGCGAGAGGATATCCTCGGTAATCCGATATGACGGGAGGGGGAATCTCCTGGAAGGGCGTACGTACAGGCACGATTCGAAGGGCAGGCTCTTGGGGTATCGGGAAATATCGCCGACCGACCCGGCGACAACACGCTCCCGGTATCTCTATTCCGACGGAACAATCCGTGAGGAATGGCATGGAGACGAGACGCGGGGGGATATGTTCAGATACAATGATGCCGGAAAGCTCGTTCTTCATGAGGGATGGAGGGACGGTGATGTTGTGCTGCGGCTGCTTCAGTCTTATTCCGAGGAAGGTTTGCCCCTCTTATCACGGGAGATTGATTTCGAGGCGGAGACGGTAACGGTTAGTCAGTACGACGAGGGAAGGATCGTCAGGGAGTTGACCGAGACCACGGAGGGAACCCGGATCGAAGAGGTCACCTACTCGTACGGCCCCGGAGGAAATCTCGCAGAAAAAAACCGAAAGGCCCGGCTGATACGGGAGAGCTGGGAATACAGTTATGACGGTGAGGAGCTTGCAAGGAGTACCTACCGGCGGGGGGGCGAAATTGTCAAGGTTACCGATTATCAGAATGAGGACGACTACGTGGAAACGGTCTATCGGAACGGCGAACCCTTGATTGAAATAGAATACGAGGACGGAACGAAAGTCGGGGAGGCTCGGGTCCGGTGAGATACGGTTGGGTTTTTTTCGTAGCCCGAAGGTACTTCCGCGTCAGGAGAAAGGAACGGGTGCTAAACCCGTCTGTTTTTTCGGTAATAGGTATTACCGCGGGGGTGATGACCCTCATAACGGTACTCTCCGTCATGAACGGATTTCAGACGGGGTTTATCGATGATATCCTGGAAATCAGCTCATACCATCTGAGGATTCCCCTCGAGGGGATCAGTAAGGCAGAGGCGGCCGACGCCCTCGACGAAGTTCTTTCTCATCCCGATGTACGGGGTGCCCTCATTTTCGAGGACAGTCAGACCCTGATCAGAGGTAGTTACGAGAACTATGAGGCCTGTAATCTGCGAAGTGTTTTGGCCGACCCCGGAAAATATGATCCGGCTATCACGGAGCAGCTGGAGATACTGGAAGGTAGTTTCATCCTGCCGAATACCGAATCCCTCGTAATCGGAGTGGAGATGGCCCGAAGTCTCGGAGCGGGAGTGGGGGATTCCGTTCAGGTCGTCGGCCTCGGAGGTGAAGATTTCAACCTCCTCAATCCTCGGGCACGGGACTTTGTCGTGGAGGGTGTTTTCAGGAGCGGATACTATGATTTCGATCGAAACCTCTGTTTTAATCGTCTCGGTGCCGCGGGATTCGAAGGTACTCTTTCGGAGAACGCCGTCTTGGGTGTCAAGCTCGACAATAGATTTGCCGACAGCAGGATGATCGAAGATTTGACCGAAAGGTTGAACCTGATCGATTCCGGAAATATCGAATCCTGGAGGAGCTATAACAGCTCGTTCTTCGGGGCCTTGAGGATGGAGAAGATGGTCATGATGATGCTCATTGGGCTTATCTTTATCGTGGTAGGGGTCAATATATTCCACGGCCTCAAGAGGACGGTGGTAGAGAGGTCCGATGAGATCGCCCTACTTCGTTCTCTTGGAGCGAACCCCTTTGCCGTTCGCAGGATCTTTATCGTGGACGGAATTCTCATAGGACTCTTCGGCGGCGGTCTGGGGCTCCTTCTGGGACTTGTAGTTTCTAAGAATATAAATTTCGTGTTTTCGGTTGTGGAGATGATAGGGAACTGGATTCTGGGACTCTTCTACGGCCTGTCCGCTCCTATAACCGGGGGTTTTTCACAGGTGGAGGTATTCTCGACTCAGTACTTCTACATGCAGGAGGTCCCGAGCACAATAACCTTCATCGAGGTTTTCTTCATCGTCGGGTTCGCCTTGATCACCTCCGCGGTGGCGGCTTACGGGGCATCGAAGAAGATTACCGAAATCAATCCCGCGGAGGTCTTAAGAAATGAATGAACCATTGATGGAGCTCAAAAATGTCGGTAAGGATTTTACGAGCGGTGGAGAAGCGCTCCATATATTGAAAGATATCTCCTACATTCTCCAGGATCCCGGGGTCTATGCAATTACCGGGAAGAGCGGATCCGGAAAGACAACACTCTTGAATATCATCACCGGACTCGAAGCTCCGAGCAGGGGCGAGATCTATCTCAAGGGGCGGGCCGTTCACGCGATGAAGGAGGAGGAGATATCCGATTTTCGCAAGCGGCATATCGGCTTCATTTTCCAGTTCCACTACCTCTTGAAGGACTTTACCGCTCTCGAGAACATCCTCATGCCGGCCTATATCGCCGGGGATGCCAAGAGTGTAGCCCGGGACAAGGCCGAGGCTCTGCTCGCGGAAGTTGGATTGAGCGACCGGGCGGACCACTATCCCTCCCAGCTATCGGGGGGAGAAAGGCAGCGGGTCGCGGCGGCGAGGGCCCTCGTCAATGAGCCGGATCTCATTTTCGCCGATGAGCCGACGGGAAACCTCGACATTGAGAACTCCCGCAGGGTGGAGAAGCTCCTCTTCGAGCTTTCCGTTACCCACAACAAGACCCTCGTTCTGGTGACTCACGACATGCAGCTCGCCGAAAAGGCGGACACCGTCCTCGTCTTAGAGAAGGGAAAACTGGGGCCGGTATGAGACTCCGTATCTCCTTCTTTATAGCGGCGCGGTATTTTTCCGGAAAGAGCGGCTCCAGTCTCGAGCGGCGGAGGCTCTTCGGGGCGGTTGCCGGTATCGCCTTGAGTCTCGTTCCCCTGGTGCTGGTTCTCCACGTGGCCGACGGGATGATCGAAGGCATTACCCGCCGATACGTAGAGGTAGGTTCGTATCACCTTCAGATCAGAAACTTTTTCGACCCCGACGAGGCCGAGCACGAAGCTTTGAGGGAGCGTATAGGCGAAACCGACGGCGTCCGATCGGCCTTCCCCGTCTATCAGGGAACGTGTCTCGCGGCTTCCCCCCGGGGGCAAGCCGGAGCCGTGGTGAGGGGGCTTCCTCCGGAATTATACGAGGAGGACGAGGGCTTAAGCCGATTCCTGGAATTTATCTCGGGATCCTACGACTTGGAAAAACGGGACAGTGTTCTCTTGAGCGGCCGGATAGCGGAAGAACTCGGCGCGGGGGTGGGGGATAGGATCAAAGTCCTGACCGCCAAGACCTTTCCGGGCCGCCCGGTAATACTCCGGCCCACCGCTCTCACGGTGACGGGGATATTCACGACGGGGTACAGAGAGCTCGATGCCTTTACCCTGTATGTAAATACCGAACAGGGCGCAAGACTCTTTCAGGACAGGGGCGCCCTCTTCTTGGGCGTCAAGGTAGACGATCCCTACGAAAGTCCCCGGGGGGTGATCGCTAAGATACGTAATTTCCTTCCCGGGGGATGGTACGCGTACATGTGGTACGAATTAGAGAGGTCCATGTACAAATCGCTTCAGACGACCAAACAGCTTCTCTATCTCATAATGGCCCTTATCGTCATCGTGGCCGGGGTCAACATCTCGTCGGCCCTGGTTATGCTCGTACTCGAGCGGAACAGAGAGATAGCCATAGAGAAGTGCCTGGGGTTGAACGGGGCAAGTATACGCGGGATATTTCTCATAACCGGGATTATAATCGGGGTGCTGGGCACCGCGGGAGGCCTCATATTAGGGGTGTTTCTCTCGGTAAACATCAACGGCATAATCGCCGGAGCGGAAAGGATTATTAATTGGTTGATCGGACTCGGCTCCGCCGCCGGAACGGAGAGGATCATCCTCCTCAACCCCGACTACTATCTCGAGGAGATACCCATTCGGGTGAAATTGCTTCCCCTTTTCTTGGCGGGGATGTTTACACTTGTCGTTTCGGTCCTGGCGGGGTATATTCCGGCGCGGAAGGCAGGAGGGACTCGTCCCGCGGAGGTCTTCCGACGCCATTGAGAGTTACTATACTTTTTTCACTTATTTGAGTAAACTATAGGCATGAGTGACGAACCGAGAACCAAGTGTGAGATATGCGGAAAGAACGATTCGATGATCCACGTTCAGCAGATCATGGGAAGCGAGATCATCGAGCTCCACCTCTGCGAGGAATGCGCCGAGAAGAAGGGCATATCCGGTTCGGGTTCCAAAATCGAGCTGTCCATATCCGAGCTCTTGAACGGACTTCTCGATTTCTCCGCATCAGGGGAAAAGGGAGTTCAGGATGCGGTGTGCCCGGTATGCGGCCTGGAATACGCCGATTTTCAAAAGAGCGGTCGTCTCGGATGCACGGAATGCGCCCACACCTTCCGTAAAGAGATACGTCGAATCCTTCAAGGTATTTCAGGGACCACCATACACAAGGGGAAGTATCCGAAGAAGCTCAAGACATACAAGACGATTCTTATCGATCGGGAGCATATGAAACAAAAACTCAAAGAAGCGGTGATAAACGAGGATTATGAGACCGCGGCGGTGCTGCGGGACAAGATATACGATCTGGAATCCTTGGATATGCCGGCTGAGGAGGGGTAGCCGGTGGAAATACCGAAGAGTACATGGATATCGGAGGACGGTCCCGACACCGACTGTATCCTCTCGAGCCGAATCAGGCTGTCCCGAAACCTCGCAGGATACGCCTTCCCGGGCACTATGTCCGAGGAGGAAGAGCGGGAAATCTCCGAAACCATCACTACGGTTTTCGAGGGAGAGGAGAGGGGGGACGACTATGTCAAGATCAGGTTGTCGGACATAACCCCTACCGAGCGAAGGCTCCTTCTCGAGAGAAACATCATCAACCAGGAATATACCCTCCAGCAGGACCGGGACGTCTTTGTTCATAAAATAAAGGATATTTACGGGATAACCCACGACATAGATCATGTGAGGCTTATCTCCTACAGGGCGGGACTCAATATCAAAGAAGCCTACGACGACGCGGGAGAGCTTGATTCGATACTGGAGGATCATCTCGATTTCGCGGCTTCCCTGGATATGGGTTATCTGACGACCCAGGTAACGAATATCGGGACGGGGCTTAAGGGCTCGGTAATGCTCCATCTCCCCGCCTTGAGCCGCTCGGGCCTTATGGAAAGGGCCACAAAGGCGGTTATTCAGATCGGATTCGAGGTCAAGGGGTTCTTCGACGAGGATGAATCGTCTCTGGGGAACATCTACCAGATAGCAAATCAATACTCCTTTGGAGAATCGGAGCAGGAAATACTGGAAAAACTTGAAAATGTAACCGCTCAAGTAGTAAATTATGAGAGAAAGGTTCGTGAAGAACTTGTCGAAAAGAAGCGGCTCGTGCTGGAAGACGAAATCTACCGTGCCTACGGAATCCTCGGTTCCTGCCGCTTGATAACCGCGAAAGAGGCGATCGAGCTTCTTCTGCAGTTGAGACTCGGGGCCGTCTTCGGTTGGATGGACCTCGATGTAGGGGCCGTTACGAGCCTGCTCTTCGGTGTCCAGCGGGCGCACGTCCAATACGGACGGGGAAAATCCGCTGAGTACGAAGATCCGATGCAGCTGGATTACGAACGAGCCGAGATGATACGAGAAAAACTCAACCTGTAACGGGAGGAAAACGATACATGTTTAAAGGTCTGACGCAGCGAGCGCAGAAAATACTGACTATAACCGCCCAGGAAGAGGCAAAGAGGTTCCATTCGGACCAGCTTCTTCCCGAGCACATAATTCTCGCGATACTCAAAGACGGTGAAGGACTCGCATACAAGATCCTTCAGAAAATGAATATGGATCCTGTCCAGCTTCAGCTGGAAATCGAAGAATCGATCCCCAAGAAGAAGGGGGGATTTATCTTAGGCGACGTTCCGCCGTCGAAACGGGGCAAGCGCATACTCGAAGGGTCCGCCGAAGAGGCGCGAAATCTCGGACACGAATACATCGGGACCGAGCACCTCATCTTGGCAGCCGCCCGTGAGTCGGGGAGCATCTTAGAGAGGATTCTCGGGAAGAATAACCTCTCCGTGGAAAACCTCCGGGAGATCATCGTCGAGATGAGCGGAACCGGGGAACAACGGAAAAAGGCTTCACAGCAAATTCAACAGCAAAAGAGGAAGGTCCAGCAGGGGTCCAAGAAAGCGACCCCCACTCTCGACGAGTTTTCCCGGGACCTGACCGAATACGCACGGGAAGACAAGCTCGACCCGGTCATCGGCCGGGAGAAGGAGATCCAGCGGGTCGTCCAGATCTTGGCCCGACGCACCAAGAATAACCCGGTCCTCATCGGGGAGCCGGGCGTGGGGAAAACAGCTATAGCGGAGGGCCTCGCCCAGCGGATAACCGAGGGCAATGTCCCGGAGATCCTCATCGGCAAACGAGTGGTTACTCTCGACTTGGCCTCCCTCATCGCGGGAACCAAGTACCGGGGTGAGTTCGAGGAACGCTTGAAGAGGGTCATGAAGGAGATCATATCGGTCCAGAACGTGATCCTGTTCATCGACGAGCTCCACACCATAATCGGCGCCGGCGGCGCCGAGGGCGCCATCGACGCCTCCAATATGCTCAAGCCCGCCCTCTCGAGGGGGGAACTCCAATGTATCGGGGCTACCACCTTGAACGAGTACAAGAAGTACGTGGAAAAGGACGCCGCTCTGGAAAGGCGCTTTCAGGCGATATACGTAGAGCAGCCTACGCCGGAGCATACCGTGAAGATCCTCGAGGGAATAAAGAGCCGTTATGAAGAACATCACAACGTAACCTACAATGACGAGGCCGTGCATGCGGCGGTGTACATGTCTCACCGGTACATTACCGAAAGGTTTCTCCCCGATAAGGCCATCGATTTGATCGATGAGGCCGGTTCCC
>CAZXMO010000006.1:0-14937 GCA_964641125.1 uncultured Spirochaetales bacterium
CCGTTTCAGCCGCCATAACGACCACCGTTTGAGCGCCTGCTTCCTTTGCCTGGATTGCGGTTGCGACTCCTTGAGTAGAATCCATGGGCGATCCGCGAAACAAAGGTTCCGCAACCTCTCCCCCGTACTGACGATCAATGGCGCCCCCGTGCACAGACGGCATAATCGGCCGGTCATTATCCTCCATGTATTGAAGAATCCAATCCCTGTAGGACATATACTCATGAGCGGCATTCAAGAGAACTTCCACTCGTTGGTTTTGAACGAGCTTTCGCGCGGCTTGTGCCTCGCCGATGGTTCCTATGTCTTGATGAATAGCCGTGACGGGTCTTCCCAGCGGCGGATTCTCATTAATGATATCGATGGCAAAATTGGTCGCTCCATCGAACTGGGGACCTACATGTCCGAAGGGACCGGTATGATAGCTGAGATGTCCCACCTGAATGGGATCTTCCGCCATTTCACCGGAAACCTCGGTCTGTCCTCCGGCCATTACGAAACCTGCTGTCATAATCAATACCACAGCGAGACTTAACCCAACAATCTTTTTCATTGCTCTCTCCTTATTATTTTTTTGGTTTGGGTTTCTAATTAGTTCAAATCAGACAAGACTGGCTACACCTCCTCTGTCGAAAATATTCTATCGGCTTCAATGGTTTGTTGTATCTTCCGTGAACAATGAAGAATAAGCATTATCTCACGCATTTCATATATCATATATGATATATGGTGCTCTGTCAAGGAAAAACTGGTTTTCCCCGGCACCGGTACCGCCGTATATTTAGAGTACCGAAGATTGCTAGAAGGAGTTACCAATGGCACGACTGATACCCTCACCTACCGTAATCGAAGCGGCGGGGACAAAGCCTAAACTCATAGAAGAGTTTGTGGGAAACGTCAACACCAAGACCGGGGCTTTGAGCATAGCCCGGATGAAGAGCCCCGCCGGATGGGAAGAGCCGGGACAGACCCCCGAATTCGACGAGTACACCCTTGTATTGGACGGTGCTCTGAAAGTCGAGACGAAAGACGAGACCTTCGAGGTGATAGCGGGACAGGCTATTCACATGAAGGCGGGGGAATGGGTCAGGTACAGCTCACCGGCCCCGGAGGGCGCCGAATATGTTTCGGTGTGCGTTCCCGCCTTCTCACCGGAAACGGTCCACCGGGACTGATCACACCCTGAGGGTTCGGAATTCGGTATCTCCCTTTGCGCGATACCGGACGGTAAAGACTTTATTTCGACAGTCCGCCTCGAGGACCGCCTCCCCGGCCGAGCCGGTCCGTGTTATCGAGATCAGCGGATCGGGGGTGTCCTTGAGGCGGAATTCCCCGTCGAAGAACCCCGACAAATTGCGAAAGCGCATAAGGACAAAGAGTTTCTGAACCACCTCACGTTCGGTTTCAGCCTCGATTTCGTCCATGGTGTATCCGTGGCGGTTGATATCCCTCCCCTGTTTGGTCCGTTCTAAGAGCTCGATGTCGTTCCGGCCGGCCAAAAGCCCGACGTAGTAGACCTGGGGGATTCCGGGAGCGAAAAACTGGATCGCACGGGCCAGGAGATAGGAGGCGTCGTCATCGCCTAGGGCGGAGTAATAGGTGCAGTTGAGCTGGTAGACGTCGAGATTGTTGTACGCCCGGGAGCTGTAGATCGGTTTGACCTTCGCCCCCCGGCGGAAGAGGTTCTCTTTGGTCCGCTCGATATCGTCGGGACTCATGAGATCGACCACGTCTACAACCCCGATTCCGTCGTGGGTGTCGAGGGTAGTGACCTGCTTCCCGGGACACATGGCGAGCCACCGTTTGAGGTTCTTCGCGTTTTCGTCGTAGAGGGCCTGAAGCACGAGCATGGGCAGGGCGAAGTCATACACCCGGTACCCCTTTTCGGCAAGCTCGAGCTGCAGGGTATAATGCTCATGAACCTCCGGCAGGAGCTCGACGTCGTAGCCGGAAACTTCTTCGGTTATGAAGGCGAGATACTCCCATATCTCCGGTTCCAGGAAGAAGCATTTCGTTCCCGGACGCTTGGTGGTATAGGCGACCGCGTCCAGGCGGATAACCCGGGCCCCCCGTTCACAGAGCTTCCGCAGCTGCTCGCCGATAAAACGGCGCGTCGAGGTCCGGGAGAGATCCAAGTCGATCTGCTCGTAGTCGAAGGTGCACCACACCTTTTCCATCGAACCGTCGGCGAAATCCACCTCCAAGTAAGGGGGGCGGGGCTTGCGGGTATAGATCTTCTTCAAGTCCTCCTCGGTCGGCCGTCCTTCCGGCCAGAACCTGTTGTACCGAATAAAGAGCTCGCTGTAAGGGGAAGCGTCCTTCTTTTCCACGAAATCCTCGAAGTACCGGGACCGGCGGGAGATGTGGTTGACCATGAAATCGACGATCAGGTCTTTCCCCGCGGCAAGGGCTTCGATATCCTCCCAGCTTCCGAAAGCAGGATCGACTTTCTCGTATGTCAGAGGAGCGAATCCACGGTCCGCCGATGAGGGGTAGAAGGGAAGAACGTGCACACCGGTTATCACATCATCGAGGTAGCCGTCGATAACCGTCCGGAGTGAGGATAGATCGCCTCCGAGGCTGTCCGGATAGGTAATCAACTGACATCCGTTCTTCACCGGCTAAAGGTAGGTGAAAAAAAGATAATTTACAAGCGGCGCGATGACCGCCGGGGTTGCAGCCTCCGCGGAGCGTACCTATACTGACACGATGAATACCGCAATCCTAGAGATTACCGACCTCGCCTACCGGGGCGCGGGAGTCGGGCGCATCGAAGGAAAGACGTGCTTCGTCCCCTTCACCGCTCCCGGAGACCGGGTAGAGGTCCTCATCACCGAGGACAAGAAAAAGTTTTCCTTCGGCGAGGTCCGCCGGATCCTCCGCCCCTCTCCCGAACGGATAGAACCGCGCTGCCCGGTCTTTACCGTCTGCGGAGGGTGCGATTGGCAGCACCTCCCCTACGAAAAACAAGTCCGGGCCAAGCATGACATCCTCGAATCCACCCTGATGAGAATCGGCGGTATCAACACCGAGGGTCTCGACATATCCATCTTTCCCTCCCCCTCTCCATGGAACTACCGTACCGCCGTCCAGGTCAAGATAGACCCCGCCGAAGGGGCGGGTTTTTTCCGGAAGGGCTCCAACCGGATCGTTCCCGTCGGCTACTGCCCCATCAGCCATCCCGCCGTGAACCGGCGCCTCGAAGAGCTCAACCGGGGGGCGGTAGAATCTCCGGCCGGCGGGGGGGAGAGCCTCGCCGAGGTGGAGCTCTTCGTCGACGAATCGAGTATCCTCCACGAGAGGCACCACCCTCCCGGTAAACGGGTTCTTCCCTTCCACCAGGTCAATCGGGAAGTCAATCTAACCATTATACGGAGGCTCACCGAGTGGGCTTCGGGGGCCTTAGGCGGAGGCGACGCGGTGGCGGACCTCTTCTGCGGAAACGGCAATCTGTCCCTGCCCCTCGCGGGTACGGTGGGACGGATCGAGGGATGGGACACCTCCGCCGAGGCCTTAGCGGAGGGCCGTAAACGGGCGCGGGAGCTGTTTCGGAAATCTTCCGTGACGGACCGTGCCCCGGCGGTCTTTCACCGGGATGAAGCCTCCCGGGTGTTGAAGCGGATTGCCGGGGAGGAGTCCGATTATTCTCTTCTGATCATCGATCCGCCGAGGGGCGGGGTCAAGTCCTTAGAGAAAGAGCTTCCGTCTCTCGGGTTCCCGTGGATCTATTACCTCTCCTGCGATCCCCCGAGCCTTGCGCGGGACCTGAAACGTCTCCTCTCGGGCGGATACCGACCGGTGATGATCGATCTCTACGACATGTTTCCCCAGACCTACCACATCGAGGCGGGGGTCATTCTCGAGAAAACTCGAAATCCTTCTCGGTAATAAGCTCCACTCCCCGGCCCGAAGCTTCTTCGACGAGGGTTATCCCCGTCTCTTCCGAACGACGGGTCTTGAAAAAGAGCAGCACCTTTTTCAGGGTTTCCGCCTGGACGGAAAGCAGGGAAACCGTCGACTCCAAGTCCCGCACCGACGATGCATTGGAGCGGCTTATCTCATCGAGCCGATTCAGGGCCTCGGAGATGCGTCCGGCGCTCTCGTTTTGTTCTTCCGAGACTGAGGTGATCTCCCGAATCGACTCGACGGTTTTCCGCATTTCCGGAACGAGGAGTTCGAGCAATTCACCCGCCCTTCGGGCTTGAGCGAGGACGGTATCACTCAAAGCCCCGATCTCTCCCGCGGCCGCCTTACTCCGGTCGGCGAGCTTCCCGACCTCGGCGGCCACCACGGCGAATCCCCGCCCGTACTCCCTCGGACATGGAGGCGGAGATATCGTCGACCGGGGAGCTCAACCGGGCGCTTTCGGCAGCCACAACGTCCGCCGAGCCCTGAGCTTCCCGGATTACAAGGGAAACCCTCTCCGCCGCGGTCTCCATCGCTTCGAGAAGGAGCCCGGTCTCGTCACCGGCGCCCACCCCTCAGGTCCTGATCCTCAGAGAGCCTTCGGCCAATTCTTGACTCAGCCGCCGACAGAGGAGGACCGGCCTGGTAATTCTCCGGGCATGGACAACCGAAAAAACCGCGGCTAACAGGACTACCAGGGCGGCCTCGACGGCGGGAATTATCAGGAGACGCTCCGTGACACGGGAAAGACGGGAGATGTCACCCGAACCGTTCCCGCTCAGCTCCGTATGCAGAAGGACGTCGGTGATGAGCAAACCGGATGCGGCAAGACTGATAAGGGCTATCAGAGAAAAGCTTATTGCAAGCTTCGTGCCGATACGCATATCCGCGGGTCTCACCTTTCCTCTCCGGGCGGTTGCTCATCGGTCCTGTTGTACACGGTCCTGTGGGGATAGGGTATCTCGATACCCTCGAGGTCGAACCGCTCCTTGATCTCGATCATGATGCTGTTCTTGAGCCCGAGGAAGTCGTTCTTCTCGAACCATACTCCGAAGAGGATCTCCACCGCGCTGTCCCCGAAACGGTTGATGATGAACAGGGGGGCCGGTTCCTCGAGGCACAGGGGATTCCGCTCGGCGATATCCGACAGGACCTCATGGACCCTGCCGAGATCCGCCCGATAGGAAACACCGATGTTGATATCCATCCGGCGAATAGGAAACCGGGTGATGTTGGTCAGAGTCGAATTGAGGATCTGCTGACTCGGCATCCGCACGTATTGATTGTCGAAGGTCCTAAGCTTTACAGACAAGAGATCGATGGATATGACGATGCCGGTGGTTCCGGCTACGCTGATAACCTCTCCCACCGCGAAGGGCTTCTCGGAAATGAGAAAGAGCCCGCTTATGAGATTCGACACGCTGGTCTGGGCCGCGAAGCCTACGGCGATCCCCACGATCCCCGCAGCGCCTAAGAGTGCCGCTAAGTTGAGCCCTATCTGTCTCAGAACCACGATGACGACCACCCCGGCGCCTACGTAAAAGACGGCTTTCCGGACAATCATAGCGGCCTGAAGTGAAAAGCGGCGCTTAGAAAATTTCGCGGCTAAGGCCGCGAGAAGCCGAAAGGCGGAGAGCCCGACCACGAGGGTCACAACGATCCGAATGATCAGCCTGATTCGTTCGGCGGTAAAAAAATCTTTGAAGGAGAAATCGAAAATCGGTTCCATGTCTACCATCCCGTAAGGTCTTTGAGGAGCGAAAAGCTCTTCCGGACAATGCTGTTGTCGGGAACCGCCCGCGACGGAGTGAGAAGTTTCCCTTCACCCTCGAGCTGCTCCGGGGCTTCGGTCCCGGTGGCCTGAGAAGCCTCCTCACGGCCCCGGTAGATGAGGTCCACGGATGAGGTCCACAGCCGATCCTTCCCTTCGAAAACGGCGAGAAATTCGGTCCGAAGGAGGAAGCGCCCGACCTCGAGAAGAGCGCCGGTAGAGTTCTCGACCCTGACCGGACACACCGCAGCGGGCGCTATCGCCGTTGTCTCCTCGCTCCAGGCTCCAAAACGGCTGACGTAGCACAGCTCCCCCGCCGAGAAATTCCCGAACCAGGTCTTGGACATTTCCTTAGTAGACACCTCGGTCAGGAGGACCTCCCCGGCGCCGGCTCCTTCCCCCCCACCGGTAATCCGTATCCACAGGGGAATCTCCACGAAGAACCGCCCCTCCTCCCCTTCGGGCAGAAAGATGGGATTCAGCGGCCGGATAACGAGGGGTTTGTCCGGCATAGCCGGTACCGCTCGGATAACCGGTTTCGAAGCCGGTGATAGAATCCTCGTCCAGCCGTAGCCGGCCTGCTCCCCGCCGGGTCCGGATAGGCTTCCGATCTCTTCCCAGCCGGCCTGCCGGGTGCGCCCCCGATCGAGGGAGGAGGCGATCCGCCACTCTCCGTTCGTATAACAGCCGAAGACACTCCGCTCGCCGGCATCCATGCGGTAGATCCGGTCCGGTTCATTTTCCTTCGGTTCCCACAATTTTCGGTCCATACACTCCCTTTCCCCTCTACCTAAAGGATAATAGATTATCCCGATTCTTCAATAGCCGCGGACGCGGGACAGATAATCCTCGAAAGCGGCGGGGAAACCTATAGGGCGGAAGAGACCTGCAATGCCGTCTGCCTGTCCCACGGGATGGCGCGGTCCAACTGCTTCGCTCTGCCCACCGGGATCATGCTGACGGCGGTCGACTCCGAGGGGACTCCCCACACGGTAGTGCGGAGGATAAGCAAGCGGAGTACCAATCTCGAGAAGGTCACCTTCATAAACCGGTTCGTCCGGGAGGGACTCTTTCTGCTCTCTCTAGTAAAGAGCCGTTCATTCCTCGAGGAGGTCTCCGCCCTCAAGGGACACCCCCTTCCGCTCGTTCTCCTGTGCAGCGGTCTCATCGCCGCGGGAATCGCCTTCTCCTCCTCGTTGAGAAAGATCCTGGTCGTAATCCTCCGGACCATCGGAAACGTAAAAAAATCCTGATTCCCGAGGGGCCGTACTGGAAATAATCCGATAAAATGAGTATCCTGTGCGTCCTGACATATTGAATCCCAACAATCTCAAAAGGAGTCACCCATGGTAAAGGTTGGATTTGTCGGATGGCGCGGAATGGTCGGTTCCGTGCTCATGAACCGAATGACCGAAGAAAATGATTTTACCGGTTTAGTCCCGGTCTTCTTCTCCACCTCTCAGGTGGGAGATAAAGGGCCGGACATCGCCGGATTGGATACGGGCTTCCTCGCGGATGCCTACGATATGAAACTCCTCGAAGAGCAGGAGATCATCGTCACCTGTCAGGGCGGCGACTATACAGAAAAGGTCTATAACGAGCTAAGAGATGCCGGATGGCAGGGGTACTGGATCGACGCCGCCTCGACTTTGCGAATGGCCGACGACAGCGTAATCGTCCTCGATCCGGTCAACCGGCCGGTCATCGACCGGGCACTGGAGTCGGGAATCAAGAACTACATCGGAGGAAACTGCACCGTCTCGCTGATGCTGATGTCCTTGGCCGGGCTCTTCGACGCGGGACTCGTGGAATGGATAACTTCGATGACCTATCAAGCCGCTTCCGGGGCGGGGGCCAAGAACATGAAGGAGCTCATCTCACAGATGGACGTACTCGCGGACTCGGTGGATAACCTCATGAGAGACCCCGCGGCCTCGATTATCGAAATCGACCGGAAACTTACCGAAACGCTTCGAAGTGATGAGCTCCCCACCGATAACTTCACCGCCCCCCTAGCTGCAAGCCTCCTCCCGTGGATCGATAAGCCGGTCGGCGCCGGTCAGAGCCGGGAGGAATGGAAGGGATACGTCGAGACCAACAAGATCCTGAATTTCGATCCGCCGGTCCCCATCGACGGGCTCTGCGTCCGCATAGGCACCATGCGGTGCCACAGTCAGGCGATGACTATAAAGCTCACCAAGCCTGTAAGCGTCGAGGAGGCGGAAAAGCTTATCAGCGAAGCGAACGACTGGGTGGAGATCGTGCCCAACACCAAAGAAGACACCTTAGCGCGGCTCACTCCGGCCGCCGTCTCGGGAACCCTCAAAGTACCGGTCGGGAGAATTCGAAAGCTCAACTTAGGCCCCGACTATCTAACCGCCTTTACGGTAGGCGACCAGCTCCTCTGGGGCGCCGCCGAGCCGGTCCGCAGAATGCTCAGGATTCTTCTCGACTAATTAGGAAAATAATTTAACTGCCCGGCTCTTCCAGCCGGGCTATGTTTTTGAAAAATTTCTCAGGAAGAACTTGACCCGCAAACATAACTTTGTTAACTTAACACTGTAATTTTACTTGGGGAGGCATTAATGTCCAGACCACGGAATCCGGAACTGGTGGAAGCAATTCTCGATGCGGCTGAGAGTCAGGTAGCCCGAAAGGGATACTCCAGCGTCACCATGCGCGGGTTGGCACGGAAGGTAGGAGTTACACCGACGACGCTCTATTACTACTTTTCCGACAAGGAAGCTCTCTTCGAGGCGGTCAAATTCCGGATCCTCGGCAGCCTCGATACCCACATACGGGAATCGATCGATGCCGGAGCTTCACCCGCGGACCGCCTCTTTCATCTGATGGTCACCTTCCTCAGATGGATGGTTCGGGAGAAGCACCGGACCGAGCTCGTTTTCGAGTCTCTTCCGCCTAAAACCGAGCTTACGGAGGAGGATTTCGAGCGGTACTACAGGGTTCAACTCTACGCGGAAGATCTCATCAAGCAGGGAGTGGAAGAGGGGGAGCTCGACGTATCCGATCCGGAGGTAGAATCGAACGTGTGGCTCGCACTTCTCTACGGCACCGCCAAACTCCACGCTGAACAGCGCCTCTCCCCGAAATTCTGGGAAACTATAGATCCGCTCGTCGAGCGGATCGAACAACTCTATTCATATATTAGGAGAAAATAGATATGAACACAAAAGCACTTTTAATCTTACTGTGTATGGTTCTCGCCGTGTCAATCGCCTGGAGCGAACCCATGGAACGAACCCTGGAGGTTACCGTGGTTCCCGGTGAATCCTTCGAGCACAAACACCGCTTCGGCATCATCAATAAGACCCTGAGGCCGCAGATCGCCGTTTGGGCCATGGACGCGGAGGGCAATTTTATCACCACCATCTTCGTCACCAAACGGGGAGGAACCCGCAAATGGATTGGCGGTGAAGACCGGCCCGAAGCCCTTCCCGTATGGTACGCGGCGGCGGGAACCGAAGAAAAGGACGCCCCCGATACCGTAACCGGAGCTACCCCGAAGCGGGAGAGCGAAATATCCTGGCATCCTCCCGGAGAACGGAAGGGAAGCTTCGTTACAATCGCCGCGGAGGTCAACAGCTCCTTCGATTACAACGATACCTATACCGAAGGCAATTCCGGCGTCAACGGGCAGCCTTCGATCGTATACTCGGCAAGTCTCGAGCTCGATAATCTCGACCGCAAGGTGATCATGGCCCCCAAGGGAACCGGCGACGTAGCGGGAGAGTCCGGAGAAGTCCGCACCTCCCTCAAGGGAATTACCTCGGCAGCCCGGATTGTCGAATCGATCGTTATAGAGTGGAATGATTGACTAGAAGCCGAAAAATAAGAAAGGCCGGAGGGGACAAGTCCCTTCCGGCCGCAACCATTTTTACATCTATGAGAAGTCTTTGAGCTTCAATTTATGAGAAAGATTTATTGTACTGCGCCCTCTTCGCGTCCAACTCCGTCATAAGCTCCGCGTCCCGCTTTGGAGTAGCCAAGCTCACGAGAACGAAGGCAATAATATTCAGGATGAAAGCGAACAAACCCGAATGCATACCGAAGGGGGCGATCAATCCGGGGATGAAAGTCACCAGGCAGAGAGCGACTACACCAACCAAGAGTCCCGCTATCGCCCCGGCCTTAGTGGATCTGCGCCATATGAGCGCGCCTACTGTAGGAACAAAAACCTGCGCAGTTCCCGAAAGAGCTACCAAACCTATCGTGACAAGAAGCCCGGGGATAAAAATCGACATGAAGTATGCGACGGCGGCGAAAATCAGAATCGCTATCCGGCCTACCCAGACGAGACGTTTCTGTCCCACGTCCTTGTTGATAAGGCGCTGATGTATATCGACCGTGTAGACCGCTCCCATGGCGTGGATCTGCGAGTTCGCCGTCGACATTGCCGCGGCGGCACCTCCGGCACAGATCAATGAGGCCAGTGCGAAGGGAGCGTATTTGAACAGCATAACCGGGAGTATCTGGTCCGCCTTCTCGACTCCCGGTTCGAGGATGACCCCGGTATTCCCGACGAGCATCGACCCTATATAGGCAATTGCCGCGAATCCTAGGAGAAACGGCATGAGGTTGAAAAGCTTCGACGATTTAACCGCGTACATGCGTGTCCACAGCTGAGGCCCCATGAATGCCCCGATAGGGGTAATGATAAACATGGAAATCCACAAACCCGGTCCATGTACGCCTTGAGGTCCCGGTAGAGTCAGGCTTTCCGGGGCGGTTTCCTTCAGCCTCATAAAAAGAGATTCCACTCCTCCTACCTTCGAGGCGATAAAGAATCCGGCGAATATCATACCGAAGAACAAAAGAACACCATAGAAGATATCCGTCCAGGCAACCGCCCTGAGTCCTCCGGCCCAGACGTAGACAATGATTACCGCGTAGAATATAAGCCCCGCAAACTTCCACGGTATGAGCCCGCGGGAAGCTACTTCGATGAGATAGGCCCCTCCGGTCAGCTGAATCTGCAGATACGGAAGCGTAAAGATCAGCATAATTATGGTAATAATGGCATTGAGGGACTTCGATCGATAGTGTACCTGGAAATAGTCCCGGGGGGTTATACAGTTATATTCCCTGCCGTAGAACCATACCCGTTTTCCGACCAGATAATAGAGGACACCGAAAAATAAATTCCAGGCAATCGCGGTCCAGTATACAGGGCCCCGGGTATAGAAATACGCATTGGATCCGAGGAACGCGAAAGAGCTCCACCACGTAGCCGCAACCGTAAAAAAAACCGCAAGAGAACCCATAGCCCGGCCTTGTACGAAGAAGTCTTCAGTCGTTGGGAGTGATTTTCTCTTGGCTAACATTCCCATTGCGAGAGGGATGGCCATGAATAATCCGATAATAACAATAGCTAAAGCGCTCTGACTCATTGCTGACCTCCTCTCGATTCACCTTCGTCCTTGAAACCCCGGCCTTTCCCCCAGTTGGTCTGGTATCCGATAAACATGAGGATAACCATAATTGCCCACATAATGATGGTGAAACTGTAGATAAAAGGCAGGCCGAAAATCATCGGCTCAACACGATTGATGAGAAAAATCCCCGGAAATTCCATTATCGCGAAACCGATAATGATGAGTATCCAGAGTACCGAACGTAGAGGGAATTTCTTTTTTTCTTCCATGTACTCCTCCTCCTATTGGTTTTTTCGGCCCCTCAAGGGACCGTTGCGTGACGGTATTACCTTATCGTACGAAAACAGTTTGCCCTCCGAGCATAGTCCGTACTACCTCGATAGTTCGTATTTCTTCGGGATGTACGGAAAAAGGATTTTGAGAGAGGAAAACCATATCCGCCAGCTTTCCCGGTTCCAGAGTCCCTTTTTCCTTCTCTTCGAAGGACGCATACGCGCCGCCTAAAGTATAAATCCTCAAGGCCTCTTCCACAGATACCCGCTGGGACAATCCTATAGGCAGTCCTTCGGAGCTTTGCCGGGTTACCATGGCCTGGATAGCCGTAAGAACGTCCTGCATCCCGCACGGGTTATCGGAGCTGCCCCCGACAGGTATTCCGTAATCGAGGAATGAGCGGTGCGCGAACATCCCTTCGATCCTCTCACCGTAGGGGGCCATCTTTTCCCCGTGTTCCCACACGTAGGTGCTGAAAGGCAGAACCACCACTCCGAGTTTCTTGATCCGCTCGAGAAGACCGGGATTTACGACCGTGCAGTGGGCAATACGATGCCGCGGTTCGGTACGGGGAAAATCCCGCATTGCCTTCTCGTAGGCGGTCAATACCATATCGATAGCGTTATCCCCGTTGGCATGTATCTCTATCTGATATCCAGCCTTGTGGACTTTCCGGACGAAATCTTCAGTCTCCTCGGGCGTTTTTGTTGCAATTCCGCAGTAATCTTTTCCGTGGACCGTTCCGTCTCCATAGGGCTCACCGAGCCAGGCGGTATGAGCCGCTATCGCGCCGTCGGCGAAGCTCTTGATTCCGCCGATCTTCAGCATCGAATTTCCGAAGCCCGACTTGATCCCCGTCGCTTCGAGACGCTGAAAGTACGAATCCAAAACGATCATGTATACTCGAGCACTGAGACTCCCGCGCCTCAGTGCTTCCTGATAGGCTTCGATTTCCGGCGGTCCGACCAGGGCGTCCCCTACGCTGGTAATCCCAAATGCCGCCGTCTCTTTACAGGCGAGTTCCACCGCCTTGACCTCTTCATCGAGAGTATACGGAGGCACGAAGGAGCCTTCTCTGCCCATCCCGGTTACAAAAAGGAAATGCGCTTCTTCGAGACACACCCCCGTAGGAGTTCCGGACGCATCCCGAACGAAAGTCCCCCCCGGGGGGTCCTCGGTATTTCTCGTTATTCCCGCAATTTCGAGGGCTTTCGAATTGCACACACCGGAATGACACGTCTGGGAACGCAGATGTAGAGGATGCTCCGTGGAAGCCCTGTCCAGGTCCCAACGTGTCGGATGACGCTTCTCCTCGAGCTTCGAATAGTCATAACTTCCTCCCAGGACCCATTGCCCCGGGGGAGTTTCGGACGCTTTTTTCTCGAGGGCCTGCACGATATCTTCGATACTCCCGACCTTACATGGACTCACGTCGACCTGGAGAAGCTGCTTGCCCCTCAGAGAAAGAAGATGGCAGTGAGCGTCGATAAAACCCGGAAGAATCGTTAGACCTTCCGCATTCTCGACGGTGACGCCCGGGCCTTCGAGCTGGGCAATTTCATCGTTGCTTCCAAGCGCCGCGATTCTTCCGTCTTTTACTGCTATCGCCTCGTACCGGGTATTTGCGCTATCGAGACTGTAGATATTTCCATTCTTGATTATGAGGTCCGGCCGGAGCATACCGGATATATGCATATGCTGTACCAACAAAGCAAAAAGCGGAAAGAACGCGACAAAAACCACGAGTAGCTATTTCTATACACAAAAAGGAATTAAAAGCCGGGATGACAACACGGACTTTACCGGACGGTAGCACGGAGAAAACGGTATGGGCCGGTATAACCAAGGTTATTACTATTGTTATACTCCCGCCGGGGGACATAAAAAAAGTTATCGGTGATCATGAAGTCGAATCAGTCTTCCCGGTCATCCTGTTTCGAGAGCCTCTTACTCAGAGCGGGCTGGCTGATCCCTAACAGAGCGGCGGCGCGGGAGATGTTCCCCTCTGTCCTTTTCAAGGCCTCTTCTATGAGCATCCGTGTGCACTGCTTCAATGTGGGGAGAGTGCGCGGGAATGCAATCGAATCGCTTCGTTCTGCCGTGCTGGGTGCCGAGGCCACGACGGAGGGACGCTCCCCTCCCCGGGCAATCCTGTTCCCCGTCAAAGGCCCGGAATTTTCCGTACTTAGGGCATGTAATAACATTGAATGGAGCTGCCTGACGTTTCCCGGAAACGGGTGCTCACTTAAAGCCGTGTAGAAGCAGGATTCGACGACGGGGCGAGGCTTCCCCATCTCATCGCAAATCCTATCGATAAAATAATCGGCTAACAGCGGAATATCGGACTTTCGCTCCCGAAGCGGAGGAATAACGACTTCATACACGGAAAGCCTGTAATAAAGGTCCTTCCTGAATCGTCCCGTCTCGATCAGCTCCTCGAGGGGCTGGTGTGTGGCCGCTATTATTCTGCACGAGCTCTTTTTCGCCGCATCCGAGCCGAGGGCATAATATTCACCGCTTTCGAGCAGCCTGAGCAGCTTTATCTGACTGTTCACCGGGAGATCCCCAATCTCATCGAGGAAGAGGGTTCCCTCGGAAGCCTTTTCGATGAGTCCGGAACGCTTCTCGAGGGCCCCGGAGAAAGCGCCTTTTTTATGTCCGAACAAGGTGTCGGAAAACATCGTATCGTCGAGCCCCGCGGCGTTTATCTTGACGAGTTCTCCCGGTCTTCCGCTTATCTTGTGAACAGCTTCGGCAATCAGCTCCTTTCCGGTCCCTGTTTCGCCTCTGAGCAGGATCGAATGGTTCGTGCCTGCTATCGCCGAAAGATAATGAAAGAGGGATATCATTCTCCGGTCCGACGTAACGAGCCGCTCGAATTCGGAAGGCGGTTCAGGCTCACTCGAGAGGAGCTTATTCCGAAGAACGATATTTTCACTTCGCAAATCTTCCATTTTTAGAGCGTTCTTGACCGCGGCTATAAGCTTGTTGTTTTCTATTGCCTTGACGAGATAATCGGCGGCTCCCTTCCTGATACATGTTACGGCTTTTGTCACATCGTTGATCCCGGTGATGATGATGACGGGGACTGCGGGAAAATCCGAATTGATCCGCTCGAGCAAAACCTCTCCTGAAACATGCGGCATCGTCAAATCGAGGAGGATTAGAGACGGAGTATCGCTCTCGATCAGCCCTTCCACCTCTCTGCTGTCGCCGCACGTTACGATGTTCGTTATTCCCGCGGATAAGAGAACATTGGATAACGTATCGAGGATTTGCGGCTCATCGTCTACTAGGAGGATAGGTTTTTTCGGATACAGGGACGAATTCATCTGGGCGCTCCATCCGGGTTTTTTCCGGTACAAGCGGGAAGTATTACCGAAGCCTTCGTTCCCCTCCCCGGCTTAGAGATAATAGTGAGCCTTCCTTTGTGGTCCGTAATAATTGTGTTGGATATGGACAATCCCAGACCGCTTCCTCCCTCCTCCCTCTTCGTGGTGAAAAAGGGATCGAAGATCTTTTTCAATCTTTCCTCTTCTATTCCACAGCCCTCATCGATTACATTCACTGCGATCTCGCCGGTTCCGTCGAAAT
>CAZXMO010000006.1:14947-51680 GCA_964641125.1 uncultured Spirochaetales bacterium
TTCTGATCAGGCAGCGACTGACACGCGTTTTGTATTAAATTGATAAAAACCTGTTCCAGCTTCTGCGCGTCTCCGTAAATAGGCGGAAGGCTTTCTTTTAATCGAGTGGTAAAACGATTCGTTCCGTTCTTGATCATATTACGGCATAGATTCACCGCCGTTTCTAAGAGCACGTTTACAGATACTTCCGACCACTCAGCTTCCGTTTCTTCCCGGGAAAAGGTCTTTAAATCGGTGACTATCTTATGGATTCTCCTCGACCCTTCACTGATATTTCGTATGTAATCCGGTATTTTATCCCGTAAAATACTGTAAGACATGCCGTTAGAGACAAAATCTCCGTTATCCGCATAATATTCATCGAGAACAGGCCTCAGGTCCTTCCAGACGTCTTCCAAGAGAAGAGAACTGGACATAAGGAACTGATTGGGGTTGTTTACCTCATGAGCAACACCTGCGACGAGAATGCCCAACGAAGAAAGTTTATCGGCACGGATGAGCTGTTCCTGCTGTACCCGCGCCTGCCGCTCGGCAGTCTTTCGGTTGGTAATGTCAACTCCCGTAATCAGTATACGGTTCTCATCCTCCGGCAGGAAGAAGCTTTCGGAAAAGAGGATGGTCCTCAACTTTCCATAGGCATCGACAAGATCGAAATCCGCGGCGTGGGTATATTCCCCTTTTCCTACCTCCCTGAGCATCGTCCTCAGCTCTTCCTTCTGTTCCGGGGCGAAGATATCCTCTATCGATGTGTTAGTGATTTCCTCTTTCGTGTACCCGATTTCCTGAAGGAAAGATCCGTTTATATCCTTGAGGTATCCCTCCCTATCGATAATCATCCGGACTCCGACGCTCTCTTCGTACAGATACCGGTACATTTCCGACGATTTCTTGACCTCCTTTCTATAATCCTCGAGCGTCGAAAGCATCGAAGAAAATCCGGACAGAATCTCATGCTCATCCGAGTCCTCGGCAAATTGGGAGGCCGGCATATCAGGAAACCTACTCGGATCGGCTGAAATCGCATGAAAGGATGAGACGAGAATCTTGAGGCACTTCATCTGCGGTCGAAGATAGAGAAAGAGCAATAAAGAGATCCCGGAAAATCCTATGACGATGAAAAGAAGGGGACTGAGCAGATAATCAAAAAAGAGCGAATCTATATCATTGTAAAACATTCCTGTTCCGATGTAACACTGGAGGGAAGGGATACCGCGAACATAGGAGAGCTTTCTGCCGGAGTTTTGGCTTCCCGGCGGCGCGTAATCATAAAAGACATACCCTTCTCCGACGGGGCTCGTTGCTGCCGCTATTAAATCTCTAATGTAATAATTTCCGTATTTATCCTGCGCATCGAGCTGGTAGGTACCCTCCAGCCAGGGTTCGAGAGGCTGAACCAGCATGATTCCCTTATAGGAACTCATGAAAAAATAATTCTCCATCGTCTCGCTGGTGTATGTCATCCTTCCCACGAGTTCTGTTATGCGCTCAAGACTCTCCTCTCTCGTGAGGTCATCATCCTCGTATTGATCAATAAGAGGCTGAATTGTATTGAGACTAATCTCTACTTTTCTCCTTATCTCATTTTTTCTTAGATTGATGAGATTCTGACGATAGTTGCCCGCAAGAACTGTAAGGATTATCATAAGACCAAAAAATAACAGTATAAGAGTTATATATAATCTAGCGGTAGTTCTATTGAAGACCGATAAGAATTTCGGTTTTTTCATCGCCATATTATACCAGATATGTCAAATTTGACTTTTCCCCTCGACCCCGGGATAATACCCTATGAAATCCGATACCCGCCTCTTATTTCCCTGTGCCGAAGCGATGGTGCCTATCCTTCAAAGCGTAGGCTCATCTCTCCTCGAAGTGTATTCGAGGGATTTTACCGTCGAGCTCAAAGATGATAAGACACCGATAACCGAAGCCGACCGGAAGGCCCATAGCATTATTCTCGAGAGACTCGATTCATTTCCGATCGATTCTCTCCGCGGGCTGCCCGTCTTATCCGAAGAGGGCCGGGCCATTCCCTTCGACGAACGGAGGGGCTGGAAACGATTCTGGATGATCGACCCCTTGGACGGAACCAAGGAATTCGTAAAACGGAACGGAGAGTTCACCGTAAACATAGCGGTTATCGAAAAGGGGCGCCCCGTTATGGGATTCGTATATGTTCCCTTGACCGCGGTCCTCTACTTCGGTCAAGTCGGTGCCGGTTCATTCAGGACGGCCCCCCGACGAGATGACGCCCCGGCGGCGTCCGGTCTCACCGCGGAGAGCATCCGCGAGGCCCGCCCCCTTCCCGAAGCCGATACACCGGTGCGGGGGCCGGGGATGCCCGTAACGACCTCACCGGACGTACTCAAGGCCGTAGCCAGCCGGTCCCACATGAACGACGAAACAGGTGCATTCATCGGCGAGCTGGAAAGGAGGTTCGGAAAACCGGTGGAGCTGACCTCGGCGGGAAGCTCCATCAAGCTCTGCCGGATCGCCGAAGGAACCGCCGACGTGTATCCACGTTTCGCTCCGACTATGGAGTGGGACACAGCCGCGGCGGACGCGGTATGCAGGGCGGCGGGGTGTTACGTAATCGACCGGGAAAGCGGAAAGGACCTCGAATACAACAAGCGGGAGCTCGGGAATCCCCATTTCCTCGCCGCCCGGGACCCACGGTTTCGGGAGATGGCCGGCTGAGAGGAGCCTTGTCCTCATGGCTAGAGAAGGAGGCGCCCGAAGCACGTATTACACGGGGAAAACGGTCCTCATTACCGGTGCGGGTTCGGGCCTCGGCCGGGCGCTGGCTCTCGAGGCGGGGAACCGGGGTGCACGGGTCTACGTAAGCGATGCCGACTTTTCCGCCGCGGAAGAGACCTGCCGCCTCCTCCGTGCCGAAAAAGGAGGCACCCCCTGTACTCCCTTATCCCTCGACGTAACCAATCCCGAACAATTCGACAGGTGTTTTGCCGCCGTGGAGGAGGAAGCCGGAGGGCTCGACGTGCTCGTCAATAATGCGGGCCGATGCGTCGTCGGAGAAACCAGGGCGGTTCCTCCCGATCGGTGGGGCCGAATCATCGACGTCAACCTCAAAGGGACCGTCTACGGTACCGTGTCCGGGTATCGGAGGATGCTTGCACGGGGACGGGGCCACATCATCAATATCTCCTCCCTCTCCGGTCGGCTCGCCTACCCGATTACCTTAGCCTATGCGGCGACTAAGGCGGGTATCGACACTCTCACCGTTGGACTTACTGCGGAAGCGAGGGGTTCGGGGGTGAGAATTTCTCTGGTCCGACTCGGGACCGTAGACACTCCCGCCTATACGACTCAGGAGGTGTGGGGAATGAGCAACTCCGCCTTCGTGGACACCCTTCCCGGGAGAATGCTTCCCGCAAGACGGGCGGCGAAGGTAATCCTCGACGGAGCCGCCCGGGGCAGACGCATGATTACCGCTCCCCTCTCGAGCGCCGCGGTGCTGTTTTTTATCCGATGGCTCCCCGGAGCCGTGGAGCTCATACGGTGGCGGAGTATCCGCAGGTACCGCTCGAAAGCAGACCGGGAAGCAGAGGAAAGGTAGGGAGGTATTTTCGCCCGCCGTCCTCGAGAACTTTAAAATTACTCTCCATCTGTTCGGACAGGCTCTTCAGGGGATCGGGATTCGAGGAGCTTTTCGGTAGTCTCCCACAGCTCGCGGCCGGTACTCCGGTCCGCGGCGGACTCGGAGATGGGCTTCTCCGCCATCAGGTGGAGGTATACCCCGGAACGGTCGGAAAGCTCGGGGGCGCAGCAGAGATACTCCACCGGCTCCGAACCCTTGTAGGGACTTCGGAAGAATATCGCGAAGACGATTTTGAGGAGCGGCTGAAAAACAGCCGGAGCATCCCGGGCTATGCGGCTGTTCACCGGCCCCGGACACAGGGCGAACACCGAGGCTCGTCGGTTTCGCCCGGCTCCCCCGTTATCCGCGTCGCCGAGACGCCTATCGAGCTCCGCGAAGTATGTAGTTAGGAGGAGCTTTGTATAGCTGTACCACTTCATGCTCCCTCCCATGGAATACTCCTCGAATTCTCCGAGAGTATCGAGATCGAGGGGGCTGGAGGATCTATGGGCTTCGGAAGAGGTAAAGACGATTCTCGGATATCCCCATTCCGATTCCTCGGTTTGCCGGATAACTCCGTTCCGCAGAAGCTCCTGAACGAAGAAGAACTTGGCGAGGTAGTTGACCTGGAACATTTCCTCGAAACCGTCGCGGGTACGCCTTGCCTCTCCGGGGACTACTCCCGCATTGAACACACAGATATCGAATCGGACCCCTTTTTCTTTCATCCGGACGCAGAAATCGGTAATGGAGCTCAAGTCGTTCAAATCGATGTACTCCATCTCCACCGCATCGCTTCCGCTCCTCTTCCGCACCTCTTCCCCGGCTTGGGGATGACCGCTCCGGCAGGCCATGATAATCCGTCCTCCCCGCTTGGCGAGACGTATTGCCGCGGCCTTTCCCAATCCGGAGCTCGATCCGGTAACGAGACAACTCTTTCCCTCGATCCTCACATCATCCTCGAGCCTGCCGATCCGTTGCTTCGGCTTGAACAGATCGGTAATTCCGGTCAGAGTCGCCGAGACCGCGGTTCCGTGGCCTCTTTGCTTCGTGCTCATACCCGTGTCTCCTCGAGGTATCTCTCGTAGTAGGGCTCGAATTCCCGCCGCACTCCCTCACGCGTAAGCCCGAAATCCTCGAGACGGTATTCGTGCCGCCCGTACCGGTACTGCCGGTTAGACTTTCTGCTTGCCTCCATCTGCTCCCGGGCTTCATCGGTAAGATCGATTTCGGCGAAATCATAGATTCTCTCGAGCTGAGCCATGGGGTCCTCGAGGAGGTCTTCGTAGTAAACGTCGATAAAGGGTTTATCCGGGTTCTCCTTACGGAATTTTATGGACCTGAGCATCATCCGGTGGATCTTCCGGGTCCAATCGCGTCCGACCTCCACGGGATCTACCTCGTCGGAGAAAACGCCCCGGCCGTGGCTGATCATGCTCGCGAAAGAAGCGAGGGTGATGCAGGGATCACGGTGGGTGTGGATGATCTTGGCCTGGGGAAAGACAGCGAAGAGGGCGTCGAGAAACTCCATGTGGTGGGGGGTCTTGAGGACCCACCGCTTCCTCGGACGCTGCCACTTGAGGAGCTTCAAGAGCCGTTCCATGTAGCGGTAGGCCGGGGTCTGGTCCTGGACCTCGAGCCACCGGGAATACGCGGGGACCCTGAGTGTCGCCTCGGGGACGGTGCTCAAGAAGGCGGAATCCAGGAGAAGGACGTCCTCCTCGGGTGCTTCCGCTTCTACCGGATGGACCGCGAAGAAATCGGGACTCAAGTACCCGAGGGCCTTCTCGCTCATCTCGGCGCTCTTCAAGCGGGGATCCGGGTCCGCCTGTACGGCGCCGCCGCTTCTCCGGTCGATATAGGGGGCAGGATTCAAAGCCTCCCATGAGCGGAGTGCCCGAGTGTCGGGATCGGAGGCAAGGAGCCGGTGAAGCATGGTTGTCCCGGTCCGCTGGAATCCGGTTATGACGAGGATCTCCGGCAGGGGAATATCGAGAATCTCCGGGTGACGGGTGTACCAGTACTGCGCCCGGAGGCGGTTTCGGAGCACCCCTGTCAGGCGGCTCCGGGTAACCATCTTCCCGAAGGGGGTAAGCCTGGATTCCCCGTTGATCGAGTCGAGGAGAACCTCGAGCGGTTCGGAGAAATCCGGACCCCCGAAATCTTCGAGCCCCTCCTTTCGCGCGGCCTTCTCGAGGAGCTCTTCGGCGGTAATATCTCTTCCGTATTCCCGGGACAGGAGTCTCCACCAACCCCGGCCGGCGGCGTTCGCCGCCTTGACGATGCGCGGCCGGTAGGGATTCCGGTAGTCCCGGGTAGTCGTACGTTGGAGCCTCTTCATACTCGCCCTCCCAATTCGGTGTGCTTCATCACGCGGCACCGGGGCTGAGGGTGTTCATCGGCCTTGACCCAGCGGAAACACATAGTCCCCCTGGAATGTCCCACGGTCCGGATCCAGTTAGGGTGTCCGGGGTCCCGATGCGCGACGATGATTCGAACAGATCCGTCCGGTTCGTAGACCGCGGTATGCTTATTGATGTGTATACGGAAATACCGGTAATCGAGGGATTCCATCCAGTGATTGTTGAGCTGAAAGTTCCAGTGCTCGCAAGGGGGCACAACGGCCTCGATAAGCAGAGCCTCATCCGGTTCAAGCTTCCAGTAGCTGTGATAGTAGGCTATTTTGGGATCTCCCCCCGCCCGGTTGGAGACCTCCGGCGGCATCTGAGGGAGCTCGTTGGTGTGTTTGCTGAAATCATTCGCCCACTTGGCAAAGAGGAGGGAAGCCCCGACTACCAGTTTCCCGGCGGTGGACAATCCCTCGTCGATCGACTTCGCCGTTACCGGAGACGGCATCCCGTCGCCGCCGATACGGCGGATTTCGAGATCGGCCGGGATTTCGGTTTCCCGGTCCAGGAAGGTCTGTCTGACGATCAAGAGACTCGAGTCGCTCTCCATGGGGAGCCAGTTTCCCCGGTGCTTCGTACGGCTCACTATAATCTCGAAGCTCCCGTCCGGTTCGATGTGCATGTCCTTGGCGTCGAGGAAGCCCGACGGCGGAAGCCCTCCCCCCCGGCCGTAATTCCCCCGCTGGGTACTGAAGCCGAGAAAGTTAACGGTATTCCTAATTCCGGTTATCCTGTATTCGTACTCGCCGCTGATCGTCGCGTTTTGATAGTAGTTGTCCGGATTATCGGCCCCCATCTTGACCGTTTCGTGGACCATCCTTCGGAATACCGGCGCCTTAGGATCGGCATACTCCACGAAGTTCTCCAAGCCCCCCCGGATAAGACGGCTCAAGTACCTGTATCCCTCCGCCTGATCGAGGGGGTCCTTCGGGGCTTTCGGTCCCATGACAGCCGCCCCGGCCGATTTCAGGGTATCGCAGAAATCATTCCAGGTCCTTCCGCTCACCAGGCGCCGGTAAGCCGCATCCTCCTCGGTAAGGCCCCGCATCCTCAAGAAGAGCCGCGAGATAACCTTGTAGAGGCCGAGAAGAACAAAGAGTATCTTTTTGATGACCTTCCTCCGGAATGTTTATTGAATATTTAGTTCAGATTTTCAAGAATTGAGGGAAGGTTGTCAAGACGGGCAAACAAAAGCCGGTACCGAACTACACGGTTCGGAACCGGCCGTTTCTTACGGTAATCAGACCGCCCGGAAAGCTCCCGAGACGGGTATAAAATCTATTCGTACGCGATAACGTCGGTCGGACAGATATCGACGGCTTCTTTGATCTCGTCCTCGTATTTGGAGAAATCGACGCCTTCTTTGACGATCATTTTGTCCGGTACCTCGAAAACTTCGGGAGCCACGTTTTCGCAGCTTCCGCAGGATATGCATTCATCTTCAGATTCGTCGAGCCAAACTTTAGTTATTGCCATTATGTCCTCCTTCCCGTTTAAAATAAGAATCTTTGTCGAAAAAATCCACTAAAAATTCCCTCGTACCGTGAAGCTTGTGGTTTTCCTAATCCGTTGAATTCATTTAGACTCTACTTACAGGAGGAACGGATGTACATATCACATATAGACGAATCGGAGAAGAAGCACCTCGAAGGAGAGCAGTTGAGTAAGGTGATAAAACAAACCGCCGTCGGTCCCGAGCAGGGCTGGGACGACTACGTGATGCGGGTGTTCACGGTGGGCCCCGGAGGGCATACCCCGAAACATGCTCACCCCTGGCCCCACATAAACTACGTACTCGAAGGATCGGGGACCCTCTTTCACGAGGGAAGCGAATCGGAGATCGAGAAGGGCTCGATAGCCTACGTTCCTGAAGGCACTGAGCACCAATTCCGCAACACCGGAACCGCCGATCTGGTCTTCATCTGTATCGTACCGAAAAGGGGAGATGCCTAAGAGGGACCGCCCTTCCCCGCTTCGTAGTCGGCTATCTTCTTGAGAACCGCCGATTCCGCCTCGTTCCAGATTTCCCGGATAAGCTCATCGTGAAAGCGGTAGACCCTCTCCTCGAAGGAGGTCGAGTCGAGGCGGTCCCAAAAGCGGCTTTTGAAATCGGCTAAATCTTTTCCGTAGAGGTGGTATGAATCGGCCTGCCAGTTGAGCCGGGCGAGCTCTACCGGTATTCCGGTCCGTTCTTCCAGTTCTCGGGCGATGATCGTCTTATTGAAGAGGGTGAATCCGAACATGTTCATGAAGTTAGCCCCCCAGGCGTCGTTGCTTCGAAACCTGACATTACAGTTCAGGTAGTACCGGCCGTTCTCCTCGGTCAGCCGGTACCAGATCGACTGAAGACAGGGGGGATCGTAGACATCGAAGTCCATAAAGGGCATCCACGTTATCATCTGCGCCTGCCTGGTGTGGGGGGAAGCGACGAGCTTATCGATAACGGCCCGGATCTGATCGATCCCGTCCCCTCCGGGTCCGGCGGTGACGCTCGTCTTACATCGCCCGCCTGTTTTATCCCTCTCGAACCAGGTGCCCCAGTCCGCGAGACGCTGATGGTAGGTATATTCCCACCGAGTATCTTCGGGATCGTTCATATTCTTGACCCAGTGATCTTTTCTGCCTCCGAGCTCGAAGAGATACTCACGAAGATCTTCTATCCCCCCGGGAAAGGCCTTGTGGATCATAGGATCGGACCAGGGCTCGTGAACGGTCAGATTCAAGGTGGCATCTACGGAGGGGGGGTCGTCCTGCTTGTCGTACTGGGTCTTCATGGGGATACCCCGTTCGTAGAGGGCGATCAAACCCTTTTCGTACCCCTCGGCGAGAGTACGTCCCTCGACTGCAAGGACCGGTATCGATTGCATCATTCCTTCCTCCCAATAATCGCGGCCCCCCGCTCGAGCTCCTCGAGGAGCCACAGGGCAAAGGGGACTACCGGCGAATCATTCGTTCCGAATATCCTTAAGGTGTAGAGACACATCCTGAGCTTATCCTCCGCCAAGGTCTTGGAGGCGGGCTTACCCGACAGCTGATAACGGAAAAACCAGTCGAACCCCTCCCTGAAATACCGCTTGGCTTTTCCCTCCTGCTTGAGTTCCGAGGTCGAACGGATCTGCTGAAAGATCCGGGTGTTATAATCGATAAAAATCTGCAGGAAGTTTCGGTCGTAGGTCCCGGCCCAATACAGAACGGTCCTTAAGATCAGGGCGTTTCGTTCCTTCAAGGGGGCCTTTCGTCTGATCCGGTAAGAATGCATCCCCGTGGACATATATCTGTAGAGGCTTATGAACAGGGCCGCCCGGGGATCTCCCCCCGCGTCGTACCCGCTTTCTTGGAGAACACGCACCGGTTCGAAGGGGGGGACGGATTCGGCCGAGGCTTCTTTCTCCTCTATTCGGCGGTAAATTTCTTTCAGGCGGATAAAATCTTCACCGTCCTTGCCGGTTAGATCGGGGTGAGTATTCTTGCAGAGGTAGAGATAGATCCTCCGAAACTCCTCCCGGGTGCAGCTCTTGGTGGTGAGAAGCTTCGATATGATGTCCGGAAGAGCGGTGATCTCCATCTCTTCCGATCATATACCCTTTCTCAATGTACGCCAACCGCGGTGCGGCAGGCGTGCATCGCCTCGGGGACGAATATGTCCCGGCTCTCCTTTTTGAGATTTTTCAGCACCTTCCGGTTGTTCCATTTCCATAGACGCAGGGTAATCAGCCCATAGATACGGAAAAAGATGACGATGGGTTCTCCAAAAAAGATCCACTTTATGTAGTGCAATGGTGAATAGAACTTACGCATCGCCCGCAGGGCGGCCTTCTGGAGCTCGTAAGGGGACATGTTTTTGGGGAGAAACACCGTGTTGAAGGTATCGTATTGGGCCCAGTCCTGCGAGAGTACCCGTCCCTGGAGATCGAATTCCCGGTACTGCCGGGTCCCCGGCAGGGGAGTCAGGATCAGAAATTGCACCGTTTCGATGTGATTACGCTGGGCGAATCGAAGGGTGTCGTCGAAGGTCGATGTATCGTCGGCATCGGAGCCGAAGACGAACATTCCGTGGATCCGGATTCGTCGAGCCCGGATTGCCTTCACCGCGGCTTCGATATCATCGATGGTTTGTCCCTTGTTGAAGAGTTTCAAAGTTTCCGGATTGACCGATTCGAAACCGATGAACAGGGTGTTGAAGCCGACCTCTTTCATCAGGTCCAGGACCTCAGGGTCCCTGGCGATGTCGGAGCGGACTTGAGCGGAAAACCCGCGGGTCACGATGGTACCCTTTCCCTGCTCTTCCCGAATCCGGGTAAGAAGCTCTCGAGTTCGGGCCTTATTAGCGGCAAAATGATCGTCGTAGAAGAAAACCTGCTTCGCCTTGATCCCTTTAAGCTCGTCGATAACCTGCTCCACCGTCCTCCGGCGGTGTTTCTTCCCGAGCATTTCGGTAACCGAGCAGAAGCTGCAGTCGAAGGGGCACCCCCGGGATGTCATCACCGGTCCGATATCGGTTATCGAGTAACCTTCGAAGAGACTCCAGTCGGGGGTAGGAACTGTAGTCATATCGGTATGTTCGGTTTTCATATCGTTCATCCGGATTTCCTCATTCTCCTTCCACACCAAACCGGGAATAGTCTCTAAGGATTTTCCCGCTCCCAGGGCGTTCAGGAAAGGGACGAAAGTATCGTCCGCCTCTCCCCGGAAAACGTAGTCCGCTTCCCGGATCGCTTCATCCGGTTCAAAGGTGGCGTGGACTCCCCCGATGACAACCGGCCGGCGCTTTCCGTCCTTGCCGTCGAGGGCCCTGACCATGCGGGCTATCTTGTATCCCTGAGGCGCGGTGGAGGTGGTGAGGGAAATACCCACGACATCGGCCCACCGGATGTGATCGTTCTTGAGGGCCACCTTTTCCTCGTAGATGACCCGAACGTTGTAGCCCGCCTTATCGGCCAGAGTACCTAGAATCGCTAGGCCTAAGCGGGGTATTTTAAACAGCGAAAATATATTAAAATCGGGCGATTTCGGTTCGACGAGTAGTATGTTCTTCACGGAAAGCTCCTTTTCGATACTGTATACGGTGTCTTTTTCGGAACGACATAAGGGAGGAGTAAAAGTTGCACTATCGCAACTTTTTTGAAATGAGTTTGTCATAATGAATGTACGAGCGCAGGAACGGGATGATAACGACCTCGTCCGGGATGTTATCAACGGCGATACAGAGGTCTACTCCGAGCTGGTAAAACGACACCAGAGCCGGATCTTTTATTTAGGCCTCAAGTTCCTGAAACATTTCGAGGAAGCGGAGGATTTCACGCAGGAGGTCTTTATAAAAGGATTCGAAAAGCTGGAATCCTTCAGCGGAAAGGTCCCCTTCTCGGCATGGCTCTTTCGGATCGGGTACAATCACGGCGTCAACAAGTACCGGTCCGTTTCGGGAAAGCCGGTGAATGAAGAGTTTCAAGAAGAGCGGGACGGGGCCGCGGAAGATCGGCAGGATAGTCCCGAAGACGAGATCGTACGTAAAGAGGAGAAGAATCAGATCAGGGAGATCTTAAAGAAGCTCCCCGAGATCTATAATATCGTCATACGGCTGCGCTTTTTCGACGGCCTGAGCTACGCCGAAATCGCGGAAGCCCTGGGAAAGCCGGTGAATACCGTCAGGTCCCACCTGTTTCGAGCCAAACAACAGGTCAGGGAGCTCTACGAACGGTACCGGAAAGAATAACGGGAAAAGAATAACGGGAAAAGAAAGAGAGAAAGAGAGAAAGGCATGAGAGATAAACAGGAAAGACCGGAGAAGATCGACGTCGTTCTGAGCACCATCGAATTTCCCGGAGAAGACGAGAACGAGGTCAGAAACTATCTCGAGAAAGCGGAAATACCAAAAAAAGTGATGGAAACTCTGAAAAATACCGTTTTCAGACGGCACCGGATGCGGAATTGGGGATTGGTTGCCGCCGCGGCCCTCTTTCTCCTTCTCGTACTCGGCGCGAATGAATACGTTACCGAGTTTCTCTTTTTTCTGCAGAGTGCAATAATCTTTTTCCTCGCCATTCTCTTCGCGGCCCTTTTCATGGTGGGACTCATCGGACTGTTCATCAACGTGGATTACTCACGCCTTTCGAAGGCGTTAAACCTCCGGGACATAGAGGATTTCTTTTCCAATCTCTTCCATCCCCGGGGCCCCTAGTACCGCTTGGGTAATCGCCGACGATGTGATATATTCCTTCTCATGAAACGAAAAAGAGCATTGACCCAAAAGGCGGTTCTCATCGCCTTCGTAGCAGCCGCGGCGGTCCTCGGCGGGTGTTATTCCATCCGATCCCTTCCTGACCAAATAAACTATAAAAAATACGCCGAGTTTACCGACTTTACCGACAAAGTCCTCAGTGTCGATATAAGTCCCGACGGCAGGTATCTCGCCGCGGGAAGCATGGATAACACCGTCAAGATATATGACCTCAAGAACCGGTCTCTCGTCAGGGAGTTCGAGCGGCATCCCGACGATATCTTTACCCTCGCTTTCGGACCTTCTTCGGATTACCTAGTTACCGGATGCAGAGACCGGCTGATCCGGGTCTTTGATGTAGAAACGGGTGAGCTCGTTTATACCTTGGACCGGCATAACGACACCATCTATAAGGTACGCTTCCATCCGGACGGCCGGTTCCTGGTTTCCGCCGGTAAGGACGAGACGGTCTTCGTATGGGACCTCGAAACCGGCACCCTGGTCGACGTACTCAGGGAGCATAAGGACGCGGTTTATGCCTTGACCTTTTCGCCCGACGGGAAAACTCTCTATTCGGGGAGCCTGGACAAGATCGTCGCCGTATGGGACATGGAGTATCTCAACTTGACCACCTCTTTCAAGGCGAAACAAGACGTCTACTGCCTAGCGGTCAATCCCAAGAACACCCTTCTCGCGGTATCCGGAATCACTCGAGTACGGGGAGGCGATGCGGATAAGCGGACATCCCCTATCAACGTGTTTGCCATAGACGATGAGTACAAGCGAAAGGAGGTCTTTTCCGGTCATCAGCCCGCCTGCTGGTCAATGGTCTTTACCCCGGACGGAGAGTACCTGGTCAGCGGGGGCACCGATTCCAGAATCCGTATCTGGACAATGGCCCCGGCGGCCCAAGAGCTAGTCGGTTCCTTCGACTCCGAAGCGGATGAGGTGTGGGACCTGGCGATGAGTCCCGACGGAAATTTCCTGGCCGCCGCCTGTTCCGACAACACGGTTATGGTCTATAGGAAATAGAGCCGCGCGGATATTTACGGCTACATGGTCGCCAGTAAGGCGATCACGGTGATGGCCAAGGCCCCGGCGGCTATCCCGAAGACGATGGCCAGGATGTTGCTCCTGCTCTTCTCGGCCTCGCCGATCGGGTCCTCGATGAGGGATATCAGCTGCTCCCCCGCCGTTTTGGGGTCCTCAGGCTCGACTTCCTTCGGCTGATTGGGGAGCCTCTCCCCGTAATAGGTGTAATCGAACTTTTCGAGCCGTCTTATGTACTCGTCGACCTGCTCCCAGAGCTGTCCCTCGGTCTGCAAGTCCTGCTGAACAAAGCTTTGTATATCGGTATCGACGGTTTCGACGGTCCGGGCAATCCGAATACTTCCGGTACGGGCGTCTATGACCCGAACGAAGAGCCTGACCCTGACCTCTCTTGCAAGGTCTATTTCGAGTCTCGACTTGGTTTTTTCCTCCCCGTCCACCCGCGCCTCGATCTTCCGATCCTCGGTTTCGTAGTGGATCCCGCACTCGAGAAGCCGATAGGCCACGATAACGTCGGCGCTCTCTAAGGCCATCGCCGATCGGATATCCTGATAATCATCCCTCAAGGCCGTATAGAGCTCGGCCGCCGCGGCCGGATCCATCCCCTCCCGCTTCATCCCCTGGACTATGGCGTCCAAGGGGTCCGAGGGGAGGGTTCCCGGCACGATCCCCGCGTATCCGTCGGCGCGCTCGAACCCGGCATGATAGAGAACATCGGGGTCCCGCTCGAGCACCCGGTACCCCTCCTTCAAGAGAACGGCGATGAGACTGTCGTCGATAAGATAGTTGATGGGCCTGTCGACGATCGCCCTGGTTTCGAGGCTTACCACGATGATGTTCTCATCGGTTTGAACCTTTCCTTCGAGAGCGGAGGCTATGGGAAGGGTCTTCGCCGTCCGCTCGATGAGAACAGCATTAGTGTCATCGAATACGGGTATCGCCGCTTTGGTCCTCTCATCAATAGGGGTGGCGCATCCCGCGGCGAGGATACCCGAGATCGACACCGCCGCGATGAGGAGCACAGCCTGTATCACTGGCTGTTGGAACAGTTTTCGAGACCTGGAAATCTTCATGATTATAATATCGATTAAAACGGGACCCGCCGTCAAGCAACGTCAGTTCTTCATCACCACCGGCTGCCGGGTCACTTCGAGGACGTCCCGCCACAGGGCGCTTTCGGGATCGACGTGGTTGCGCCGGAGGACGGCCATCTCCACGGGGAGATGGACGAAGTGGTTGTTGACGAGGCTTATGAGCGTTCTCGTCCGGCCCGCCATGGCGGCGTGGGCCGCGTGGGTACCGAGACGCGCGCAGTAGATGCTGTCGTTGGCCTGGGCGGGGGCGCTTCGGATCATGTAGCTCGGATCGATATACTTGAGGCTCACCTCGATCCCGTCGTCGGCGAAGAGCCGAGGCAGGGTCCGTTCGAGGAAGTGTCCGATGTCGCTCAAACGCTTATTACCGGAAGGGTCCTGCTCGTTGACCGCCTCGAGGAGACCTTGTCCGGCCCCTTCGGCGACCAGGATAACCGCGTGGTTTCGCTCGGCGAGACGCCTCTTGAGGTGGCCGTAGAGGCCGTTCTCCCCTTCCAGATCGAAGGGAATTTCAGGGATAAGGACGAAATTGACGTCGTTCTGGGCCAATGCGGTATACGCGGCGATAAATCCCGACTCCCGTCCCATAACTTTGACCAGACCGATTCCGTTGATGGCGTCATGGGCCTCGATGTGGGCGCTGGAAACCGCGTCCACAGCGATGGCCACCGCGGTCTCGAAGCCGAAAGACTTCTGGATGAAGCTCAAGTCGTTGTCGATGGTCTTGGGGATCCCGATCATGGCGAGCTGGGTCCCCCGCTTTTCGAGCTCCTTGGATATAGCCAGCGCCCCGGTTTGGGTACCGTCTCCGCCTATAGTGAACAGCATGTTCAGGTTCATCCGCTCGATCGCGTCGGCTATATCGCTGACCCGTCCCCCTCCCCGGGAGGAGCCGAGGATTGTCCCCCCCCGGTGATGAATCTGATCCACGATCTCCGGGTTCAACTCGATTGTGGGGAGATTGTAATCGGAAAGGAATCCGCGGAACCCGTTGCGGATGCCGGTTATCCTGCGGATCCCGTAGAGGAACCACAGAGCACGGACAATGGCCCGGATTACGTCGTTGAGGCCCGGACAGAGCCCTCCGCAGGTGACGATTCCCGCGTGAACATGCTGGGGATTGAAGTAGATCTTCTCACGGGGTCCCGCTTTTTCGAGGAGGTCCGATTTCTCATAGGTTTCACAGGGGGTACCCGGTCTCGCATCGATTCCATAGAGGATAAACTCGTCGTCCGTTACGTAATTCACCAACGAATCGCCTAGGACTGTGGACATGCGTATCGGAGAGGATACCTTCGCCTCCCCGAGCCGGGGAACTGTAAAATCGTATTCTTCATTCATTTAAGAAACATTATAGAGAGATTCCCGGAGTTTTCAAGGGTCCGTCTCCGATTGACTTATGACCGCCCCCGCTGTAAGGTAGCCCGAGGAGCAGCGGAAATGAAAGTACTCGTCATCGGCGGGGCCGGATATATCGGCAGTCACGTGACAAAACACCTCCTTCGCAGGGGACACGAGACGGTCGTCTTCGACGATCTGTCGAGCGGCCTCGAAGAAAATATATTTTCCCAATCCCGGTTCATCTTAGGAAACATCCTCGACCACCGGGCCGTTTCGGATGCCGCTTCGGAGGGGTTCGACGCCCTGGTTCACCTGGCCGCCTTCAAAGCGGCCGGGGAATCTATGGAACGGCCGTCCAAATACGGGGTGAATAACATCGGGGGAACCATGAACATCTTGGCCGCCGCCGAATCGGCGGGAATCCGGTTCATAGTGTTTTCCTCCTCGGCGGCGGTATACGGCGAGCCGGAATACCTCCCCCTAGACGAGGAACACCCGACGAAACCTGAAAATTTCTACGGATTCACCAAGCTCGAGATCGAGCGGACCCTATCGTGGTACGACCGTCTCAAAAGCATCCGCTTTGCCTCGCTCCGCTACTTCAACGCCGCGGGATACGACGTCGAGGGTGAGATAACCGGCCTCGAGCGTAACCCCGCCAACCTCCTTCCGGTCATTATGGAGGTCGCCTGCGGCAGACGGGAGAAGCTCCTGATTTTCGGAAACGACTACCCCACCCCCGACGGGACCGGGGTCAGGGATTACATCCATGTAGACGATCTTGCCGACGCCCACCTTAAATCCCTCGATTATATCACCGGGAACAACCGAAGCCTCACCGTCAACCTCGGAAGCGAGGCGGGCCTGAGCGTTTTAGAAATCCTAGAAGCGGCGCGGCGCATCACCGGCAGGGAAATTCCCGCGGAGATCGTGGACAGGCGGCCGGGAGATCCGGCTAAACTCGTGGCCTCCGCCGCCGAAGCGAAAAAGCTCCTGGACTGGAAACCCCGCTATTCCGACGCGGACACCCTCGTGGAGACCTCCTGGAAGGTTTACCGGGCACACTGCACCTAGAGATGAGCACCGGGGGAATAATCTACCTGTTCCTTCGCTTGGTGTCCACGTACCGGACCTCGCGTTTGATCCGGGAATGCCTGCCCTTGTTTGTAGCGAACTGAACGACGACTCCCGCGATCCCGAAGACCACGCAGACGATCTCGATGACCACCGATTCCTGAGGGGGCAGCACCAGGTACAGCCCGAGACGGAAGGCAACGTACCCCACGAAGGAGGTAGCCAGGATCACGATCGGCTTCTCCGCCGCCAAGGTTATGCTTCCCAGAATGAGAGCGAGGACCACCGCTATCACGAGTCCCCAGACCATCTGATCGATGTAGTTGTAGGCTATAAAGATTCCGACGGCTCCCCCCACCGCAAGCCCTAAAATGTAGACCGCCAGATAGTAGAGAATGAACGAAGCGACTCCCAGAACGACCGCGAGTATTATTGGCAGCGCGATATACATGGCGGTTCCGTAGGCCAGGTACATTTCGGCGAGATATGCTCCTAATGATGCGCCGAATAAAACTCCGACGAGGACTAGGGCGACCCGTTTGAGCTTATAGCCAAGGAGAATCAGGAGACCCCCGAGAATGATTGCGATGACTCCCGTCGATACTCCGGTTACCGTACTCAAGGAATACAGGTAATCGTAGACGGCGTTTGTTATTTGATACATTTAAACCTCCTCCTATATTTTAACTCCTATAACATACCACCGGAAGCGCAAAAAGAAAAATTAAAACCGAGTAAAGAGATATTGAAGTTTCCGCCCCGTTGATGCACGATATTGGGCATGGCGAAGACGAAGACCCGGTATCAATGCACCTCCTGCGGAACGGTACAGCCGAAGTGGCTCGGCCGCTGCCCCGATTGCGGGAGCTGGAACACCTTCGAAGAAGTGATCGGCGGGGCGGGAGGTCCGGCGGGCGCCGCATCCGGTTCAAAGGGGTCCCGGACCAAGAAGGCGGGTGCCGTCAGCCTCGATTCGATCCGTGACGACGAAGGGGCACGGATCTCCACCGGAATAGGAGAGCTCGATACGGTCTTGGGCGGGGGGCTCATGAGGGGCGGATCGGTCCTCATCGGGGGAGAGCCGGGAATCGGGAAATCCACCCTCCTCCTCCAGGCGGCGGCGAAACTCCCCGAAGACGCCTCGGTCCTTTATGTCTCCGGCGAGGAATCGCCGAAGCAGATCAAGCTCAGGGCCCGGCGCCTCGGTATCGAGAGGAAGAATCTTCAGATCCTCCACACCGGGAATCTTTCGGACATCCTCTCGGTCCTCGCCTCGAAGTCCCCGGATGTCCTCCTCGTGGACAGCATCCAGACCCTCGTCTCGGAGGATTTGGGCGCGGTCCCGGGAACGGTCAACCAGATCAAATACTGCAGCCTGGAATGCATATCCTGGGCGCGGGAACGGGAGGGAACGGTCCTCTTCGTGGCCCACGTGACGAAGGAGGGGTCAATCGCCGGACCTAAGGTGGTGGAGCACATGGTGGATACGGTCCTCTACTTCGAGCACGGAGTCGCCGATCTCCGGCTGGTCAAGCCGTCGAAGAACCGCTTCGGCACCGTCGATGAGATCGGAATCTTTAGCATGACTCCCGCGGGGCTCAAGGAGGTGGCCGAGCCCTCGTCATACTTCCTTACCGCGGGATCGGGAAGCCTTCCCGCGGGGGTGGCGGTCGCTCCGGTTTACGAGGGATCGAGGGTACTGATGGTGGAAATTCAGGCCCTAGTCGTTCCGGCTAAGGGTAATTTTTCTCGGGTCTTTTCGGAACGGATAGAGTCGGGACGGGTCTCGAGGATCGCCGCGGTGTTGGAAAAGCACTTGAGCATCCGCTTTTCCGATCAGGACATCTACATCAATGTAGCCGGAGGAATACGGCTGACCGAAACGGGGATCGATCTGCCCCTCGCGATGGCCCTCTATTCGGCCCGGATCGACTCCCCGGTTCCCCGGGCGGCGGCCTTCGCCGGGGAGATAAGCCTAGCGGGGGAGATTCGTCCGGCCTCACATCTCGAGCGGCGGATCAAGACCTCCCGGGAGCTCGGTTTCGAACGGTTCTATACCCGCGGCACGAAGGAAGCCTCCTCCGTCGTCGCGGTAACCGATATCGCCGAAGCGGCCCGGAAGGTGTTTACTCAGAGCAGGAGCGAGGAGAGATAGGGTATTCCCACGAAGGTACCCACCGCGCTCCCGACGGTGGAAAAGAAAAAAACCAAAAGAATGTGGGTCAGCCGGTTTCGGTAGAACCCCTTGAGGCTGGTTATATCGTCATGGAGGCTCTCGAAGTCTTCCACCCGGGGCTTCCTGAGATAGGCCTCGATGAGACCGGTTACGATCCCTACCCCTATAGTAGGATTCATCGATGTGATCGGAGCCGCCACGAAACTAAGAACAATTGTAATCGGATGGGCCAAGGCGATCAGGGCGCCGAGGGCCGAGAGGGTCCCGTTCACCAGGATCCACATCCACAGCATCGAGAGCGCCTCCTGCCAACCCGACCGGAAAAAACCCAAGGCAAGGAGTCCCACCACGACGGCGGGAATAACCCACGGAATGATCTTTCCCGCCTTGCCGGGAGGAGGGGCGGAGTTGATCGACTCAACGTCGGGCTCGGCGTCCCCCGATTCGTACCGCTCGAGCCAGCGGACGATCCCCGGAACGTGACCCGCGCCGACGACCGCTACGACCTTCTCTTCATCCGTCCGGGATATCTTCGCCGCCAGAAACTGGTCCCGCTCGTCGATCAAGACCTCTTTGACCCGCGGGAGGAGATCGGCGAGCTCCTCCATCATGTCCTCGAGGGCGCTCTTACTCTTGAGTTTCTCCAGCTCCTCTTCGGTCAGCTTCTCTCTCGCGAAGACCGAGCTGAAGAGCGAGGCCAAGAGCTTCATCTTGTTCCAAAACCCGGAGCGGGACCAGGCGCGGCGCAGGGTTATCTGAATCTCCCGGTCGGCGAAGCTGAAGGGGATATCGAGTTCCCGGGCGACCTCCACCGCGCGGCGCATCTCCTCGCCCTGTTTTGCCCCGAGATCGGTACCGATCCGCCGCTGGAAAGAGCTCAATACGAGGTTGGCCATCAAGAGAAATCCCTTTCGCTGCCGGATGACCTCGGAAATATTGAGGCTCTGCCAGTTCTGTCCCTCCATCATCGACTTGAACCGGGCCTCGTCGATCTCGATACAGACCCTCCCCGGCATTTCCCCGCGGATGACCTCTTCTACCTCTTCGACGCTCCGCTTAGAGATATGCGCGGTCCCGATAAGAATGATCTCCCGGCCCTTGTGCGTCAGCCGGGTAACGGTATCGGTGTTTTCCTGCTCAGTCATCAAAATCCATCCTTTCGAGCTCCCCCGCGGCAAGACCCGCTTCCGCCGCCTCTTCAGGCAGGCGGTCTTTTGCTTCCAAGAGATAGAGCTCGGCCGGGTGATCCCGGCCCTCGATAATGTAGTGCTGCCCCACGTAGAAGAGGGCCCGGTATTTGAGCTCCTCGTCCTCGAGCTGCTCGATCCGGTAGATAATGGAGTTCTCGTATCCCGGCTCGATAAAAAGCCGGTAGAGATGATAGAAGATGGAGTCCCGGGAGACCCTTTTCATCGATTCGGTAAGGTAATCCACCGCTTTGTCGGCGTCACCTCCGCGAATCATGGCGACTCCCGCAAGGAGAGGAAGAGCGTAATCCTCTTTCATGAAGGGAGCGGCTGTTTTGAAGGCCCCGGCCGCCTTCGCCCACTCGTGTTTTCCAAAGTAGAGGGCCCCTAAAGCGGAATGGGCGAAGTAATAATCAGGTTTGAGCTCCACGGTCCGCTCGTAATCGGAGACGGCCTTGTCCACCATCCCCCTCTGTTCATAGATCGCCCCCCGATAGGCGAAGGGGAAGAAAATCGAATTGTTAAGCTCTATCGCCCGGGAAAAGTCTTCGAGGGCTTTGTCCGTTTCCCCCTGTCTGAGGAGCATCCGTCCCCGGTCGAGGTAATTCCAGAAGTAATGGGGGTCGAGTTCGATAGCACGGGCCAGATCGCTCAAGGCCCCCTCGAAATCCTTTTCGGCCATACGGGCGCGGCCCCTCTGCGAAAACGCCGAAGCGTAATCCGGCGAGCCGGCAATGACCCGGTCATACTCCTCGAGCGCCTCCCCGTACCTTCCCCTCTCGAAGAGGACATCACCTAAACCCATCCGGGCTTCTACATGGTCCTCATCCGCTTCGAGGGCGGCTAAAAAGGATTCCTCCGCCTCCTTCCGCTTGTTTTCGGCCAAATAGAGATTTCCTAAGGACGCATGTGCATCGGCGTCGTCCGGATACTCGTCGATAATCCTCTTCAGGACCTCCCGCTGCGCCTCTGAATCGCCTCGGGCCCCTTCGACAAGAGCGATATTATAGAGGATTTCCCGATTACCGGGTTCGAGGCGATCCGCCTTTTTGAGCGCCTCCCCGGCGTCTTCGATGCGTCCGGCATTGAATAAGAGCATTCCGTAGACGAGAAGATCCTCGGCGGTTCCCGGATTCTCGGAGAAGTACTTCTCGTAGAGTTCCAGGGCCTTCCCGGTGGCTCCGGCCTGGATGAGCTTTTCGATCTCCTCGAGCCTCTTTATATCTCCGGCGGCTTCCGTCTCAGGTTCCGGCTTCATTTCGGTGGTCCGAGGCGCGGTGGAGCAGAAAGAGAGAACAAGGATGAAAGCCGCGGGCATCAGCAATGAGGCTGTCCTCTTTATGGATTTTATCATGAATAATATGCCTCTATATAACTTTTGTGTGGATGAAAGAGAGCCCAGTATACTTGGGATACGCATTTTACACAAGGTTGCAATTAACCCCGCCTATTGGTAGAATCTGCTTCACCAATGAATACGGCGATAAGCAAAAAATACATTATAATACCCATTATCTATGCTGCGGTCCTGACCGTGCTCTTTGTCCTCCAGTTTTCGGGCAAAAGCACCGTAACCGAGACCCTAGGCGACTTAAAGATAACCGCTTACACCCACTCGGGTGGAAACGGAGGGAATCGGGCGGTCGAGAGGATCACCCTCGAGCATCCCGCGGTTTCCTTCGATTTTTCCCGGAATTCTACCCTCCTCGTCCGCACCGAGCTCGGCAGGACGGTGACGGCGGGAATACGGGATTTCAGTTTGGACGATACCGGTGCGGAGCTTCGCTTCGACGAAGGAATTGTATTAGACATCAGTGTCTCCTCCGACGGATTAACAGTGTCTCCTCGATTAGAGAATCCCGCCGGAATCGAGACCCTGGAAGTCCCGTATCGATTTCCCGAAGCCGCCGGGATAGTCACCGCAGCAGGGCTTCCCGCGGCACGAATCTCCGTTCCCGGAGGTGAGTATTTCGCCGCCCTTCCCCGAAAGGGGAGCCTCGATACGGAAGGACCGACTTTCGTTCTTCCGGCACCCGACACCGGCCCGGGGAGTATCCGGATATATCCTCTGGACGAGCCGGACGGAGGACTCTACGCCGCATGGTTCGCCCGAAAGAAACCGCTTATTACGGAGAACGGGTACCGTCAAAAAATCGAGGATTACAAGGACATGGGTTATCTCGGATGGACCGAGGGGAGGCTTCGAGGAAACGACGGGTGGCTCTACCCTTCCGGACAGGTGGGCTTTCTCGAGGAAACCCTCTTAGCCGCGGTGTCTGAGGCGGTACGGCGCCTCGATTTCGAGGCATACACATCTCTTATCGACGCCGCTCGTGTAAATGAGGGAGTATTGAGCTTCCGGTCTTCCGTATACCTCGGAGGGCTCCGCGACGCGAACAGCGTCATGGCCGAAGAGGGATGGGGGCCGGAAGCCTTCCGGGCCACCTTGGACGCCTTACCCGAGGATATCCCCTTCGACAGCCTGAGCGCCGCGGAGGGTGTCGATCTCTTGAGTGTGTACGCCGAAGTGATCCGGCGCTACGGCGAGGCACCGGCGGACCTCGAGACCCTTCGTGAAATCGTGGAAAGGGTCATCTTCCCCGCTATCGCGGTAACCACCGAGGGACTCTTTTTGGAAACCGAGCCGGGGTTTTCCGAAACTTCCGTAACTCTTGCCGCCGGGCGGGTTCTCGTAACCATCGGAACCCGGGAAGGGGACGAGACCCTGGTCGCCGTGGGCCGGGATCTTATAGCGACACAGATTTCGGCATCGGATGAATTCGGTTTCGTTCCGAGCGGATATTCCCTCGAGGCGGAGGCGGCAGAACCCGGAACTATGCCGCTTATGACCGCGGAAGCGGTATTCGAGGCCGCTTTCCCCGAGCTCGTCTATCCTCGGTGGATTCCCCTCGGTGGAGACTTGAACTCCCGGGAGTTCCTTTTTACCGGGGTACCCGTGGATATCGAAACAAATGAGGGGACGGCACGCATGGTCTTCAGCTTTTTTCCCGGACAGAGCCATTTCCTTATCGTCCGGGGTATCGAAGAGTTGGAAGGAGTCGAGCTTCGCGACATCACCTGGCGGAGTGACCCCCAGTTCGAGATCTACAGCCTCGGGTACTTTTATGACCGGCCCGGCGGGTCCCTTTTGATCAATCTCGGCCACCGGGCCGAACAAACCGAAGAGCCGGTTAGAATCAGATACTAAACCCGGTTTTCCAGCTCCCGGACCCAGAGCCCGTAGAGCTCGGTGTACCGGTCCTTACTCCCTTTATCAGGTTCCACCACCGCTTTCAAGTCGAGGCCCCGGAAGGCTGTTTCGTAATCTTCGAAGATACCGGCACCGATACCCGCGCCTCGGGCCGCCCCCTGGGCACCGTCGGTGGAATAGAGCTCTACGCTCGCGCCGGTCACGGTGGCGAAGACTTCCCGGAAGAGGGGGCTCAAGAACATGTTGGCGTACCCGGCCTTGACGGTGCGGATGTCCATCCCCATCTCCCGCATGATCCCGATTCCGTAATTCAGAGCATAGACGATTCCCTCCTGCCCCGCTCGGAAGAGGTGAGAGGGACCGTGAAGATTAAAGTTGATATTGGTGAGACTCGCTCCCAAGTCTTGGTTCTTCAGAGTACGCTCGGCGCCGTTTCCATAGGGAAAGACCATGAGCCCCTCAGCCCCCGGAGCGCACCCGGCGGCTATATCGTTCATCTTCTCGTAACTCACCTGAGAGCCCTCGGGGCCGCATATCGTCTCACGGAGCCACCGGTTGAGTATTCCGGTCCCGTTCAGACACATCAGCACACCGTAGCGGGGATCGTCTTCGGAGTGATTCACATGGACGAAGGGATTGACCCGGGACTGGGGATCGTAGGCGGGGGTGTCGACGATCCCGTAGACCACCCCGGAGGTACCCGCGGTGGTGGCGAGCTCTCCCGGCTCGAGAACGTTCAGGCTCAATGCATTGTTCGGCTGGTCCCCGGCCCGGTATGAGACGGGAGTCCCGGCTGGGACTTTGAGCTCCTCCGCGGCATCAGAGGTCACGACACCCTGATCCGAGAAGTTGGGAACGATATCCGGCACCAAATCGGGGGAAAATCCGTAGAAATCGAGGAGGTCGTCGGCAACGCCCCCTTTCTTCGAATCCCAGAGGATCCCTTCGGAGAGACCCGAAGGGGTGGTATTGAGCTCGCCGGTCATCCGGTAAGCGATATAATCTCCGGGAAGGCAGAACGAATCCACCGCCTTATAGAGTTCGGGCTCGTTCTCCTTGACCCAGGCGAGCTTCGCCGCGGTAAAGTTTCCCGGTGAGTTGAGGTAATGGGACAGACAGAACTCTTCACCGAGCTCTTCGAAGGCCCTGCTGCCGTACTCCACCGCCCTGCTGTCGCACCAAATAATCGAGGGACGGAGAACTATACCCTGATCGTCCAAAACGACGAGGCCGTGCATCTGATAGGAGATCCCCACCGCCGCCGCTTTTTTCATCTCGCCGGGTCGCTCCCGGGCGATCTTTTCGGCGGCGGCCTTGACGTGGGTCCACCACATCTCCGGATCCTGCTCGGCCCAGCCGGGTTTCTTGGCCTCCATCTTCATCTCCGCTTCCGGAGAAACGGCGGAGCTTATCTCTTTTCCCGATGCGGCGTCCACCAGAGAAGCCTTGACGGACGAACTTCCTACATCGATTCCTAATAAAAAGGTATCGCTCATACTCTACTCCTCGAGAAGACGCGCGAGATTATCCGGGGTAAATCCGAAGTGCTTCGCAACCTCTTCGGCGGGACCGGATTCGCCGAAAGTTTCGATGGAGAGGATGTCCTTAGCCGATGAGGCGATCCCTTCCCAGCCGAAGCCGACTCCCGCCTCGGCAACCACGATCCTCGCCGATTCGGGAAGGAGGGACGTACGGAAACCTTCATCCTGTTTCAAAAACTCCTCCCTGCAGAACATGGAAACGACCCGGATCTTTTTCCCGGACACCTTTTCCGCGGCCTTGAGCGCCAGATTCACCTCCGAGCCGGTGGCGACCACCACCACGTCCGGTTCCCCGTCGGTGTCCTTGACGATGTACGCTCCCTTCGCGGCGGTGTGCTTCCAGTCGGGATCGGCCTTCTCGAAGACTTCGAGTCCCTGCCGGGTCAATGCCAGGGCGGTAGGCCCGTCGTTCCGTTCCATCGCCATGAGCCACGCCAGTCCGGTTTCTTCCGCATCCGCGGGACGCAGAACGGTGAGGCCGGGAATGACCCTGAGCGCGGCCATGTGCTCGATCGGCTGGTGGGTGGGGCCGTCCTCGCCCACGTAGATCGAATCGTGGGTAAAGACGTAGGTCACCGGAAGCTTCATAAGTGAGGCGAGGCGGATCGCCGGACGCATGTAGTCGGCGAATACCAGGAAGGTTGCGCAGAAGGGCCGGAGTCCCCCGTGCAGGGCGATACCGTTGGTGACGCCCCCCATAGCGTGCTCCCGCACCCCGAAATGGAGGTTCCTTCCGGTCCGCTCGCGGGCGTTGAAGTCCCCCTTCCCGGACATGGCGGTCTTGTTCGACGGGGCCAGATCGGCGGACCCGCCGACCAGGTTACCCACACCGTCGGCAACGGCCTGGAGCACCTTGCCGCTCGCCGCCCGGGTGGCAATCTTATCACCCACTTTGAACTCGGGCAGCTCGATCAGATCGTGGTACGATTTCTTTCCCTCCAGGTATGATTCGAGCTCGGCTTTAAGCTCCGGATTGTCCTTACCCCAGGCTTCGTAGGCCGCCGTCCAGTCCCGGTAGGCGCTCTTCCAGCCGCTCATCTTCTCCCGGAAGTACTCCTTGGAGCCGTCCTGAATAAAAAAATCTTCGTTCTCGGGGATGCCGAGCTTCTTCCGGGTGTTCTTGATCTCCTCCTCCCCCAAGGGGGCCCCGTGGGTTTCGTGGAAGCCCTCCATGCTGAAAGCACCCTTCCCGATGATGGAGTTGATCATGATAAGACTCGGACGGGAACTCTCCGCCTTGGCCTTCTCCACGGCCTCTTTGAGTCCCTCCATGTCGTAGGCATCCACCGCCTGGGTGTGCCACTTATAGGCCTTGAAGCGTTCGATTACATCCTCCGAGAAGGCGAGATCGGTAGAACCCTCGATGGTAATCTTGTTCGAATCGTAGAAAACGATAAGCTTATCCAGCTCCAGATGACCGGCCAGGGAAGCCGCCTCGGAGGTAACCCCCTCCATAAGGCAGCCGTCGCCGGAGAGGGTGTAGGTATAGTGATCGATTATTGTATGCTTTTCGGTGTTAAAGCGCGCGGCGAGCATCTCTTCCGCCATGGCCATTCCCACGGCATTGGAAAAACCCGCTCCCAAGGGACCGGTGGTGGTTTCGACCCCGTCTAAGTACCCGTACTCGGGATGCCCGGGGGTCTTCGAGCCGAACTGACGGAAGTTTTTGAGATCGTCGAGTGTTACGTCGTAGCCGCTCAAGTGGAGCAGGGAGTAGAGAAACATCGATCCGTGCCCGGCGCTCAAGACGAACCGGTCCCGGTTCAGCCACCGGGGCTCATCGGGATAGTGTTTCAAGACCTCCGCGAAGAGCACCGCCCCCATCTCGGCGCATCCCATGGGAAGCCCGGGATGTCCGGAGTTCGCCTTCTCCACCCCGTCCATGGACAAGGCGCGTACCGATGTCGCTATTGCTTTTAATGCTTTGATATTCATAGTAGATCCTCCAGGTATGATTGAGGAATCTTATCCTATTTTTCGGTTAGTTTAAAGAGCTTTCATGCCGGTGGTTTCCCCGGCCGCCGTGCAGCGGCCGTTTCATAGCCTTTCTTGATGTTTCCCCCGTTGTATACTACATTATTCTTGGAGAACGTATGGTTCATTTACCGATTAATGCCCGGATCGGAACGGTCGCCCTCGATCCCTCGAAGATCATCTGCCTCGGCCTCAACTACCGGGAGCACATATCCGAGAGTGTGACCGCCAAGGCCGCGGGAACCACCGAGGTACCGGAGGAACCGATCCTCTTCCCCAAAACCCCGAACACCCTTATAGGACCTCGGGAGCCTATAATCATCCCCGCCTTCCTCGACCGGTACGGTTTCGACGAACCCCGCACCGATTACGAGGCCGAGCTCGCCGTCATTATCGGAAGGAGATGTAAGAACGTTCCTGAGGAAAATGCCCTCGAGACGATCTACGGCTACACCTGTTTAAACGACGTCAGTCAGCGTAATCTTCAGACCTCGGACAAATCGGGGTGGTTCCGAGGCAAGTCCTTAGACACCTTCGCCCCTATCGGTCCGGCGGTTACCCTCGCCGAGGACATGCCCGACCCGCAGAACCTCCGCATCCAATGCCGGCGGAACGGTACAACTGTCCAGGATTCGAATACCCGTCATATGATCTTCTCGATTCCCGAAATCATAGCCTTTGTGTCGATGAACTTTACTTTGAATCAGGGAGACATAATCGCTACCGGTACCCCAGCTGGAGTAGGCCCCCTCACCGAAGGAGACAAAATCGAGGTGGAAATCGAATCAATCGGGGTGCTCACCAACCCGGTCACACAAGAATAGCTTCCTCGGGCCCCCCTGGGTGCCTACGCCTTCCAGAGCTTGCCCGCCCTCCGGGACCGTCTCCCCCTCGTCAAGAAGAGGAACGAGACAGCTACGAATACTACATAGATCAGAAAGATCCCCGCGGTCAGCCAATAATAGAAGGGATTGTTGTCCCTAAAGGCGTAGGCGGGAAAGTCCACCATCAAGATATAGGGAATTGCCATCATAAACATGATCCCCGCGGCGGGAATGTAATCCGCCGAGGCCGGGGTGTGGAACTCCGGATCCACCACCCTAAGGAGAGTGAGTCCCGAAGGAAGGGTCCCCGTAAGGGCTCCGTAGATGAGGATGACCCGTTCGAATTTGTAGTTCAGCAGTAACCGCGAGCCGATCCATAAGAGGAGGAGAACAGTCAATCCGCCGCTCACAACCCCCATAATGAGAATAGGCGCCCAGTAACGGGCGACCATCTGCACCGAGATCGCACCGATGGATGCGGCGACCATGAAGTCCACCGAAAAACCGGCGGTACGCGTGAGAGTCCCGTTCTCCAGTATATGGTCCACCTTGATCAGATGGAGGAACCGCTTCGCAATGACTCCGAACAGGGTTGCGAAAATGAAGGAAATACCCCAGAAGCTTTCGGCAAGACTCATACCGAGGGGACCCGCGAAGCCGAGGAGAAAGGTAAGCAGGGTCAGGAAGAGATAGGCGACCAAATAGACGATGAGTATTATCGCCAGATTGAATGAGAAGGTCTCTATTGCCTCGCTCTGAGTAGTCAGGTGTGCTCCGACGGGAAAGCTCTCGTGTTTCTTGTACAGACCGCTCCGGTTCTCGATGCTCTGCAGATCGACGTTTCGAAAACGGCGGACCCATCCCTTGCGCACCGCCAGGTTAATCAACAGCACCCCTCCGAAGATGGCCCAGAAGAAACCCACCGCGGCAAAGGTAAGCCCCACCGAACCGGCGCCCTCGAAGCCGAAGGCCGGGGCCTCCCACTTCGAACCGATGGCGAAAGCCTGCCCCGGACCCAAGGCGAATCCCAGAGGGACGAAGAAGCCGAAAGTCGGAAAGAGGTTCGGCATAAAAGTCTTGATCAATAAAAGTGTTACCGAGAGGCCTATAATTCCCTGAAGGACGTAAACCGATAGGATCGTCACCGAGGTAGAAAAGGCGACACCCTTCTTGACCGATTTCCGCTCCCCCCTCCTGAGGCTTATGGCGACGAAGGAGATATTCAGAAGATGGTAGACCAGGTTCTCCAGAAAGCTCGTGTCCATCCCCAGCCGGGGCGCCGCGAAGGTGTAGAAGAGGAGCAGCAGGATGCCCCCGGTTATGGAGTTAGGTATTAAAAACTTTTGAAAGAATTTGATCTTTGCCCTGAGAAAGGTTCCCAGCACAAGCGCCAGGGAGATGATCCCGAGCTGCACGAAAATCAGCCAATCGAAGTTCATAACCAGGTAAGTATAATCGGTAGCGGGAGAAAATCAACAGATACTAGAAAAGATTGAAGACTTTTCCTAGGAAAAACACGTAGAAAAGGAGTAAAAGACCCCCGATCCAGGGATTGACCCGTCTATCCATGGTGACGACCAGGAAGAGGACGGCCGCGCCCACCGAGACGGGAGCCGCGAAAGCGATGATATTAGCGGGGATAATCAGGGTCCCGATCAGACCGGGGATGCCCATTACCGCGAAGGAATTGAAGATGTTCGACCCGATGATATTCCCCACGGCGATCTCCGGCTTTCCCCGGCGTGCCGCTTTCACCGAGACCACCACCTCGGGCAGAGAGGTGCCCAAGGCGACCGCGGTCAGGGCAATCACCTCGCTGCCGATTCCCGCGGCTTCGGAGACGGCTATAACCGCCTCGACTGTGTACCGGGCTCCCAAATATATGAATACCGGGCTTATGAAGAGCCCCAGCCAGTGGAATACCCGTGGCCGGACCCTCTCCGCCTCAGCGGTAACATCCCTGGTCTTTAAGGAATTGACGACGTAGATACCGAGGCCGGCGAGCACAATGAGCGCTTCCGCCCGGGAGAACACCCCATCCAAAATCATAAAGAAAATCAAAAAGGCGGAACCGAGCATAAAGGGGAGATCGATCCGCATCAGGTCGTAGCGGACCAGGAAGTCCTTGCCCACAAGGGCCGCGATCCCTAGGACGAGGCAGACGTTCGCCACATTCGATCCCAGGACGTTTCCTACCACGATCTCCGACGAGCCCTCGGTGACCGCTACGATAGACGAGGCGAGCTCGGGCAGGGAGGTACCCACCGCGACGATGACAACCCCGATTATGAAGGTGGAGAGCCCGAAGTAGAGTCCTATCGACTCGGAGGAGGTAATAAAGAAGTCGGAGCTCTTCACCAGGACGGCGAGGCTTACCAAAAATACGACTATCCAGAGTGCAAGGCTCACGCAGACCCTCCCGAAGAAGGTACACTCACGCGGAGAGCCATACTAGAAGCGCCAGATGAGGCTTAGGGAAACGTATAACTTATTCCCGCCGAAGGGCCTGGACGTTCCGTCGAAATCGAAAAAGATCGGCGCTGTCAAAGTCAGCTCCAGCTCGTCGGTCGGTGCGTAGGAGACGACGATCCCTCCCCCGAAGGCGTTGGTATCGATGCTGTACATGGCCGCGATTGTGGGGATCAATTGATACTGGAAGAGAGGAAGATTGACCGCCAAGGCGAGGACCCGGCTCAAGGTCGGCTGGACATACTGGGACGGATCGCCGTCTATGATCCATCCGTCCATGTACTCGAAGAGGACCGAAAGGCCGAACCCGAACTCGTAGCTCGCCCCGAGGGTATACTCCAGAAAGTGCCCTTGGATTGTGGTGGTGGTGAATGGATCGTCCTCTCCTCCCGTGCCGCCGAAATAATTATCCCGGATAAAGGCCTTGTTGAAGGTCCACGCTGAGTCGGCCCAGAAGCGGAAGGCCTGAACACTGCTCGCCAGGTTGAGCCCCACGGCGTGGATCTTGTTGTACTCCGGGACCAGGGTGGTGGTGTAGGTTCCGGCCGCGTTATTGTCCACTGTGCTCGTGGAAAAAAGGGTATCATCGTCCCAGCCGTAGTAGTAGAGGAGTGAGAAATCGACCCCCCCGGCGGTCCCGCCGAACTCACCGGACATTGAAACCTGATCGAAGTTAAGCGGCGGCCGCACCCGCTTGTCGTAGGGGAGTTCAGTGGCCTCCGCCCCGTCCACGGTATATCCGGAATATTCGGTATTCGCCTGGGTCTGTCCGGGGCGCTTGGGAACGTAGTGCCCCGGAAACAGGGGGGATAACCTGTCGGGAAACACCATGTCGTGGGCGATCGGGGAAACGGTCAGCTTGGTGTAAAAGTTGGAAAAGAAAAAATTCGCCTGGACCATATCCGCATTGGTCCCGGTCTCCAGCCCTACCGAGCTTATGAGCTCCACCAAGCTGCCCTGATTGAAAAAATTGGTGTTGGAAAAGAATTCCGCCGTCCCCGGAAGATAGGAGAAGCGTCCCACCTTCACCAGGGCGAAATCGGCGGGAATCAAGGTCAACCTGAATTCGTCTACCAAAAAGGTAAAACTGTTCTCCCGGTTATTCCATCGGATGTCCGCGAGGAGGCTGAAGTCGAAGATTTCCGAGCTCGCCGCGAAACGCGGGGACAGGGTGGTGGTAAAATCGATTTCCGAGGAATCGATATCGTCGAGGTCGAATATCATACCCGCGTTCGCGCGGGCCGACCCTCCGAAGAAGATTTCGGCGGATGCCGGTGCCGCGAAACAGACACAAGCGGTTATACATAGGAGGATTGTTCGTTTCATACTCAAGGGGCTCCGTGGATCGTTTTAGCCCCAGTATAATGGAGATAATTAAGGTATGTCAAACACCTAGGCCGCTCGAGGTGCGGCCGGACTATCTACAGGCGGCCCTTGTTGTACACGGTTCCCGGAATCGAGTTCGGAGTTTCGATCGATTGGAAAAACAGTACCGTGGAGGTGTCCCGCGTGAGATTCTCCATGGTGCATTCCTCGGGGAAGAGGTCTCCGTCTATCTCCTGGGTCACGTTGACCCGGTACCGTTTGACCAGGTCATTTCCCTTGATATAGTCGATTCCCAGAAGCAGACCGCTTGCCTTGCCGACGTAGTAGATCTTTTCACTGTACTCCGCGCCCCTGTTTTTGGGCTTCGCTTGGACCGAGAAGACTTCCCTGTCGAGAATCGTCTCGCCGGGGAGAAAATCGAGGTCATAGTCCGCGGGCGATACGTCGGAGAGATCCTCGGTGGTAAAATCACTGTCGAAGAGCTCCTGACCGGCGCCGGAGCCCCCGGAGAGGCGCCGAACACCCCGGGAGGTCTTGACCCATTGGTCCGCCCGGCCGTCGGGATACATGTAGCTCAAGAACTTGAGATTCCTAAGGAACGCCGGCGAGATAACCTGGGCGAGGGACTTTACGGTACCGTCCGCTTCCTCGGTATAGTAGATCTCGAGGGTCCGGTCCTTTGAGCCCCGCCCCGTATGAATGTTCATGTCGATCTCGATAATCGAGTTTGACGCGTTTCCGATTACATTGACCCCGCCTAAGACCTCCTCGGGAGTCTGGGCGAAGACAGCCCCGCCTATGACGAGAAGGGCCGATATGACTAGTAGGGTAACTTTTGTCCGTTTCATAGGAACCAATATACCGCCAATTGTCGGTAAATTCAAATAAGACCCCGAAAACCGCGCCCTTAAGCCCGACCGGCGGACTAATACTGGATCTTGTCCTCTAACTGTTCCCACTCGGAAAAGGGACCGAGACAGGCGTTCCGATGGACCTGGACGGTTTCTACCTGCCGTTCCTCGGCGGTCCCCTCGAATACCTTGTAGATGTACTCGTCGTCGAAGCCGATCTTCGCGGCATCCTCTTTAGTACAGCCGTAGTACATCCTCCGCATCTTCGCCCAGTGGACGGCGGCGAAGCACATCGGGCAGGGTTCGCAGGAGGTATAGATGACGCAGTCGCTCAAGTCGAAGCTGTTCACCCTTTGGGAGGCCTCCCGGATGGCCAGCATTTCGGCGTGGGCGGTGGGATCGTTGGTGGAGAGGACCCGGTTGTGCCCGCGCCCGATTATCTCTCCGTTTCGGACCACCACCGCCCCGAAGGGCCCCCCGTGGAGGTGTTCGATCCCCTTCCGTGCCTCTTCTACCGCGGCTTCCATGAACTCGAGATGTTCCCGTTCGCTATCGCTGTTCATGACTGTTATTCTAATAGAGGGACGCGAACTTTGCCAGCACGGAAGGTATAAAGATGAAAAGCCCCGCCGGTTAGGCGGGGCGGAGTGTGTCGATGATTGCAGTGGTGCTTAAGCCCTCGGGAGGCTCACACCTTCGAGCGCTCCTCGTACTTGGTGTGGAGCAGATGGTGCGACTTGTGGCCGAGGGGCTCCTTGAGAAACTCCTCGTAGATCTGGGTGATCTCGGGGTTCTCGTGGGACTTCCGCATCTTTTTGCCTTCGTCCTCTTTGTAGATCGCCTCGATCCGTTTGTTCCGCACCTCGTCGGTGGTAAAGCGGGGCTGTCCGCCACCGCCTATACATCCGCCGGGACAGGTCATCACTTCGACGAAATGATAGTTCACCTCACCGGCCTTGAGGGCGTCTAAAACCTTGGCGGCATTACCGAGCCCGTGGGCGACGGCGACCTTGGCCTCCACTCCGTCGAGGAAGCTCCACGCGGGTAGGGGGTTCTCGATAACCACCGAGGCCTCTTTGATTCCCTGGAGGCCCGCCACCGGGGTAACGTGGAGGTTGTCCATGGGGAGCTCCCGTCCGGTGACGATCTCGTAGGCGGTCCTCAAGGCCGCTTCCATGACTCCGCCGGTATTGGCGAAGATGTCCGCCGCTCCCGTACCCATGCCGATGGGAGAATCCATTTTGGTATCTTCCAAGCTCCTGAAGTCGATTCCGGCTCCCCGGATCATCTGCCCGAGCTCCCGGGTGGTCAGAACGTAGTCCACGTCGCGGACACCGCTGTCGTTCATCTCGGCCCGCTGAGCTTCGAACTTCTTGGCCGTACAGGGCATTACCGAGACGACCACCATGTCCTCCGGCTTGACCCCTGCTTTCCGGGCGTAGTAGGTCTTGGCTACCGCCCCGAACATCTGCTGGGGCGACTTACAGGAGGACAGGTTGGGAAGAAAGTCGGGATAGTAGTATTCCGCGAACTTGATCCATCCCGGGGAACAGCTCGTGAACATGGGGAGGGCCACATCTTCCTTGTCGACCAAAACCTTTTTGAGGCGGGTCAGGAGCTCGGTCCCTTCTTCCATGATGGTGAGGTCCGCGGCGAAGTTGGTGTCGAAGACCCCGTCGAAACCGAGGCGTTTGAGGGCGGTGGTCATCTTGCCGGTGACTAAGGTCCCCGGCTCGTAGTCGAAGCACTCCCCTAAGGCCGCCCGGATTGCCGGAGCGGTCTGGACAACCACGTGTTTGGAAGGGTCTTCTAAGGCGTCCCACACCTGCTGGATGTGGCTCCGCTCGCTGATGGCGCCTACCGGGCAGACCGCGGCGCACTGTCCGCACTGGACGCAGGCCACCGCATCGAGATTGCTCTCGAAGGCTGGACCGATCAGGGTGGCGTATCCCCGGTTCTGCGGGAACAGGGCGCCGACCTTCTGCACCTCGTTACACACGGTGATGCACCGGCGGCACTTAATGCACTTTCCGGAATCCCGGACCAAAGCCGGAGTCGTATCGTCGATGCGGACCTCCGGTTTCTCTCCCTCGTAGTGGATCTCCCGGATACCGAGCTGGTAGGCTAAGGCCTTGAGCTCACAGTCCTCGGCGCGGTCGCAGTACTGGCAGTTTCCCTCGTGTTCGCTGAGTAAAAGCTCGACTACCGCCTTGCGGGCCTCCCGGACCTTTTTGCTGTTGGTCATCACCTTCATTCCGTCGCCCACCGGGGTGGCGCAGGAGGCCATAAGGGTCTTGGCCCCCTCGACCTCCACCATGCACACTCGGCACGCCCCTAGGGGATCCTTCCCCTCGAGAAAACAGAGGGTAGGTATTTCGATACCGAGCTGAGCAGCAGCGGACAGTATGGTCGTTCCCGAATCTACGGTTAGTTCCTGGTTGTTTATAGTCAGTTTAGGCATGTGTGGCCTCCTTGTTTTGGGCAGCCTTCACGGGGGTCTTTCCGTAATCGCAGCGCAGGCACCGCTTGCACTGCCGTACGGCCACGCTCTCCACCCAAGGCTGTTCTACTTCGTCGAAGTTGTTCCGCCGCCGTTCCACGTCGATTGTCTGGAGCCTCTCCCGCGGATAGGGGACCGGATCGGCGTCGGGGTCGTAATCGGTATCGACCACCTTGTCCTCACGCCAGAAGGCGTGCTCCTCGCCGGTCAGATAGAGGTCTATTCCCACGGCGGCCTTCTCGCCCATTCCCACGGCGGTTACAACCGAGGCGGGGCCCGACGCGGCGTCGCCGCCGGCGAAGATCCAATCCGCCGAGGTCCGGCAGGTGACCGGATCGACCTTGATGAATCCGTCCTTGCCGAGGCGCACGTCCTGGCCGTCCAAGAGCTTCTTGGCCTCGAGTCTCTGTCCGATGGCCACGATGATCTGATCGGCTTCGAGGACGAAGACGTCCTCCTTTGATTCGGTTGCCCGCCGGCGTCCGGACCGGTCGAACTCGCCGAGCTTCATCTGCATGCACTTGAGTCCCCGCACCTTGTCGTCGGTGGTCTTGAGTACTTCCACCGGCTGGGTCAGGGTCTTGAGTTCCACTCCCTCGATGAGTGCTTCTTCGATTTCCTCGGCGTAGGCGGGCATCTGCTCCTGGGTCCGCCTGTACACGACGGTTACCTCGGAGCCTAAGCGCAGGGCGGTCCTGGCCGCGTCGATTGCCGCGTTTCCGCCGCCGATGACGACGACCTTCTTCCCTACCGGTACCGAGCCGCGGATATTGTACTGCTTGAGGAACTGTCCCGCGAGGACCACCCCTTTGGCATCCTCGCCGACGATACCGAGGCCCATGCACTCCGGCGCTCCGGGGCTCATGAAAACCGCCTCGTATCCCTCGTCTTTGAGCTGGTCGAGGGTAAAGTCGACGCCTAAGCGTTTTTCGGTGATGATATCCACCCCGAGCTGCTCGATCATCCGGATTTCCCTCGCCAAAGTTTCCCTGGGGAGCCTGTAGGCGGGGATGGTCTGGACGAGCATTCCCCCGGGCCGCTGCTCCGCCTCGAACACCGTCGGCCTATAACCTAAGCGGGCAAGGAAGTAAGCGCAGCTCAAGCCCGCTGGGCCCGCGCCGATGACGGCGACTTTTCTTTGGGCATTTTCCGGGTTCTCCCGGATTTCCGGGACCTGGATGGTGACCTCCTGGTCGACCATGAACCGCTTGACCCCCCGTATTGCAACGGCGTCGTCCAAGGTAGATCTGCGGCACTTGTCCTCACAGGTATGGAAACAGACCCGCGCGCAGACCGCGGCGAAGGGATTACGCTCTCTATGCAGCTGCAAAGCATCGGCATACCGCTTCTCGCCGATGAGACTTACGAAACCGGGCACATCCACGCCCGCCGGGCAGGCGGTCTGACAGGGGGCTCTGACCAAGGACGGACAGACGCCGGCCTCGCAGTGTTTGTCCCGGATGTGCTCTTCGTACTCATTTCGGAAGAACCGTATAGTGGAGAGTACAGGATTGGGCGCGGTCTGCCCGAGCCCGCAGAGGGAAGTCTCTTTGATCTGCTCGCCGAGCTCGATGAGCCGCTCGATGTCCCCTTCCTCGCCGTGTCCCTCACAGATGCGGGTAAGGATTTCGAGCATCCGCTTGGTACCGACCCGGCAGGGTACGCACTTACCGCAGGACTCCTCCTGGACGAACTCGAGAAAGAACCGGGCCACGTCGACCATACAGGTATCGTCGTCCATGACGATGAGCCCTCCCGAACCCATGATGGCCCCGAGATCGATGAGCTCGTTGTAATCCAGCGGTACATTGAGATATTCCTTGGGGATACATCCCCCGGAGGGTCCGCCGATCTGAGCGGCCTTGAAGTTCTTGTTTCCGGGGATTCCCCCG
>CAZXMO010000006.1:51690-79696 GCA_964641125.1 uncultured Spirochaetales bacterium
GGGGTTAATTTAAATTTTTCTTGGGGAATCCCCCCCCGGGGGGGCCCGCCGATCTGGGCGGCTTTGAATTTTTTTTCCCCGGGGCCCCCCCCGCCGATGTCGTAGATCACCTCGCCTAAAGGGGTACCTATGGGAACTTCTACGAGCCCGGAGTTATTGATGGCTCCGGCTAAGGCGAAGACCTTGGTTCCCTTGCTCTCTTCGGAGCCGAAAGAGGCGTACCACTCGGCCCCGTTTAGGATGATCGCCGGGACGTTGGCGTAGGTCTCCACGTTGTTCAACAGGCTCGGCCTTCCCCACAGTCCCTTGTTCGCCGGGAAGGGAGGACGCGGCCTCGGCTCGCCCCTCTTTCCTTCTATCGAATTGATGAGAGCGGTCTCTTCACCGCAGACAAAGGCACCCGATCCCATCCGGATTTCCAGATCGAAGTCGAAGCCGAGTCCTAGAATGTTTTCACCCAAAAGGCCGTATTCCCTCGCCTGCTCCAACGCCTTCATAAGGCGGGAGACCGCCAAGGGGTACTCGGCACGGACATAGATAAAGCCCTTGCTCGCCCCGATGGTGTGTGCTCCGACGGCCATGCCTTCGATAAGGCTATGGGGGTCACCCTCTAAGACGCTCCGGTCCATGAAAGCGCCGGGATCTCCCTCGTCGGCATTGCACAGGACGTACTTGATGTCTCCCTCCGCCTTTTTAGCGAAGTTCCACTTGAGCCAGGTGGGGAAACCTCCGCCTCCGCGGCCGCGGAGCCCGGACTTCTTCATCTCCTCGATGAGGGCGTCCCCATCCATGGACAGTGCTTTGGCCAAGGCCTGATAGCCGTCCTCGCCGATGTAGTCTTCGATATCCAGAGGATCGATCCGTCCGCAGTTGCGGAGTACTATCTTGGTCTGCCCGGAAAAGAAATCGATGTCCTCCTGCTTAGGGGCCGCCTTTCCGTCCTCTAAGTTCTTGTGGACCAGCCTATCGACCACGGTCCCCTCGAGGAGATGGAGACCGACGATGTCCTGGGCGTCGTCCTTACTCACGTCCTCGTAGAAGACGTTGTCCGGTTTGACGATGATGACCGGTCCCTTGGCACAGGGCCCGAGACACCCGGTTTCGGTAATGGGCACTTCCATGCCCGCCTTTTCCAAGGCAGCTTCGAGGGCCGCCTTGAGCTCCAGCGCTCCGGAGGCGATACATCCGGCCCCCGCGCAGAGGAGTATCTCTTTATCGGCGGCTTTCTTCTTTTTGTCGTCTAAGCCCTTCTCTTTGAGACCGTTCAAATCCTTGACGGATCCTATTTTTACAGCCGTTTTCATGCGTGAGCCTCCTGTTCTTCATCGGTGTAATACGGCGCAAGCAGCTCTTTGATCTTCGACGGTTTGACCCGCTGGTGAACGTCGTCGTTCACGAGAACGACCGGCGCGAGTCCGCAGGCCCCGAAGCATCTTCCTACTTCGAGGGAAAACCTCCGGTCTTCCGTAGTACCGCCCACATCGATATCGAGCTGCTTTCTGAAAGCCTCGAGGACCTCTTTTCCGCCGCGCACATAGCAGGCGGTCCCTAAGCACACCCGGACGATGTTCTTTCCCCGGGGGACCGTGGAAAAATAGGAATAGAAGGTTACGACACCCGCCACCTCGCTGTACGGTATGTTCATCTCGAGGCTGATGTGTTTAAGGGCCTTCTCCGGCAGATAGCCGAAGAGATTCTGCACCGATTGGAGGACCGGGATAAGGGCCCCCTCGGTATCCGCAAAGCCCGCGATGATGTCGTCTAAACGAGAATACAATTCATCATCGGAGATTGCCTTGTCATCGAGGATGACGAGTTCGGTAGTTGCTGGCATGACACACTCCTTATGTATTGGCTTGATTAACGGTGTATGGCACCTTTTTTTACTGGTGTGAGGACTGACATACGCTGTTATCACCACCTTGTTGCATTATTATAAAACGAGATTCTTTATATGTCAAATTAAACTTATAATATTACTTATTTATCAGTAATATGATATCATTTTCTCATATAACGACATTATAAAACCAAATATAACAACAATAATATTTATATGTGATACTATTCACAATAATAAAAATGTCTCAATTTTCTTTTCTTTTTTCTTTCCCCGCTTGACAGATACTTGATCCTCGTGTACTGTTTCTACACATAGAAACGTAAAAGGAGATACAGATGACAAAGATTGTCCTTCAGGACGATGAACTGCCGAAACAATGGTACAATCTCGCTGCCGACCTCCCAACCCCGATGCAGCCTCCCTTGGGCCCCGACGGGAATCCGGTGACCCCGGACATGCTTACACCCATTTTTCCCATGGCTTTGATCGAACAGGAGGTATGCCAGGACCGCTGGGTCGATATCCCCGAGGAAATTCGGAGCATTCTCGCCAGATGGCGGCCGTCTCCCCTCCACCGGGCCACGGCGCTGGAAGAGGCTTTAGGCACTCCCGCTCGGATCTACTATAAGAACGAGAGTTTGAGCCCCGCGGGAAGCCACAAGCCCAACACCGCGGTCGCTCAGGCTTACTATAATAAGAAGGAAGGGGTCAAACGGATGACCACCGAGACCGGGGCAGGCCAGTGGGGGAGCGCCCTTGCCTTCGCCTGCGCTTTGATCGGCTTGGAGCTGAAGGTCTTCATGGTGCGGATATCCTTCGACCAGAAACCCTTCCGAAAGCTGATGATGCAGACCTGGGGCGCCGAATGTATCGCGAGCCCGAGCACCGAGACCAACGCGGGCCGGGAGATCCTCGAGGCAAACCCGGATACACCGGGGAGCTTAGGGATCGCCATTAGCGAGGCGGTGGAAGCCGCGGTAACCGACGAATCGGGTTCCACCAAGTACGGCCTAGGAAGTGTCTTGAACCACGTAATGCTCCACCAGACCGTTATCGGACTGGAGACGAAGAAGCAGCTCGAAAAGGCCGGTGAGAAGCTCCCCGACGTCGTCATCGCGTGCGCCGGAGGCGGTAGCAACTTCGCGGGACTTGCCTTCCCCTTCGTGCACGAAAAGATAAACGGAGCGGACATCGAAATCGTCCCGGCGGAACCCGCATCGTGCCCGACCCTTACCAAGGGGCCCTTTGCCTATGATCTCGGAGACTTCTCCGGGATGACCCCCCTCTTGCCGATGTACACCTTGGGCCACAATTTTGTTCCGCCTCCCATTCATGCCGGCGGTCTCCGCTATCACGGCATGTCCCCCCTGGTTTCTCAGGCGGTGGTAGAGGGACTCTTGAATCCCCGGTCTATCCATCAGCTGGAATGCTACGAATCGGCCCTGACCTTCGCGAGGACGGAGGGGATTATCGTGGCTCCCGAAACCAGCCACGCCGTCGCGGCGGCTATTCAGGAGGCGAACAAAGCCAAGGAAGAGGGGAAGGAGAAGGTGATCGTTTTCAACCTGAGCGGCCACGGCCTCATGGACATGATGGGATACGACGCCTACATGAGTGGAAAGCTCGAGGACTACGAGTTCCCCAAGGAAGAGCTCGAAAAGAACCTCGCCGCCATCGAGGGTTTTCCCAAGGCGAAAACCGCGAAATCGGGAAAATGGTAGAACTGAATCATTACGACGGCCGAACACGGTACTGCCCCCGCCTGGGGCATGCCGTGCCCTTCGGCTATTGCCGCAAACCGGCAAGCGACACCTTTTGCCGGAACATCGTCTCCTGCTGGGAAGCCCGGATAGACATCCACGGCTTTTTGGAGACCAACTATACCGAGGAAGAGCGGAGGGCCGCCGAAGCGGATCCCAAACCCAAGATGACAAGCCTCCTCGAGCTCATCGAAAAGGCCAAAGCCCGGAAGGACTCCTAGGGTCTATAGGGGGTCTATAGGGATCTCGTCTCGGCCTCATCGGTCCGCTCCGCGAGGAAGGCGGCTGCCTCCTCCGGCCCGGGAATGGACCGCCGGCCTCCACGCCGCGTAACCGATAGAGAGTGCCCCCGATCGTGGGGATAATGTTTGAGAAAAGGATTGTAGTGAAACAAATTAGATTATTCAATCTTGATGGAAGGACATGATACTTCGTAAATCTATGCAAACCAATATATAGGGTGTATTTCATCCCCACGATCGGGGGCACTCTCTAACCGATATAGCCGAGACCGCGGAGGAGGAGCCTCGGTGCTGCCCGGGAAAGGGGTTCCCGGGAGATTCGAGAAAGACATCGGCGGCGTATTTGAGGTTTTCCACGGGGTATCCCTCGACGACGAAGTAGATATCATACGAACCGTTCCCTAGGCAGAGTATGTCGGGCATAGGATGATAGTAGCATTATTTTTTGCGCTGGACAAACCTCAGGCCCCACCCCGATAATACCAATACGGAATGAAGTCACTATTCGGAACCACCGGACGCGGAGTCCGGACACTACTCCTGACCGCCTGTATCGCAGGGATAATCGTTTCTACCCTGTCCGGCTGCTTCAGCCGGAGGGAAATGGTACGTCTGCCTCCCACCGAGCCCTCCGTCTATCCCCAAGAAAAGAAACCCGCGTTGGTCCTTACCTTCGCCGGGGACATCATGGCCCACGACGTCAACTATAACCGTCCGCCTTACTCTCATATCTACGAGGGAATCCGGACTTTCCTGTGGAGCGACGATCTGACCTTCGGTAATCTGGAATTTCCCGTGCATTCCGGGCGGCCGATGAGCAATTACCCCTCATTTAACGTTCATCCCCCCTACGTGGAGGCGGCAATTCACGCGGGTTTCGACGTCTTTTCGGCCGCGAACAACCACATAACCGATTTGGGAGGCGTGGGAGTCAAAGAAACGAAAACATTTCTGAAGGAAATGGAGCGTATCTACGGAATATCCTATTCCGGACTCTGTGATCCTCCCGGATCGGGTATATCCGTCACCCCTATAGACTACCGTACATGGCGGATAGGATTCGTGGCGATTACCGAATTCTTAAACTCCTATTACGGCGCGGAGGGGGTCTTTCTCCTGAATTATCACGACGAGGAAGCGAAGGATGAGTTCCTCGACCTGCTCGATGCCGTCACAGGGGAATACGATCTCTTCATCGTAAGCTTTCACGGAGGTGTGGAATATTCCCGGGTCCCCGCAGTTGAGAAGATCGCCTTCTTCGAGGAGATCCATGACAGGGGGGTCCACATCGTGTGGGCCCATCATCCCCATGTTCTTCAATCCTGGCACCTCGAAAACGGGAAAACCGGCGCGCGGCTTTCCCTCTACTCGACGGGTAATTTCATTTCCGGGCAGACGTGGAGGCTCGATCCCCTCGACACCAAGTCGGTCCGGATCCCCACCGGTGAGAGCGCCCTCTTCAGGGTAACGGTAATCTCCTCTCCGGGCGGTCCGAGGATAACCTCGGTGAAGCCGATCCCCATTGCCAATTACAAACACCCCGAGCAGGGAATGATTGTCCGCCACCTCGAAGGCCTCGCCCGGGAACCTTCCCTCGAACCTGTCTGGAGGGATTTCTATCTGAGGCGGCTCTGGGAAACCAAAATCATAACACGTGACGACGGGATATCGAATATAGTACCTTAGAGATATGGCATTTTTCAGATCCCTCATTATCAAGATACTCCTCGAACACGCCATCGCCGCCGAGGAACATGCCTACGGCCTCTACGAGGGGCTACTCAATTCCTCACCTCCGCCGGAGGCCGCCCGGGTTCTCAAGCTCCTCGCGGCGGCCGAGCTGGAGCATCGAATCAAGCTTCATGAGCTCCAGGAAAACCCCGATACAGCCGCGGAGGCCCTGCGAGCGGAAGGGGGTGAGGCGGAGGGGGCCCCATCCTCCAGCGGACCCACAGTTCCGGAAACCGCTGATTTCGGCACCGCCCCCGCCGATTTTAGACACCTCCTGATGACCGCCATAGAAAAGGAGCGCAGGGCCGTACGAAGGTACAAGAAACTCGCCGATAGAAGCCGGTTGCGTGCCGCCCGGGAGGTCTTTAGCTACCTGATGCGGCAGGAGCAGGAACACGAAGAATGGATCTCAGGCCTCCTTAGAGGTTTGGAGTGAAATACGCCCCCTGTTTCGCCGACGTCCTCGACGATATATCGGGGCATACCGTTTTCGATTTAGGCATTCGAGTCATCAGGACCGAAGACGTAGTCGGTACGGTGGACAAGTGCGGCCGGGTGAACACCCGATTCCACGCCGTCGGTAGGCGGGACCGAAAGGAGATATTCAGGCGCCGGGAGGTAACCGCCGCCGCGAACAGGATGTCCCACTTCCCCCCGATCAAGACAAACCTCTACCGGGGGAAGCACTACATAATCGACGGGCACCGAAGGACAGCCTCGGCCGTCGAAATCGGTGTCGAGTATCTCGATGCCTACGTCCATGAATACATCGACGATGACGATCCCTCCCAGCTCAAGCGGGCGGTCTCTCAGCGGTATTTCGAACAAGTGACCAACCTGACCAATATCAGACTCGGCTCCGTCGAGGGGTATCGGACCCTCCTTGACGACATGCGCGCAAAGATGGGGGAGATAACCCCCGAATCGGCCCGGATATGGCGAAGCCGCACCTTTCTTCCCTTGGTGGGGGCGGTGGGAAAAACCAAGCTGCCCTCCCTCTACCCCGTTCTCTCGAACGAAGACATCGCGGCGATGATCATTCAATTCTATCTCGATTTTTTTACCGCGTATCCCGAGGAGGATTCGCCCGATGCCGTGGTCTCCACCTACCTCTTCGCCCGGCGGCTGCCGGATCGGCGGGCCTTTCGCGGGCCCCTTTCCCGGCTCATCAGCCGAATCCTCGCGGGCGGGAAAAGCATTCTGCGAAGAGATTAGGAGCGGGTCCGCCGCTCCTCGAATACATTCTCCAGAGTCAGGTGTCCCCCGCAGTACTCACATCGGCGCACCAGGGGTACCTTCTCGAAGGATTTCGCATCCAATCCCGGGACGTGATCCCGAAAGTGTTTTTCGCAGCTCGGGCACGAATACCTCAGGATCAAACCGCTTAGAGAGCGCCGCTTGCGGAGGGACGATGAAAAGCGATATCGCAGATAATAGGGAAAACACCGACGGAGCAGACCCATAGAACACAGTATATACTCCGGAATCGGCTGAATCCAGAGGCTGCACTAAACTATTGACGTGAAAAAGTCGATCATGGTAGTATACGATCCGGAAGAGAGGAGGAGCCTATGGCCGAAAGCCGGGACACTCCGGGTGGGGGCCTTTGCGAAGAGACATCGGAGAAGATTTACTGCGCCAATTGTATCAACTGCAAACTCGTGCACGCTCCCTGCGGACACGGCGAGTATCAGCTGAGAGTGCGCTGTTCCGCCGGCAAATGGCGAAAAAAGCTCGGTGAAGAAAAGATCTATAAGTACTTCACCGTGGCCCGACGCAGCGTTGAATCCTGTGACGCGTATACCCCCATGGGGGATGCAAAGGATTACTTGAAAGAACTGAAAAAAACCCTCCCTATAAAGGATGAGATCTACAGCGGTCAGACTTGATATGAAAAAATCACCCGTTACCCTTGTGCTACCCATATGTACCGTAATCATCGCGGCGGTCCTGTTCGCCGGCGCATGTAAATCCGGGCCGGTCCCCCTGGACGAGGACATGACCCCCTCCGAGGTGTTTCAACTCGCCCAGGAAGCGGCTATCGACAAACGGGACTACGAGACCGCTCTTCATTACTATCAGCAGATTGACGCTTTATTCCCCACCGACGAGGAGAGCAAGATCATCGCCGATTACGAGATCGCCTTCCTCCACTACAAGATGGGGAACATGGAAGAAGCGAAAGAGGGTTTCGAGGCCATCCTCGACCGCTACCTGGAAGAGGACGCGGGCTCTCTTCCCCCCTGGCCTCCGGTTCTCGCGGAAAAGCTCTTAGTAAAGATCGAAGAAGAATAATATGTCCCGGCTCCCGGAATATCGGTTCTGCCCCCTCTGCGGGGGAGATCTCAGTCGACTTTCCCGGTCGCTTCTGACCTGTACCCGGTGCGGCTACCGGTTCTATCAAAATGCAAAACCCGCCGTCGGAGCGATGATAACCCGGTCAAGCGGCGAAAGCAGGGAAATTCTCCTTGTCCGACGAGGAGTCGAGCCCTACGCGGGATACTGGGACATGCCCGGCGGTTTCATCGAAAACGGGGAAGATCCCCGTGACGCCCTGCATCGGGAGATTCGGGAGGAGCTCGCCGCGGAGATAACCGTATCCGAGCTCTTCACCGCCGAGGTCGACACCTACCCCCGGGAAGGGGTTCCCGAATCGGCAAGCAATACCCTGTGCCTCTACTACATCTGCGCCCTAGACGGGACCGAAGCGACTGAAACCGCCCTCACCCCCGCCGACGACATTACCGAATGCCGGTGGTTTACTCTGGACGAGTTTCCCGAAAATATCGCCTTTGAGGGCAATTCCCGGGCGCTGGAAAAACTAAAACGTAGATTCGCTAAATAGCCCGGCTACTGAGGTAGGATTATGGTGTGCAGGCGGATGTCTCTCTCCTCGGCTCCGGCATAGACCATCTCCTTGGTCACCTTTCCCCGGGGTCTCGGATGAGCCGGGGCGTCTCCGATAAGGATGATCCGCCGGTCCTCCGCCCTCCAGGGATATTCCTCCACGGCGGCATAGAGCGCCTCGTAGACGGCTTCGGGAATGTCACGTCCCCCGAGCACCCGAATAGCGTCGAGGTCGGCCTGGAGCCCTCCTAATCCGTCACGGAAGGGACTCGATCTGACTAAGTACTGCTCCATGTAATCCCTGTAGAGAACCAGTCCGAACCTCAAGACTTCGAAGCGGGCGGTGTGCTTCTCCAGGAGGGGGACTAAGAGCTCCCGGAGGTAGGGGATGTTATCCTCCATGCTCTTGGTGGTATCCAGGGCCAGGACCAGATCCAGGGTTCTTCCCTCGCACTCCCCTATTATCGTCCCGATCTCGTCCACCATATCCTCGTACCCCCGGGAAAAAACGGTCGTCCCCCGCCCCTCCTTGGCGATTTCCGTGAAATTCTCCACGGTGTCCTCCATGTAGTTCCCCTCGGGGGGGCCCTCCATGGGTTTCTGCACGACCTTGAGAACGAAGGGATTGTCCGCGTACACCCCCTCGTAATCGGCGTAGGGCTTCTCGAAGGCACGGATGTTGAGCCAGGTCCCGTCGAGAACCATTAGCTCCCCCTGCCGGGACCAGGGATAGCCGTAGATGACAACATAGGGGACGAAAATCCGAAAGGCCTCACCGAACTCTTCGTCCGGTTCGCCGGTGGAGTCTACTAAAGAGTAGATTCCCGCCTCCGGGTCCAGAAACTCGCCGTCGAGCTTCCGCCGCTCATCGCCGTTTAAGGGGTGATATTCGGGATTGCGCAGGGTATAGGAATGGACCCGCATATCCGGGTCCGCGGTGGATTCGGTCAGCAGTATCGAACCGATATCATCGGTCTTCTTGACGGTAAGGATATATCCGCCTTCGAGGCTCTGCTCGATTCTCAAGTGATCGGAGGGAATGTTCAGGTCCGCGGAGAGGGACCCGCAGGCGGTCAAGAAAAGAGCCGTGAGTATAGAGAGACGCTTCATATCCCTTCTAGTATCGGCCGAAGCTGCGCGGCGGTTTACGAGAAGCCGTCCTACTGAAACCTCAATACCGCGGGAAGAGGGACTATCCGTTCCTTCCCGGTAATACCTAAGAAATAGGTAAGCCTCGCCAGGAACACCTCGATAAACCTGCACGGAGACCCCTCATCTATCCGGGCGGGGAATACGAAAAAGACCTTCCACCCCCGTTCATCCTCGTAGTAGAGGACCAGGTCCCTCCGTTCGGGGAGCCGGGCAAGGGGCGTGCCCGCGCAGGGGTAGGAACCCCAGCTGTCCCTGACGGCAATCGGCTCCTCGGTATAGAAGACCCGGACGGTAATATCCTCGTAGGAGTATTCTCCGTAAAAGCTGGGGATGGCGTTGGGATAGAGAACCGAAATTCCCCGGCGGAATTCCGGACCCTTGATAAGCAGTCCCACGGAGGGCTCTTCCCGGTTTTCCTGAGCGTAGAGGGGCGCCGGGGCGGAAATCGATACAAGGGGAGCAAAAACCAATAACAAAATCAGAATTCCGCGGCTCGAGGCAGTCCACCTCTTGGTTACGGACACTCTATGACGCCTCTACTCCACCGTAACGCTCTTGGCGAGATTCCGGGGCTGGTCGACGTTCCGTCCGAGCTCGAGGGCGCAATAGTAGGCAAAGAGCTGCAGAGGAACGACTAGGAGGAAGGGATACATGATCTCGTCCGCCTTGGGAATAAAGAAGACGTCGTCGGCGATCTGTTCGACTTCCCTGTCCCCTTCCACGGCCAGGGCGATAACCTTGCCCCTGCGGGCTTTGACCTCCTTGAGGTTGGAAAGGACCTTGTCCCTGAGCTCGTCGTCGGGGACTAAGAAGAAGCTCGGGGTCTTTTCATTTATCAGCGCTATCGGGCCGTGCTTGATCTCCGCCGCGCAGTATCCCTCGGCGTGAATATATGCGATCTCCTTGAGCTTCAACGCCCCTTCCAGGGCCACGGGATAGTTGATCCCCCGCCCTAGAAAGAGAAAATTCTCCGCACCGGCGTATTTCTTGGCGAGATCTCGCATCTTTTCCTTGTTCCCGAGAATCCACCGGATCTGCTCGGGAAGGAGCTCTAGGTTTCGGATGTATTTGAGGCCGTCCGAGAAGGACATGTCCCGCATCCGGGCCATGATGAGGGTAAAGATGTAGAAGGCTACCAGCTGGGAGGTAAAGGCCTTGGTGGAGGCTACGGCGATCTCCGGCCCCGAATGGATGTAGACCCCTCCGTCCGATTCCCTCGGAATGGTGGAACCGACCACGTTACAGATCCCTAAGACCGTACCCCCCTTTCGCTGGAGCTCCCGCATGGCGTAGAGGGTATCCGCCGTCTCCCCCGACTGGGATACCGCGAAATAGAGGGAGTTACGCTCCACGACGGGGTTCTTGTAGCGTACCTCCGAGCTCAAATCGGCCTGGGCGGGGATTCGGGCTATGTTTTCCAGGAGATAGCCCCCGACCATTCCCGCGTAGCTCGAGGTCCCCGCGGCGATAATCTTGATCCGTTCCAGGTTTAAGAGTTCCTTGTTGGTCAGATTGAGCCCGCCCAGGTGTCCGGTAGCGGTTTCCTTGTCGAGGCGTCCCCGCATGGCCCGCTCTATCGATTCGGGCTGCTCGTGGATCTCCTTCTCCATGAAGTGCTCGTATCCGGCCTTCTCGATCTCCTCGAGCTCCCACTCGATGTGGTTAACGGTCTTGCAGACGCTCTGGTCGCGATGATCGGTGGTTACATACGTTTCCGGGGTGATCACCACAATCTCTCCGTCCTCCAGATAGACCGCCTCCCGAGTGTGGGCCATAACCGCGGTGACGTCGCTTGCAAGGAACATCTCGTCCTTCCCGATCCCCACCACCAGGGGACTCCCGTTCCTCGCCCCCACGATCCTCATCGGCTCGTCGGCGTGGACACAGGCTATCCCGTAGGTCCCCTTCACGAGCGAGACGGCCCTGCGGACGGCCTTCTCCAGGTTTCCCTCGTAATATTTTCCGATCAAGTGGGCTATGACCTCGCTGTCGGTATCGGTGACGAAGATGTCCCCCTCGCTCACCAACATATCCCGGAGGCTCGTGTAGTTCTCGATAATTCCGTTATGGACGATGGCGATCTTGCCCGTAGTGTCGGTGTGGGGATGGGCGTTGACGTCGTTGACCTCTCCATGGGTGGCCCAGCGGGTGTGACCGATTCCGAAACTCCCCGGAAAATCGTCGGGAACAATGCTTCTCAGATCTTTTATCTTACCTTTCTTTTTGAGCACCTGAAGTGTGGCATCCATGCCTACGCAGATTCCCGCGCTGTCGTACCCCCGGTACTCGAGGCGCCTCAACCCCTCTAAGAGGACCTTCGAAGCCTGCTTCTCGCCTACATACCCGACTATTCCGCACATACTACCGTCCTTCTATCCGTATTATTCTTAAATTATCGGCTCATTCCCGAAAGGCTCATGAGTTTTTCCGCATTCATCAGGGTGATCGTATTCCCCGTTATTTGAATAATATCACCCTTGCCGAATTTTTCGAGGTATTGGGAAATTCTTTCGGCGGGGATTTCGAGGCTTAAGGAGAGCTCCCGGACGGTCTTCATCTTGTCGAGGACGGCGTTTCCCGACTCGGAAAATGCGTAATGAAGATTCAAGGCGATAAGACCTTCTTCGTCCCGTTTCTTGAGGTGATGGATCTGCTGATTGGCCTGCTGAAGCCTCCGGCAGAGCTTGTCGATGATATTCAACGCGATCTTCGCGTTCTTTTCGATCATCCCCAAAAAGCCCTTCCGGTCGAACTCGAGAAGCCGGGCCGTATCCCCCACGGTGGCGGTGGCGCTGCGCAGGGTCCTGCTGACCAAGGCCATCTCGCCGAAAAACTCTCCCTTTCCGAGAACGGCCAAGGTATAATCGGTATTGTCGATGTTCTTGCTTATCCGGACGGTCCCGTCCTGGATGATGTACATCTTGTCGCCTTCTTCCCCCTCCCGGAAGATGATCTTTCCCGCATCGTAGGTTTTCCCGTACTTTTCGAATAACGCGTTTTCCGCCATACCTTCGATCATAAACCGACTTCCCCGTTGAAGCAAGGGAAGGGATGAGGTTGTCTCACCTTACAGGAGGCTTGATATGAAAACGGATAATCGACGGTCGGCGGCGGGACTGCACGGATGGACGGCGAAGGTGACCCTTCTGCTCATGGCGGTCCTTCTCGCCGGGTGCCTGCCGGTCTCGGACTTGAGGGAGATCGATGAGTTCGACCTCCGCCCCCCGGCCCTTCTCGGGATATCGGTCCCTTCCGCGAGGGAGGTCAGGCTCGCCTTCGACCAGGAGGTGAGGGTCGAGACCGGGGATGTGAGGATTACCCCGGCTCTTTCCCTCGGCGGGATCGAAACGCGGGGAAGTGAAGTTCTTCTTACCCTCGGGGAAAACCAGGCCTTGGGGGTCGAATACTATCTCGAGGGGCGGGTGGAAGACGAAAACGGCAACAGCATGAGCTTCATTACACCCTTCTACGGCTACAATCCCCGGGTCCCGGGGCTGATTATCAATGAATTCACCACCCAGGGCTCGGGAAACCACCCCGACCTGACGGAGCTCGCGGTCTTGAGCGGGGGAAATCTGGCGGGGGTTACCCTCTACGAGGGAACGCGGGAGGATTTCGCTCAGAAAAAAGTCCTTCCGCCCCTCGAGGTCGCGGGAGGAGATTACATCCTCATCCACTTCAAGCCCCAGGGGATACCCGAGGAGATCGACGAAACGGAGAGCCCCGACGAATCGGGGGGCCTCGACGCTTCTCCCGGGGCGTGGGATTTCTGGGTCGTCGGGGGAAGCGGGCTCTCGGGAAACAACGGGGTTCTCGCCCTGTACGCCTCACCCTCGGGGGGCCTCATCGACGGGGTCCTCTACAGCAACCGGACCTCCGCCTCCGATGATCGATACCGGGGCTTCGGCTCGACAAGGGTATTGGATAGGGCGGAAAATCTGTATGAAGAAGGGGGATGGGTTGCCGCGGGGGAGCTCATCGCTCCGGAGGACGCGATCGATCCCGATCCGAGCACCGCGACCCGGTCGATGTGCAGAGACAGCTCGGGCACCGACACCGACTCCCGGAACGACTGGCACATCGTTCCTACCGGAGGGTACACCTTCGGCGGAGTCAACAGCGACGATGTATATGTGCCGTAAAATCTTGGCCGCGTCTACAGGTGATCGGAGAAGAGGGCGACGATATCATCCTTCGATCCGGCGCCTACTTTCTGTGCCGTGACTTCACCGGATTTGAAGAGTATCATTGTGGGTATGCTCACCACGTTGTATTTGGAGGCGAGGTCGGTCCCCTGGTCAACGTTGAACTTTCCTACTTTGAGCTTTCCTTGATACTCGTCTGAGATCTCCTCGAGTATCGGAGCGACCATCTTACAGGGGACGCACCAATCCGCCCAGAAGTCCACCAGCACGGGGATATCCGATTTAAGGACCTCTTCGTCGAAGTTGTCCGGAGTTAACGTAACTTCAGATGCCATGTTCCCTTTCCTCCATAAAGCGTGGTTTCAGATCGTGCAAACGAAAATCGCTTATAATACTATGTACCGAATCGTAAATAGTTTCCACCCGTTTTTTCTCTTCCTCCTCGATAAATTCCTTGTTCGTTACATCTTTCAAGAATAGGGCTATCCTATGAAGGAAAAAAGAACCCCTCAGGATACATCTCTGCCCCTCCCGTTCCAGGGCGTCCCAATCCCGGGGAAATCTTTCCAAGTACCTGCAGTAGGTAGAGAGGACCGGAGGGTACGGGTCGCGCCGGGGCACGCAGAGCTCCTCCGCTTCCGCCTCCAGGTGGTTCCGGGTCTCGTAGAGGACCGAAAAGGCGGGACGGCGCAGAAGCTCCGACACGGTCCCCCAGTACCGTTTGTCGAACTCCGCCAAAGCCCCGAAGAGTTTCTCGACATCGGAAGAGGCGTCGGATCCCAAGGAGAGCTCAGGATAGTGCTCTATCCTCTTCCGGTTCTCCTCCATAATGCGGTCGGCGAAGCCCACCTTTCGGGTTACGTCATCCCGCGGGGGAGGCGGTTCCGCGGACGCGGCGGCACGATCCTCCTCCCGCTGAAGGAGCTGCCGGATAACGGAAAACTCGGCGAAGAGGAACCCGTCCAAATCGATTCGGGACTTCAGAGCGTCCCGGTACCGTTCTTCGAAGCCGTTTTTTACCGAAAAGGGCTTGGAATATCGTATAATATAGTCGTTATAGAGGCTTCTAATCCGTTCGATCGCCGCCGCGGTTTCCTCTGGAGTCAGTTTTTTCTTCTTCATCATCCCCGTTCATGAGCGCCAAAATACTTCGATACATTATATTATATAGCATTTTTGGTGATGCTTGAACGGACTTTTCGATCTTTTCCACAAAAAAGCTTCCCACAACCAAGGCATGGACCAGGGGGGAAAGGGCCCTGATCTGATCACGGGTGCGGATTCCGAATCCGCCTAGGATCTTCGCCCCGGTCCTCCGTCTCAGGTCTTCGAGGAAAGGGGCCGCCCCCTTCTCGTCGGTAGCCGTCCCGGTTATACCGGTTCTTAAGCTCGCGTAGAGGTAAGGGGAACCTTCGGTGAGGATCCTTTCGAGCCTCCTCTCGTCGAGCGAGGGGGCGACCACGGGGAGTGCGGGAACCCCCGTTTCCCTCCCGCATTGATACAACCCCTCGTCGCTCCCGGGAACCAGATCAGGAACGATAAGCCCGGATGCGCCGGAACGCCGTGCATCCCGGACAAAGCGGCGTACCCCCCTGGCGTAGACGGTCCCGGCGTATCCCATAATAAACACCGGACGTTTCGTGGTACTTACAATTTCTTCTACCAGAGCGAATCCGCCGTCTAAGGTAAATCCGGCCTTCAGCGCCCGGTCGCAGGCGGTCTGAATGACGGGCCCGTCGGCGGAGGGATCGCTGTAGGGAAACTGCACCTCTAGATAGTCGGCTCCCCCCGCGGCGAGCCCCCGGGCGATCTGCAGACAGCAGTCGCGGCTCGGATACTCGGCCACGAGGTGCGCCATGATCCTAGATACATCACCGGCCATGGGTTTTCTCCTCCGGTCGGGACCCCGCGGCCGACGCCGCGAGGACCTCCGCCTCGTCTCTCAGGTACTTCCTCCACTCCTCGGGCTGGATTTCGGGGGCGCAGATGAACAGATCCTTATCACCCCGCCCCGACATGTTGACGATAACCGCCTGCCCCGGTTCGTAGCCGGGAAGAAGCCTCATCGCCGCGGCGCCGGCATGGGCCGATTCCAGAGCGAAGACGATACCCTCTTCCCGGGCGAAGAAGCGGACCGCATCGACGGCCTCCCGGTCGGAGGCGGTGGTAAACTCGATTCGCCCGGTCTCCCCGCAGCGGGCCAGCTCCGGACCGATGCCGGGATAGTCGAGGCCCGCGCTTATGCTGTGGGTCGGCTGGACCTGGCCGTCGTCGTCGAGGAGAAAGAAGCTCTTGTATCCCTGGACTATCCCCTCCCGGCCCTCTCCGGACATCCTCGAGGCGTGATTTCCTATACCGGCGCCCCGCCCTCCGGCCTCGACCCCGATCAGGCGGGGATGCTCCTCGTCGAGATAGGGGCTGAAAAATCCCACCGCATTCGATCCTCCCCCGACACAGGCAATGAGCGCCCGGACGTCCAGTCCCCGCCTCCCGGCCTCCGCGGCGGTTTCCTCTCCCACCACGGACTGGAAGAACCGGACCATTCCCGGATAGGGGGCGGGGCCTAAGGCGGAACCGATACAGTAATGGGTCGTCTCGAAGCTTCCCGCCCAATCCCTGAGGGCCTCATTGACGGCGTCCTTGAGGGTACGCGACCCCGTACCGACCGGGACCACCCGCGCCCCGTAGAGCTCCATCCAGAACACGTTCGGCCTCTGCCTGCGGATATCCACCTCCCCCATATAGACGGTGCACTCGAGTCCCAGCTTCGCGCAGACCGCGGCGACGGCCACCCCGTGCTGCCCCGCTCCGGTTTCGGCGATGATCCGGGTCTTACCCATCCGCTTCGCCAGGAGCGCCTGCCCCGCGGCATTGTTGATCTTGTGGGCCCCGGTATTCGCGAGCCCCTCGAGCTTGATATAGAGGTCCCCCCCGCCGAGCCGCTTCGAAGCATTCGCGGCATGCAGGAGGGGGGTGGGCCTTCCGATGTAGGTGCGCGCGAAGTCTTGGACCTCCTCATGAAAAGAGGCGTCCGCCTCCGCGGCACGGAAGGTCCGGTCGAGCTCGTCGAGGGCCCGGCGGAGGACCTCCGCAACGTATCGTCCGCCGAATCGTCCGTAGTAATCTCTATCCATGATGAAAAGCTCCTTTCGCGTGCAATTCCTGAATCCGTTCGAAAAAGCGGTGCATTTCCCGGTGGTCCTTGATGCCGGGGGCGCACTCGAGGCTCGAAGACACATCGATGAGCTCGGGACGGAAGGCTCCTATGATTTCCTCCACCGTTTCGCTCCTGATCCCCCCGGCCAGCCATAGTCCCGGCCCTCCCGCGGAGCCCACCAAAAGCTCCTCGTCGATAGGAACACCGGTCCCCCCCCGCCTCCCCGGTACCGAAGCGTCGAAAAGGGTCCGGGGAGCACGATAGGCCCGGGCGGTCTCGAGATCACCGGGGCTCCCGATCCGCACTGCCTTGTAGTAGGGAAATCCCATTTCCATACAATCCTCGGGAGATTCGTCCCCGTGAAACTGGACCGCGTCGAGGGAGGCGTCTTCAAGGAGGCGCCGGGTCTCCGGAGAGAGCTCGCTCTCCCCGGCCTGCACGACCACGACGCCCACCTTGAGACAGGAGAGGTTCTTTACCTCCCTCGGCAGGTCCGGATTCGCCCGCCGGGGCGAATCCGCTAAAACAAATCCCACGAGATCGGCCCCGAGTTCTTCCGCCTTCGCCGCATCCTTTACCGAGGTAATCCCGCACACCTTGACCAGGGGAGACACCGGGGCCCGCCCCTGCTCCACGCCGGTTTTACCGCCGGGGGCGCCTCCGTTCACGCCCCTTTTTTCGCCCAGCCGGGCGAAGAGACGGCCCCAGAAGCCGCGATCCTCGACCCACCGTTCCTCGGGACCGAAGGCGGACACCAGCTCTTCTACCAGACCGGGATTCCGTACCGCCGCTTCCCCGACCAGCACCCCCCGAAAGCCCGCGGACCGGGCGAAGAGAGCATCCTCCCGGCGGGTAATTCCCGACTCGAAGATGCACCGGGCGTCCCAATCGACGAGGGGCCTAATCATCGCCGGATACCCCTTATCGACCTCGAAGGTCTCGAGGTTCCGTGAGTTGATTCCCACGAGACCGGGCGCAAATTTCCGCACCTTGATCACATCCTCCGGTCCGTGAAGCTCGACTAAGGGCTCCAGTCCCAGGCGCTGAGCAGCGCGGTAGAGGTGCTCGAGCTCCTGAGCGGAGAAGAGCGAGGCGATAAGAAGGACCGCGTCGGCCCCCGCGGCGTAGGAAATCCGGAGGTCCTCCTCATCGAGGAGAAAATCCTTCCTCAAGACCGCCAGATCGGGATACCGGTTTTTGACCGCAATCAGGTCCTCGAGGCTTCCCCCGAAGTATTCCCCTTCGGTGAGGATGCTCATCGAGCGGATCCCGCCCGAACGGTACCTCCCCGCCGTCTCCACCGCGTCCAGGCCGGGAACGATCCTTCCCCGGGAGGGGGAGCGCCGCTTGATCTCGCAGATAACCGCGGGCTCCCGCGCGAAGGGGACCACCGGTACCCTCCGCGCCTCGGGGAGGGATACGCCCTCCGCGTGTCCGACCTCCATTATACGGCGGCGCCGGGATTCGACGATTTCGCCGCGGATACTCATCCCCTGCCCCCGCTGTCCGGGGGCGACGGCCCGCCCGGCGAATAACATTCCAGCTCCCGGTACTTCTCGAGGACCTTGCCTGTGTCGAAGAGCGCCCGCGCCATCTCGTACCCACCCCGGAGGTCGCCAGCGGCTCCCCTGACGAAAAGGGCCGCGGCGGTGTTGAGGAGGACCGCCTCCCGAACAACCGGGTTGCCCCCGCCCTCCATGAGGAGGACGGCCTCGGCGGCGTTCTCCTCGGCGGACCCGCCTGATAGAGCATCCGCGGCATCGGGAACGGAGAAGGACCCGGAATCGCCGAGACCGAAGTCTTCGAGGGTTATCCGCCGGTCCTCGACTCTCCCGTCCTCGTCGATAAACACCGTCCGCGTGGGAGCGGACACCGATATCTCGTCGAGTCCGTCCAGACCGTGGACGGTCATCACCCTCCTCACCCCCAGCAGTTTCGCCGCCTCGGCAAGGACCCGGCAATATCTCTCGTCGAAGACACCGATAAGGCGGAACTCCGCCTCCGCGGGATTGACCAGGGGGCCTAAGAGATTCATCAGGGTCCGAATCCCGAGCTCCCGCCGCGCCTCGGCGGCAAAGCGCATCGCCCCGTGGTAGGAAGGTGCGAAGAGGAAGGCGAATCCGGTATCTTCGATCATCCGGGCGGCCTCTTCCGGGCCGAGCCCGACGGGGACCCCCAAAGCCCGGAAAAAATCCGCGCTTCCCGAGCGGCTGCTTACCGCCCGGTTGCCGTGCTTGGCAACTTTGACTCCCGCCGCGGCGGCTGCTATCGCCGCTAACGAGGAGATGTTGAAGGTACCGAGGCCGTCGCCCCCGGTGCCGCAGGTATCGAGGAGAGGTTCGGAAACGGATACGGGGATCCGCTTTTCCAAGAGGACCTCGGCGCATCCGGCTATCTCCTCGCTGGTGATTCCCTTGGCATTAAAGGCGGCGAGGTACCCCGCTATCTGGGGAGGACTTAAATTACCTTCGGTCAGCTCCTCCATAAAACTCTTTGCGTCACAACGGGTCATATTCTCTCCGGTCAGCAGGTGCTCGAGATTTGTCCGGTACTGGAAGCTCGACCTCTTGTAGTTGATAAAATTATTCAATAGCTTCATCCCCGCCTGTGAAGCGACCGACTCCGGATGAAACTGGACCCCCTCGAGGAGGTAGTCCCTGTGGCGGATTCCCATTATCTCTCCGTCGGCGCTCCGTGCGGTTATCTCGAACCCGGGGGGAAGGGTCTCCTCGTCCACGATAAGAGAGTGATACCGGGTAAACACCGAGGGGGAGGGAATCGCCCGGAACACCCCCCGCCCGTCGTGAAATATCTCCTCGGCCTTACCGTGGACTATCCGATCGGCCCGAAGGACTTTTCCCCCGAAGGCATAGGCGAGGGCCTGATGCCCGAGACAGATACCCAGGATGGGCACTCTTTCGGCGCACTCCCGGATCAGATCCACCGAAACTCCGGCATCCTCCGGACGGCCCGGGCCGGGGGATATGAAGACCGCCTCGGGATCGAGATCCCTCACTCCGGAGGGGGTGATCGCGTCATTCCGGATCACCCTGATCTCCCGGCCGGTAATCTCCCGAAGGTACTGATAGATGTTGTAGGTGAAGCTGTCGTAATTATCGATGAGAAGATACATCCTATACCTCCAGTCCCACCGCGCAGGCTAGTGCGCGAAGCTTTTCGGCTGTCTCCTCGAGCTCCCGCTCCGGAATCGAGTCGTAAACGATTCCCGCCCCCGCCTGGAGATAGAGGCGGTTACCCCGCTTGAGCCCGCTTCGGATGGTGATACACGAGTCGAGGCCTCCCTCGGGCTCGAAGTACCCCACCAAACCCGCGTAGAAGCTCCTGGTTACCGTTTCGATAGAGTCGATGGTCCGAATCGCCTGTATCTTAGGCGCTCCCGAGACGGTCCCCGCGGGGAAGGTCGCCCGAATGACTTCGGGTATGGTGATACCTTCATCGAGTTCGGCTTCGGCCTGAGAAACGATGTGCATGACATGGGAATAATGCTCGATCCCCATCATCTCGCTCACCTTAACGGTACCCGGCCGGGCAATACGGCCTAAATCGTTACGGGCGAGGTCGATCAGCATCCGGTGCTCGGCAAGCTCCTTCTCGTCGCCGAGGAGATCGTTTTCGAGGACACGGTCCTCATCCCGGTCGGCTCCGCGTCTCCGGGTCCCCGCGATGGGACGGAGCACCGCCCTCCCGTCTTTGACTTTGACGTGGACCTCCGGAGAGGCCCCGAAGAGCTGAAACTGTCCGAAATCGATGTAGAATAAATAGGGGGAGGGATTCACCGATCGTAAGCTCTTGTAGGCCTCTATCGCGGGCAGCTCGGTCTCCACGGTAAGGCGCCGGGAAAGCACTCCCTGCAGGAGGTTTCCCCGTTCGATCTGTGAACGAACGAAGCGCACCCCCTCGAGGAACTCCTCCGCTTCGGGAGCCTCCGAGAGAATCCGCGACGGATAATCCCCGTCCCGTTTCGCCAAGTAGTTGAAGTCGAGGTCGTTGATCCGCGCCTCGGTTCTTTCGACCTCCCGCTCGAGATCGATCTCGAAACCGTGATAGTTGAGCCCGATGATGTAGATGATATCGGTATAGTGATCGAAGACCACGAAGACGTGCCCGAAAAGAAGGACCGCTTCGGGGACGCCGATTTCGTCGGGCTTGGAGAGGAACTCGACTGCATCACACCGGCGGGCAAATTCGTAGGAGAGGTATCCCACCCCTCCCGCGGGAAAGGGAACATCCTGACGGATCGCCGGATGCTCCGAGGCGAGCCTCACGGCCGCCTCGAGGATATCCCTCTCCGGAACAGGCAATCCCGCTTCCCCCGCCGGATAGAGAAGGACCCGGTTGGGAAGCTGGTGCAGCTGGAAGGCTTCTTTGACTAGGAGGAGGGAATACCTCTCCCGCCCCTTCTTGAAAGAGGATGACTCGAGAATGACCTTCGCATCGAGCTTTCTTGCCAGCGCGAAGGGGGTAAACCGCTCCCCGCTTATAACCTTGATCAGACCGTCGTTCCGTACGTGCGTCACCGCGTGCTCCTTTGTGATCCCGGCCGGGCCGGAACCGCCGACGGGATAAAAAAACCGCCCGCGTTTCTATAAATAGAAACACAGACGGCGTCACTATACTTTGCTCCACCGTTTCTGTCAATAGAAACGGTGGATTTTTTCTTCTTCCGGGGTGTACGCCTCAGACCGCCTTCTTGATCTCCTCGATCTCCTCCTGTACCGCCGGCAGCTCGACCTCCCGACCTTCGAGATCCTGCCCGTCCGCCGGTTTCCCCTTGAAGTTGGGCTTGAATTCGACGTGCTCCGCCACAATTTTGATGCGGGACCGGGGATTACCCTCGGGGTCGCTCCACCTGTCCTGTTTGAGGCGGCCCACGACCCTGACGCCCCTCCCCTTCGTGAGGTACTCGGCGCAGGTCTCACCCAGGCCGGCCCAAACCTCTACATCGAAGAAGGAAACCTCGTGCTGAAGCTCCTCATCCTGCTTGTAATACCGGTTCGACGCCACGCTCAGGTTGCACACCGAGGTTCCTTTTGGCGTCCGCGACAGAACGGGATCTTTGGTCAGATTTCCCTCGATTAGAATCGAATTGAGACTATTCATCTTTCCTCTCCATTGTAGTATTTGAAAAAGGCCTCTTTCACCCATTAATACACAACGGAGCGAATCGATGCTTCAATTATAGAGCAAGTTTAAAGAATATGTTTTAAAAATTTTCGGGTCCGTTCTTCCCGGGCGTTGTCGAATACCCGGTCCGGGGGGCCGGTTTCGATGATCTCCCCTTCGTCCATGAACACCACCCGGTCGGCCGCGGCGCGGGCGAATCCCATCTCGTGGCTCACCACGAGCATAGTCATCCCCTCCCGGGCCAAGTCGAGCATGACGTCCAACACCTCTTTGATCATCTCCGGGTCGAGGGCCGATGTAGGCTCGTCGAAGAGCATCACTTTAGGGTCCATTGCCAGGGCCCGGGCGATGGCCACCCTCTGCTGCTGTCCCCCGGAGAGCTGGTCGGGAAAGGCTTCCGCCTTATCGCCGAGTCCCACCCGCTTCAAGAGCTCGTGGGCCCGCCGTTCCGCCTCCCCTTTGGGAGTTTCTTTGACGATCCGAGGCGCCAAGGTGATGTTCTCCAGGGCGGTGAGATGCGAGAAGAGGTTGAAGTTTTGGAAGACCATCCCCACCTCTTCCCGGATCTTCCGGATGTCTCCACGGGGATCGGTTACCCGGTCGTCGTCGATCCAGATGTCCCCGGCGCTCAAATTTTCCAGGCGGTTTATGCAGCGGAGCATGGTGCTCTTACCGCTCCCCGAAGGGCCGATGACCAAGATCACCTCTCCCGTATGCACCTCCAGATTCGCGTCCTTCAGTGCAACGATCTTACCGAAGTTTTTCGAGGCGTCTTTGATCCGTACGCGTATGTTTTTATCGTCTGCCACGTTGTTCAAGCCTTCCTTCCATATATCCCACCAGTTTCGAGAAAAACAGGGTCATCACCAGGTACACCAGGGCCACCACGGTATAGCTTTCGAAGTACTGAAAGGATGTCGACGCGAACTCCCTGCCCCGCCGCAGCAGGTCGGACACCGCGAGGATCGAAACCAACGACGAGTCCTTGAGCATGGCGATGAACTCGTTTCCGATAGGAGGCAGTATGGTCCGCATGGTCTGGGGAAGAATGACCCGCCTCAAGGCCTGTCCCCGGCCCATTCCCAGGGCGAGGGCCGCCTCCATCTGTCCCTTCGGCACCGACTGGATCCCCGCGCGGAAGATCTCCCCCATATAGGCCCCGTAGCAGACCGACATCGCCACGATCGCCGAGACGATCCCCGAGAGCTGCAGGAACGACCCTAAGGCAAAGTAGATATAGAAAAGCTGTACCAGCAGAGGAATCCCCCGGATCACTTCCACGTAGACCGTGGCTATTCTGTTGATGATTGTCACCCGGGAAATTCGCCCGAGTCCGGTCAAGAGCCCGATAAAGAGCGAGATAGCAATGGAGATGACCGTTACCTGAAAGGTGCGGAGTATTCCGTCGGGGATGAACTTATAGATTTCACGGTAGGGCTCGGGCCACGCGATGGGGAGAATGATCAGGAGCGCTATGGCCCCGAAGAACGAGATGTGCCAGGCCGAAAAGACCGACTTCTCGTTCCGATCGGGGATAAGCGCTCCGTCGGAAACTTCGATACGGGAACTCTTCTGTTCCGTTTCCTTTATCTCAGCCACTTGTCCTTGAGTTCCTCGTCAACGCCTTCGTCGAGGACCTTCCGGAGACCCTTGTTGATGGTCTCGAGGACTTCGGTGTTCCCCTTCTTGACGGCTACTCCGTAGTACTCGTCGGTAAAGGGCTCGCCCACGATCTTGAGAGATCCGCTATAGGTCTCGTTCTGCAAGACGTAGTCCGCGGCTATCGGGGTGTCGGCGACGACTCCGGCTATCCGTCCGTTGGAGAGGTCTTCGATAGCAAGTCCGAGCTCGTCGTAGGTCTTGAGCTCCACTCCGTCGATCTTGTCGATCTCCATGGCGCCTGTAGTACCTATCTGAGCGCCTACAGCCTGCCCGGCGAGGTCGGAGAGCTCATCCACCCCGGAGGTGCTCTGCTGGACGATCAAGACCTGCCCCGCGTTGATGTAGGGGACCGAAAAGTCCATGGTTTCCTTCCGCTTGTCGGTGATGGTCACCGAGGAGATAACCGCGTCGTACTGCCCGTTGGCCAGTCCCGCGAAGATACCGTCCCAGGCGGTGTTCTGGAATTCCACCTCGAATCCTCCCGCCTCGGCGGCGGCCTTCATCAGGTCGATATCGAACCCCACGATTTCTTTGTCCGCGTTTACGAACTCCATCGGCGGCCACGTCGCGTCGGTAGCGATGGTGATTTTTTCGGATTCCTTCTTGCAGGAGACCGCCGCGAATACGACGCACACGACGAGCAGCCCCAAGATAATCTTTTTAATCATTCTGATTCCTCCCTTTTGTATGATAATGTCGAATATATTACCACGATCAGGGGTTTTGTCAATGTTCAGAACCTTGTAAACTGGGATCATGTCCCACATATTGTCGCTCATCATCCTCCTGGCCTTTCTCTTTGCCGGGATGATCCTCGGAAAGATCCGCCGGCTGGCGGAATCCAAGGCGCCTCAGCTCCTCCTGGAGATATCTCTATATTTCCTCCTCTTCTTTATGGGATTCCGTATCGGGAGGAACGACGAGGTAGCATCCCGGATCGGGGATATCGGAATCTTGAGCGTTGTCTTCGCCGGGGCCACCGCGGCGGGGACGATCCTCGTCCTGGTCCTGGTCTATCTGGTCGGGGGTCGGCGACTGGCTAACCGGTCGAGCAGCGAGGCCGAGGAGATAGGCCCGGTCCCCGGCGGCGCGGTCAGACGTTTTTTTACCCACCTGAAGGACCCGTTGAAGCTCTTTCTGATCGTCATCCTCGGGTTTTTGATCGGGTTTCTCGTACCCCTCTTTCCCGGTTTTACCGGCTCGGGGATGACTACCTGGATGGTCTACATCCTTCTGTTGTTGGTCGGAATTCAGCTGAGCGGCAACGGGGTACGAATCGGGAAGGTCCTTCTCCATCCGGAAACCCTGGTCCTCCCTGTAGGCACCGTCGCGGGATCCCTCTTAGGGGGCTTCGCTGTGTCGATGCTTTTTTCGATCCCCCTGGGCAGGAGCCTCGCGGTGGCCTCCGGATTCGGGTGGTACAGTTTGAGCGGGGTCATCATCACCGACTTGGGCGACCCGGTCCTAGGCTCGGCGGCGTTCATCTCGAATATGCTCCGGGAGAGTATGGCCTTGCTTGTCATCCCCTTCTTCGGGGCGACCCGGTTCAGGCACGTGGGGATAGGGGTCGCCGGGGCGACGAGCATGGACGTGACCCTCCCCTTGATCGAGCGGAGCTGCGGCGCCCGGTCGGTCCCCCTGGCGGTGACCCACGGAGGGATTCTCTCGCTGCTGGTGCCGATCCTCGTGCCGGTGTTTTTTCATGCCTAGGGAGGCATGTGCGGTTGCGAAAAGTGACCGCACATTTCCTCTCAGTCCGGATAGATCTTGAGCCCGCGGATGTTCTCGAAATGTTTGATATCCCCGGTCAGGAGAGGAATATTATAGTGGACGGCGGTTGCGCCGATCAGGATGTCTTCATGCGGAACGAGACACCCCTGCTTCCGGAGGCGGGTAAAGATACCGGCGGCCTTCCGCGCTATAGGCGCGGTCAGATCGAGAACATGGAGATATGAAAGCAGGGTCGAACGCTGTTCGATATGTCTCTCCGATTCGACTCCTCTTAAGAGATCGTAGACCGTAATAGAGCTGGCGGCCCCTTTCCCTTCCCCGAGGATCCTCTCCGTCCGGGCGGCATCCTTTTTATCAGCCAAAAAATCGAAGAAAACGCACGTATCTATGAGAATCAGACCCTCCATAGACTTCTCTCCGCCTCGAGCCCCTTGAGAGCCTTTTCGTATTCTTCCTCGGAAAGGGAACCCCGCAGCTCCCTCAGAGCGCCGTTACCTTTCCGGTTCGACTGTTTCTCGAAATATTCATTCAAGGCCTTCACGATAATAGGGGAAAAACCCTTGAGATTTCGTTCTGCCGCCTCGGCGACGAGTCTTTGGCGGAGATGAGGGGGGATTTCGATGGTAGTTCTCATACACTAATAATATCAAACATGCATGTGCATGTCAATTATTTGTAAAGAGGTATGAATGCGTTGTAGTCTATTTTTGATATAATCGAGGTATTTGCATTGTTCCACAAATGTATTAATGCTATAATCTGTTCTCAGAAAAGTTGTTGAAATAGGTGCGTTATGTCCAAAAAGATTCTCCTTGTAGAAGATGAGGCCCTCATTGCCATGGCTGAAGCTCAAATGCTCAAAGAACATGGATACGAGGTTGTTACCGCCTATAACGGCGAAAGTGCGATCGGTGCGGTAGTTTCGGACCCCGATATTTCCCTCATCCTCATGGACATCGATCTCGGAAAGGGAATGGACGGAACAGAGGCCGCCGAACAGATTCTGAACAAAAAGGATATCCCCGTTGTCTTTTTATCCTCCCATGCCGAATCGGAGGTGGTGGAAAAGACCGAGAAAATTACTTCTTACGGTTATGTGGTCAAGAACTCCGGGGCTACCGTCCTTGATGTCTCGATTAAAATGGCGTTCAGGCTGTTCGCCGCCCGAATGAAGGAGAAGGAGCACAAAGAGGCTTTACTCCACTCATATAGCTTTATGAGCTATATCATCGAGCATAACCAGAGCGCCGTTGCCGTTCACGATAGAGATTTGAAGTATATCTATGTAAGTAAGCAATATCTTAATCAATATAACCTAGAAAAACGGGACATTATTGGAAAACACCACTACGAAGTCTTTCCGGATCTGCCGCAAAAATGGAGAGAGGTACACAAGAGAGCGCTTGCGGGAGAAGTGTCTAAAGGAGAGGACGATCCCTACGAACATGCAGACGGGACAATTGAATGGACGCGATGGGAATGCCGGCCTTGGTATGAAGCGGACGGTACTATCGGCGGATTTATTATATATACGGAAGTTGTCTCTAAAGAAAGGCAAACAAAATTTGATGTACGGGACAGCACGAATTATCTGCAATCTATCCTGAGAACTACCCGTGACGGATTTTGGGTCTTAGATATAAAGGGAGACTTTATAGATGTAAATAAAGCCTATTGCAAAATGACCGGGTACAACAGGAACGATTTCTTTCACATGAATATATCTGATATAGACGCGGACGAGAAACCTCAAGATACAGCCGACCGAATACAGCGTATTATCTCTACCGGCAGTGAGACATTTCAGGCCCGTCATCGCAGGAAAGACGGGAGCATCTTTGATATAGAGGTTTCCGCCTCATTCCTTGGAGGTGAGCAGGATAAATTTGTCTGTTTCGGCCGCGACATTACCGAGCGCAAGCGGACTGAAAAACAACTGAGGGAAAGTGAAGAAAACCTCCGCATCACCCTCGATTCGATAGGAGACGCAGTAATATGTACCGATATTGACGGTGCTGTTGTTCGGATGAATCCAGTAGCGGAAGAATTATGCGGGTGGTGCATCAATGAGGCAAAAGGGAAATCCCTTACGGAGGTGTTTCGTATCGTACACGCCGATACCGGGGAAAAGGTGGAAAATCCGGTTGCCAAGGTGTTGGAAACGGGGAGCATCATTGGTCTTGCAAATCATACGATGCTCATCTCCAAAGATGGAACGAAATATCAGATAGCCGACAGTGCCGCTCCCATACGGGACGATAACGGCAATACCACCGGGGTGGTGCTGGTCTTTCGTGACGTGACGGAGGAGTACGAAAAAGAGAGACAACTCCAAGAACGGGTAAAGGAATTGCGTTCGATCGAATGGATGCTTTCAAACAAGACTGCACAGAAAAAGGAGTACATACCCGGGTATGGAGATTTAAGCGAGCAGAACACAGACGGTCTTATTCTACAATCCGTGGGAAAAGAGCAGCTAAAAGATATTGCCTCTGAATACCTCGATTTACTGGAGACTTCCACGGCTATCTATGAAAAAGACGGCAGCTATGCACTGGGAGTATTCTCCTCGGGATGGTGCCGTTTGATGG
>CAZXMO010000007.1:0-3801 GCA_964641125.1 uncultured Spirochaetales bacterium
CCTGCAGCCGGGCCCGGTTAAAACTCCGCCGGGTTCTCCTCGATGTACTTTACCGCCGCGTCGATCATCCGGAGGTTCACGTCGGTCAGGTTCTTCTTCTTGATGGACAGGGGGATAACCTGCTTGAGGGTGTCGATGTCCACCGTTTTCGAGAGAACAAGGTAAGCGGTGAGAATGACCACGTTGGCCGCGGCTAAGAGCCCTGTGTCCTTGGCGATGTCGCTCGCGGGGATCCGGTAGACCCGAACGTCGTCCCGTTCGATTTTTCGGTCGACGATGGAGGAGTTCAAGAGGATCAGTCCGTCGGCGCTGACCTTCTCCTCGAAGCTGTCCAAGGAGGGACCGTTCATGGCGATGAGCACATTCGGATAGTCCACCACCGGAGAGCCGATGGTCTCTTTCGAAACGATCACGCTCGCGTTGGCGGTGCCGCCCCGCATCTCCGGCCCGTAGGAGGGGAGCCAGGTGGAGTTGAGCCCCTCCATGATGGCGCAATCCGCGAGGAGGACCCCCGCCGACATAACACCCTGGCCGCCGAAACCGGCGATTTTGACCCGCTGCTCGGTTGTAAGGGTTTCCTTCTTCGTCGTCTGTAGATCTTTTTCTACGACGAACATTTTTTTGAGCTCCTCGTCGTTCATAAAGGGGAGCCTGCTTCCGGGGGCCCGCTCTTCAGCCCCTAGATCGCGGAAGTTTCGGACCGGATAGACCGGTTCGAGGGTTTCCTTGATCCATTCCCTCGCGTCCAGGGCGGACATCTTCCAGTTGATCGGACAGGGGCTCAGCATCTCCACGAAGGAGAACCCCTTCTTTTCGACCTGATACTCGAGGCCCTTCTTGACCGCCTTTCGGGCCTTCATGATCCGCTGGGGGTCGGCCAGGGAGACCCGCTCGATGTAGACCGGGCTCGCTAAAGCATCGATGAGCTCGGACATCCCGATGGGATTGCCGTCCCTCGACATCTCCCTGCCCAAGGGGGTGGTCAGGGTCTTCTGTCCGATCAGGGTGGTCGGGGCCATCTGCCCCCCGGTCATTCCATAGATCGCGTTGTTTATGAAAAAGACCGTCATGTTCTCGCCCCGGTTGGCGGCATGAACGATGGCCCCCATTCCGATACCCGCCAGATCGCCGTCGCCTTGGTAACTGACCACGATCGCGTCGTCCAAGCTCCGCCGAATGCCGGTGGCCACGGCGGGGGCCCTTCCGTGGGCGGCCTCTATGTTGCCCACGTCGAAGTAGTAGTAGGCGAAAACGCTGCACCCGACGGGAGAGACGAAAACAACCCGGTCCTGAATGCCTAGATCGGTGATGGTTTCGGCAATCAGCTTGTGAGCGTTCCCGTGCCCGCAGCCGGGACAGTAGTGGGTAGCGTGCTTGGCGGTACCCTTCCGCTCGTAGGTATCGTAAAAAGCCTCTGGTTTCGCATGTTTTATCATAGGTCTATCCTTGTACCGGTCTTCATTATCGATCTTTCTTGATCCGCTCGACGATCTCTTCGGTGGAGGGGACGAGTCCACCGAGCCAGTTGTACCGAAGCACCTCCCGCCTGCACGAAACCCCGAGCTCCACATCCTCGGCCATCTGTCCGTTGCTAAGCTCGACTACGGCTATCTTTTTAACCTGTTCGGCAAGCTCGGCGAGCCGCTTCTTGGGAAAGGGATAGAGGGTCTTGGGACGGAGAAGCCCCGCCTTGATCCCCTCCTCCCGGAGGTCCTGCACCGCGGTATAGGAGATTCGGGCGCTGATCCCGAAGGCGACGAGTAAGATCTCGGCGTCCTCGGTCTCGAACTCCTCGTAGTCGATGATCTCCCGCTCGATCCGCTCGTACTTTTCCTGGAGCTTCCAGTTGTGGTCGCTCAAGAGCTCGGTGTTCATGAGGATCGAGGTGACCAGGTTCTCCCGGCTCTCGGAGTCGGCATAGAGGGCCCAGTCCTTCCGCTCGCCGTGTTTGACCTCGGCGGGAAGGCCCACCGGTTCCATCATCTGTCCGATGTAGGCGTCGGAGAGGATGATTACCGCCATCCGGTATTTATCGGCCAGTTCGAAGGCGTTGTAGGAGAAGTCGCACAGCTCTTGGGCGGAGTTGGGGGCCAAGACGATGTTCCGGTAGTTTCCGTGTCCGCCTCCCTTGACCACCGCGTTGTAGTCGCTCTGCTCGGGCCAGATGTTGCCCAAACCCGGACCGGCCCGCTGCACGTCGACGATGACGCAGGGGAGCTCGGCCCCGGCGATGTAGGAGATCCCCTCGGCCATCAGCGAGAGTCCCGGACCGGAAGTGGCGGTCATCACCCGGGCTCCCGCCGCGGCGGCGCCGTAGAGCATGTTGACCGCGTTGACCTCGTCCTCGGCCTGCATAAAGAACCTGCCGCTCCGGGTAAAGTAGAGAGCGGCGGCGTGGGCTATTTCGCTTGCCGGTGTTATGGGATACCCGAAGAAGTGGGTGGCTCCGCCTAGGAGCGCTCCGTGGACGACCGCTTCGTTTCCTTTGGTAAGCTGTTTGGTCATTTCTTCTCTCCCTCTTCTTCGTCCGTCTCTTCGTCTTTGCATACGGTAATCGCGCCCGGTTCGGGACAGACGTAGTAGCAGAACCCGCAGGCTATGCACCGGGGGTTCTCATAGACCGCATGTTGATATCCGAGCTCGTTGATCTTCGATCCTATGGCAATGCAGTCTTTCGGGCAGGCCTCGACGCAGAGGCGGCAGCCCTTGCATTCCTTGCTGTTGATGATGATGTAGTTCTTTTTCGCCATTTTTAAATCCCCTTGAAGATGTCGTCGGTGCCGGCCCCAAAGTAGTTGATGTCACTCACCGACTCGGTAACCTTCTCAGGCAGATTGCGAATATCGATCTTGTGTCCGGGACACCCCAGCCGGGAACAGACTAAGATCCGGTTGTCCTTTCCCGGTAAGGTCAGGACGATGTGGCTCTCGGTCTTGCATTCTTTCTGGTCGCATTTATCTTCGGTCATGAGACTGATACCGCAGGTGGGGCAAAATGCCTCCACGTAATGGGTGCCCTCCCCGAGACGGGGCATAAAATTGTAGAGTTTGGCGTGGCTTCCCCAGTACGAATCGATATAAAAGCTCCCATTCTGGCCTTCGAGCCGAACGTCTATCTTGATTGTGGGCTCTTCGTGTATCCGGACAGATTCAACCATGAGGCTGTGCCCCTTCGGACAGGACACCTCTTCTACGACGAGGAAATCCTTTCCGTGTTTATGGATGAACTTGATCCCTTCGGGAAGGGTTTTTATAAATTCATCCGGTATCTGTGTATGATTGAGTTCCATGGCAGGTTCTCCTTTTTGAAATGAATACCATTTCACTCATACTATCTTTACAAGAAAGACATGTCAAACAGCTCAAAGTTGCGTCGGTAAGCCGGTTATCGGCGGCGGGCCTGTTATTCGGCCGGCAAATGGGATACAATGGCCCGACGGAGATGCGTATGAAAAGAAGGTATTACCCGTATCTGTGGGGTCTGATGTGGACCGTACTCTTTCTAGGATTCCCGGCGGCGGTTCGTGCCCAATCCGGGCATACCGGGCCGGTGAACGACGTGGCGTGGAGTCCTTCCGGGGAGATGTTCGCCACGGCGGGAAGCGATTATCTGGTCCGTCTCTGGGACGCCGATACCGGTGAATTGATCGAAGAGTTTCAGGCCCATCGAGGCGAGATATGGCATCTCCGATTCACCTCCGATGGAACACGATTCGCTACCGCCGGAACGGAGGGGAGGATCAAGATATGGAACTTCGACGACGGGTCCCTCCTCGGTGAGATCACCGGAATCGAGGAAACC
>CAZXMO010000007.1:3901-61231 GCA_964641125.1 uncultured Spirochaetales bacterium
ATGGAACTTCGACGACGGGTCCCTCCTCGGTGAGATCACCGGAATCGAGGAAACCCTTTGGTCTCTCGATTTCGATCCGTCCGGGGAATATCTGATACGCCTCTTCGACGCGGAAACAGGAGAACCTTACGCGGTCCTGGACGGACATACCGATTACGGGCGTACTCTCATCTCCGGATCGGATGACGGAACGCTTAGAGTGTGGGACTTGGACACCTATACTCTTCGCCGGATAATTGAGGGACACGAGGGATACGTCCATTCGGTGGAGCCTTCCACGGATAGGATCATCTCGGGAGGAGAAAGGTAAAAGTCTCATGAAGAATCCAGTTCCCCGGGTCGCCGCCGTTCACGGCTTGGCCGGATACGGCAGGGCTTCCCTCTCCGTAGTAATACCGGTCATCTCTACCATGGGATTTCAAGTCTGTCCCCTCCCCACCGGGATCTTGAGCACCCATGGGGCCTTCGAAGGATACCGTTTCGTGGACATGACCGATTCCCTCCCCGGCTTCATCGATCATTGGAAGGAGCTCCGCCTCGAATTCGACGCGGTCTACAGCGGTTTTTTGGGCTCTCCCGAGCAGATAGAGGTGGTCTCCCGCTTTATCGAGGAGTTCCGCAGGCCGGACCAGCTGGTGGTCATCGATCCGGTTATGGGTGACAACGGCCGATCCTACGGGCTGGTGGCGGATGAGCTCATCGCCGGGATGCGGGACTACTATCGCTTGGCCGACGTCATCACCCCGAACCTGACCGAGGCGGCTTTCCTCTTGGGTCGTGAGTATCGGGACCATATTACACAGGGCGATATCAAAAAATGGGTCCTCGAGCTCGCCGAGGCGGGCCCCCGAATGGTCATAGTAACCTCAGTGCCCTTGGAAGGAGTCAAGGCACCCACCGCGGTTGTCGCCTACGACAGGCTCGACGGAAGATTCTGGCGTGTCAACTGCTCCTATATCCCCGCCTACTACCCGGGAACCGGGGATATCTTTACCTCCGTCGTCACCGGGAGCATCCTCGGCGGTGACAGTCTTCCCATCGCCCTGGAAAGGGCGGTTCAGTTCGTATCCACCGCCATTCGGGCGAGCTTCGGATACAACCGGCCGAGCAGGGAAGGGGTCCTCCTCGAAAGGGTGCTGGATAATCTCCGCGCGCCGATAACCGCCGGCAGCTACGAGATTCTCGAATAGATCACTTTCTTGACACTGAGGTGTCCGAAGGCTACTATTCCTAGGCTATGTCCAACCCCCGCTTCACCATGAAGCTCATCCAATATTACGCGGCCAAGAAGAAAGACTCCGTAATCCCCTTGCCGTCTTTTCTGACCTTCGTCAAGCAGTACGCGGATAAGTATCGGAAAAAGCAGCCCGATCTCGAGCTCTACATTACCAATACTCAGGCGGTCCTCAACTCCGACTTAGAAGAGCTCGCCTCGGTGGGAAAGATATCCCTGGAGTACGAGGACGTCGATATCGTCATCATTCATTATCCCCTCTACTACATCGAACTGATAGAGAAGGAGTACCGGGACATCGAAGAAAGCGCGGAAAAACCCTTCCCGGGAAGCGAGGGGTTCGCAATTACCATCCCCGATTCACTTCTGACGAGGATCAATGTCAAGGCGGATTTCGTCGATTGGCTCGGCAGGGAGGACCGCCCTGAGAATTTGCTCCTCTGTCTCGATTATCCCGAAGACTTCAAACACATGTACATCACCTCCCGTCTTTTCTATGAGTCTCTGCTGAAGATCTCCATCGAGAAGATCCGGGTGTACCTCAGGGACCAGAGGAATATGAAGTACGTCTTCAACAAGATGTCCGGCATCTTCGGTAAGAGGGAGGTGTTTCTCCAGGACTTCCTCGAGGAGCTCGTCCGCAATCCCGCCAAGGCGGCTGAGGCGGTGATGAATCCCACCGAGTTCTCTTTCCGGAGCTGGACGACCCTTGCCAACTTGATCTTCCAGGAGTTCAAACCCAAGACCAGCAAGCTCGCCATAGAGGTCAGCATCTGCCAGGCCGCATATATAATCGGATACTACAATGTCTACTACAAGGGGCTCGCGCGGAAGGAGCAGGAGGTCAAGGACGCCCTCAAGCAGCTCGATTTCGCCGTCCGAAAGCCTCCCCATGTTTTTACATTGAGCGAGATCTACGAGTTTACCGATTCGAAGGGGGTCCTCTTACGGAAAAAGTTCGGCAGGGAAAAGCTCAACGAGTATCTGGAAAAGAAGACCCGGACCGAGGATGAGGATAGTTTTCCGGAGATATTTCGTATCCACACCGACGACGGAAAGGAGTATTACATTCCCCGTGAGCATATCCTCACGACCTTGACCGGCAGGGTCGATGAAGTCGGAACCGAGTTCGCCCGGACCGTAATCGAGGAGTGGATGGGGGTCTTGAAGAAGTTCAAGAAGAGTCCGGAGATGAAGCAGGACGATGCTTTCGTCTCGATGGTGGAAAGGCGGTTCAAAGAGCGGGATCCGCTGGCGGTGAAGCTTCTCTCCTACGAACTTCTCTACCTGCTGAGCCGTGAGGTGGATGTCAACTCCGATCTCCGCAGGGAGATCGAAGGGTATCTCGATACCGAGAAAAAGGCGGTGAAGAGAGCGGCCGAGATCATGAGGCTCGACCGGAGAACCCTCTTGGACGAGGCCAAGTCGAGGATTCCCGTAACCTATACAACCCCGATACTCAGAGGTCTTTTTCGCATTCTCCTCCGCCTTGCCGGGGGGCGCAAGAAGAAGTCCTTGCCGGAGGCGAAGAACACAAAGGGGGGAAGCTCAGTCAAGGTGATGGGTTCCGGTACCGGCTCATCCCGGCCGTCTCATAAGAAGGCCATCGCCTCGATCTCCGAGACCGGAAAGGGGTCCGGAAAGACGGAGACTTCAAAATCCAATCTGACCGCCTTCCGGAAGCAGGTCAAGCAGCTGGAGGATCACTTTTTGGGGGACGCCGCCTCGGTGGACCGGTCGCTGGAGAGCCTGATCGACAACTGGAATCACTTGATCGACGAGAGAGCCCGCCGGCACTTGGTGGAGGACGTCAACTCGGCCATCAATGACTATCTGCGCAGGTTCAAAGGCCAGCTTATCGCCAATCCCCCCGGTGTCGACGACGTCCAGAAGATGGCCATTCACCTCTCTCAGCAGCCGATATTCCGGGACATCAGCCGGAAGGATCCCTTCTGGCGGTACATCGAGCTCTACATCGTGCAGACCCTTCTCAAGACTTAGGCGGTGCTTCCTTCCTGCGTTTCAGATAATGCAGGTGGGGTATGAGCTTGGTGTTGGGGCTTCCCGTTCCGTCGTAGAAGATGTCGATTATGGGAATATCGTAGTCTTCCTGAATCTTGCGGTAGACCGATGCCGTTACCACTCCCGGACAGCAGAATATGGGATTGATATGAAGTATTCCGTCGACTCCCCCCTCCTCGACGGCGTACAGCGCCCGGCCGAGGTTGATCGATGTCTCGCCGGGAATGTAGTGTTTGATGCCGTACTTCTCGAGGAGCTCCACGCACCGGGTGAAATCCGGTTCCTCCTGCTCCCCTACGAGGTCCCGGGCGAGGGCTTCGTACCGCTTCTCGATGGTTTTCAAGAGCTTGAAGTGCCGGGGATTATCCGAGAACATCCGGATATCGGCGTCGTAGAAGTGGAAGGGGTACTCGGTCAAGGAGGGGACTACCAGCTCGCCGCCGAGACGCTTGACCGTCTCCTGAACCCCTTGGTTGACCGTCTCGTTGAACTTGACATAGAGGTCGCCTAGGAGGGCGAGCCGGGGCTTGCGTCCCCCGGTTTCGTCCCGCTCGACGGACCTAAACTCCTCGACGATCTCGGTCAGCTCCTTCTTGAGATCGGTCCCTTCTATGATGGCCCGGTTGACCCGTTCCTTCGCCTTTTCCAGGAGTGCTTCGGCCGCCCCTGGTTCGGTTTCGTAGGGACTGATCCGGTAGTAGAGTTTGTAGAGAATTCCGCCCACGATGTTTGCTTCGAGCATCCGGATCGCGAGACTCTGGGGGAGGATGTCCCCGGGGGACATATTGTTGATGAGCCCGATCTTGATATCCCCGAACCCCGCGTTGGTGAAGGCGAGATCGGAGAGGACCGGAAATTGGGGGAAGTTACAAGCCATACACACCGTGGGCATGTAGAAGAAGCACCCCGCCGGATCGAGATTCCGGCCGCGGACCGCCTCGATGACGCTTCCGATGAGACTGACCAGGGGCATGCACTCCCCGCCCGAAACGTACTGGTAGCCGGTATTCAGTGCCGCGTCGTCGGGGTCCAGGAGGATCGTCCGGTATCCCGCCTTCTCGAAACAGCTCGCCCAGAAGCTGCTGATCAGGTGGTCCAGGTAGGGGAGGAGGACCGTATCGGTGGTCGTAAGCTCGTCGTTTCTCGCCTTTGTAGTCTCGACCCCGCCGGGGAGGCGGCCGCGCTCGAGATGGGTGCGGAAGCTGTGCAGGGCCGCCTCGATCCTGGTTCCGTATCCGACGTCGGAGCTGTGTTCGTCGAGCTGGAGGACCAGGAAGGGCTTGCCGTATTCGGCCATGATATCCTTGATGTAGCTGAGGAGGAAGCTGTCGGGGCTGCACCGGAAACAGGTGAGATACACCGGAAAGAGGTTCCGCTTCGAAGCCGCGTACTCCGCGGTTTCGAGCACCCGTTTTCCGTAGTGCCAGTGCATCCGTTCGAGATATTTCGCCGAGTAGGCCGGCTCGAATCCCTCGGTATCGATCTCGTCCTGCCAGAAGACGCGGGCTCCGTAGTCTTCGAGCTTCTTCGGTATCCCGAGATTTATTGAGGGATCGAGGGCGATGTAGGGGCGCCCTAAGAGGACTATCTGAATATCGTCATCCGCGTCCGGATCGAGCCCGCTTCGCCGGTATCCCCCGCTTAACCGTTCCATGGACCTCCGGTAGGCGTCCAGGGCGTCCAAGAAGGCCGCTCCCACCGCTTCCTCGGTCAAGGCGGGAAAGGCGGCGGAGAGGGAGGCGTGGAGCGCCCCGACGACCGCCTCGTCGTCCATGGAGTTGAAGCTCACTAAGGGACTTATGAGGCGGCCGGTCAGGTCGAGGGAGGTCAGGGTATCGACGATCACCGGAAGGTACTGAGAATAGTAGCAGAAGTAGCTGTCCTCGGTTTTCTTCTTGAAGCGGTGCTCCGTCTGAGAATCGTTCGACTCGTTCTCGACCGCCGGGGCAAAGATATAGTCGACCCCCGACTCGAGGATCTCTTTCATCTGGCCGTGAGCCGCGATCATGGGGGCGCAGAAATCACTGTTGACTATCCCCTTGCCCTCGGCGATGGGGTCTTTCGGCTCGTGGAGGAGGACCGGGAACCCGAGATTCTTCAGAAATCGGCTCCACAGCACTCCATAGGTCCGGTTGTACAGAGTCCGGGGAATTCCGATAACCGGCCGTTCCCGTGTGTCGGAGGCGTCGGGAGCCGTCCTCTCCATGGCTTCTTCGAATCTGCGGATGACGCCTGTCGGCGTCCGGGTAACCGGATGCCGATCGGCATAATCCTGCCCGCATTTCATTCCCCACCCGGTTTTCGACCCGTTACGGGAGAACACGGTCAGGAGGCAGCGGTTCGCGCACTTGGTGCAGATCTCTTCTTCGATTCCGTCGAGCTCGACGGAGAGGACAACGTTCGATTGCTCGAACCCCTGTTCCTGGGCGAGGAGGGCCGCCCCCAACGCGCCGGTCAGATGACAGTAGGGGGAAACGTAGACCGGCTTCTCGAGCAGGTGTTCGAAGGCGGCGACCAAGGCCTTGTTCCGGGCGGTGGCCCCCTGAAAGACGATCCGGTTGCCGAGGGGCGAGCGGTTTACCACCTTGGCAATATAATTGTCTCTGACCGAGTTGAGGACCGCCGCCGCAAGACTTTTCTTGTCCCATCCCTCTCCGACGAGACCGCTCAAGTCCCGCTCCATGTAGACGGTACATCTGTCGCTGGTGTAGGGACCGGAAGCGCCTAAGGCCAGACCGGAAAAATCATCGAGGGGTACCCCGAGGCGTTTTGCCTGTTCTTCGATGAAGCTTCCCGTTCCCGCGGCGCAGACGTAGTTCATGGTGGAAAAGTAGACCTCACCGTCCTGGATCCGGGTGAATTTGGAGTCCTGACCGCCTATTTCGATAATGGTATCCGCCTCGGGATCGAGGAAGACCGCGGCCTTGGCGTGGGCGGTGATTTCATTGATATCGAAATCGGCACCGAAGATTTCTTTGATGAGCCGCCTTCCCGATCCCGTGGTTCCGGTTCCGAGGATCGGAACGGTATCCAGATCGAAGATGTCCCTCCCCAGGCGGAGAACGGCGGCGACCGCCTCGATGGGGGCCCCCCGGGTCTGGGTATAGAGGCCTCCGGCGATTTCCCTGTTCCGGGTCATGAAAAGTGCTTTTGTGCTGGTAGAACCGATATCGATGCCGATATATACGCCTCCGGTCAGGTCGGGGATTGCCTTCGGCGTCATTACCTCGATTCCGTTACGAATTTCGATAGTGAAATCCGCGAGGTCGGGGTACGCGGAAAGCTCGAGACGGAGGGGTTCGCGGGTTTTCCGGGCCGATGATTTTGCTTTGAGGATGCCGGAAATATCGAGGCTCTCCCCGGTTCCGAGGAGGGCGGCCCCCACCGCTCCCGCCGACTCGGCGTGTTCGGGCACGACCACGGGAATGCCCAAGACCGCCTCCAGGGAGGCACGGATCTTCTCGTTCCGGGAGACACCCCCGACCAGACCCGCGGGGGCGGAGAGTTCACGCCCCTTGACCAGGGTTTCGGAAATGCTTCTCGCGATTCCTTCACACAGCCCGGCCGCCACGGCCTCGCGGGAGTGCCCTTCCTGCATGGCATGGATGATGTCGGTCTTCGCGAACACCGCGCATCGGGTGGCGATGGAAGGGGTCTTCCCTCTGTATAACTCGGCCATTCGTGCCAGATCCGCCACATCCACACCGAGGCGGCCGGCCTGCTGTTCGATAAAGCTCCCCGTCCCGGAGGCGCAGGGAGGGTTCTGGGTATGTTCCCGGTACTCTCCGCTCTCGTCGAAGAGAATGAGGGAGAAGTTTTCTCCACCCACCGAAAAAACGTTTTTGGATTCGGGCAGCAGGAACTTGATACCCTCCGCCGCGGCGAGGATGGGATCGATCAGGACGTCCGCATCGATACCGGCGGTTCCGGTCAACCCCGCGGTTTCATACTCTTCGAACCTGGGGTCCGATAAAAATGATTCCGCCGTTTCGAGGATCGCCCCGTTATGCTCACGATAGTCACATGCGGCGACCCTCCGACCGCCCGGTCCGAACTCTACGAGGGCTATGCTCATATACTGGGATCCGATATCGATACCGAGTTTTCTCATGATTCCCCTTCCTTTCTTGTTTCCTCGCGGGTATTATACACGATGATCCGAGAATAGGAAGGACGGATAGTTTGGAAAAGCTATTACCTATAAGCTGTAACCGGGACTGCGGGGCGGGGTGCCCCTTGGCCGCGGAAGTCCGGGACGGGCGAATAACGGCGATTCGGGACAATCCCCTGAGACCGCCCTCGATGCGGGGGTGCCTCCGGGGATACAAAGCTCATCATCTCGTTACCTCCCCGGGGCGTCTCACGAAACCCTTGATCCGTACCGGCGAACGGGGGAGCGGCCGATTCAAGGAGGCCGGTTGGGACGAGGCCCTCGATCTGGTTGCGGAGCGGCTCGGGAATATTATCGAAACATCCGGAAGCGGCGCAATCCTCCATTTAGGGGGATCGGGCTCCTGCCGGGGGGCGGTTCATCATACCGGCAGGCTGTCCGCCCGCTTTTTCAATGTGTTAGGAGGTTATTCCGGGACCGACGGGAACTACAGCTCCCGGGCTATGACCTATACCCTGCCGTTCATCTTCGGTACCGGCGATGCCGGACAGGACGCGGGTACTCTTAGACGGAGCCGGTTTATCCTCCTGTGGGGGGCGAATATCAGCGATACCCGCTTCGGGTGCGAGTTAGAAGGAGTGGTCCGGGAGAACCGGAAGCGCGGAGTGCCCGTGGTGGTAGTCGATCCGAGGCGCTCGAGGACTGTAGAGAAGCTTGCCACCGAATGGATAGCTCCTTTTCCGGGGACCGACTCGGCCCTCATGGCGGCCGTTCTCAGTGTGATTCTCAATGAGAATTTAGCCGACAAGAATTTCATCGCCCGGACCTGTTTCGGCTTCGACCGGCTCGAGGAGTATCTTGCGGGGGGCTTGGACGGTGTCCTCAGAGATCCCGAGTGGGCCGAGCCGATTACCGGGGTCCCCGCCGGGACCATCGCGGACCTTGCACGCAGGTACGCCGCCGCCCGCCCGGCCGCCCTTGTACCGGGACTCTCCATCCAGCGGGTCTTAGGGGGTGAGGAGGCGGTCCGTTTCGGGACCGCCCTTCAGGCGGCCACGGGCAACATCGGCGTGACCGGAGGCAGCTCCGGGGGGCGGGGATGGGGAGGTCTCGCCGGGCCTCGATGCGGGAAGATCGATACCTTAGACGGGCCGAATACGGTTCGATTCCCGGTGTACCAGTGGCCCGATGTGGTCCTGGGAAGTTTCCCGCGAAGCGCTCCCGGGCCCGGTGTTCCCATCCGGGCCCTCTACTCGGTAGGAGGAAACTACCTCGTTCAGGGAAGCGACATTGGTAAGAACAAGCGCGCCTTTTCCCATGTCGATTTTACCGTATGTCACGACCTCTTTCTGACCGACACCGCGGCCTATGCCGATGTAGTCCTTCCCGCGACGAGCTTCCTCGAGCGGGAGGACATTGTCTTTCCCGACGGAAACTATCTCTTCTATTCCCGCCGGTGCGTCGATCCGGTGGGAGAGTCCCGCCGCGACTACGATATCTTCGCCGATCTTGCCGCACGCGTGGGACGGGGAAGGGATTTCACCGGCGGACGGAGCTGTGAAGAGTGGCTGGAGACGATCCTCCGCGATTCCGAGATCGAGAGCATCGAAACCTTTCGCGACACTGGAATCTATGACGGAAAAGACCATATGCGCACCGCCTTTGCCGATTTCGTAAAGGATCCTAAGAAAAATCCCCTTCCGACTCCCTCCGGGAAGATCGAGATCTATTCCGAGGCCTTCGCCGGTACCGGTTTTTCCCCCACACCTGAGGTACGGGTGCCCGGGGAGCCGACACCCGCGGAGGTGTACCCCCTGCGCCTCATAACTCCCCATGCCCGCTGCCGGGTAAACTCCCAGAACTTCAATCAAGAATGGTCCCGGAGCAGGGAAGAGCAGCGTCTGTGGCTGCACCCCGACGATGCCCGGGACAGGAGCATAGAGGACGGAGCCGAAGTCGAGGTAAAGAACCGGTCCGGATCACTTATCTGTCCGGTGAGGGTCACCGATGCTGTCCGCCCGGGGGTGGTCAGTCTTCTCCAAGGGGGGTGGGGCGAGCTCAGTCCCAATCATCTGACCTCGACGAAGCCGACACTGCCGAGCTCGGGTTCCCGGACTCACTCGGTACGGGTCCAAGTTTCGAAAAAAGTTAATTGAAATCGGAGTGGATACGCAGTATGGTGAAACCGTACGATGAATCAAGTCCGCGTCGGTTTCTTCATCCCGGTCCTACTCTTCGTTCTCATCTCGCTGTCGGTAATCGGGGTCTTCGTGTACAATTGGGTTTTCGTACTTTCGGAGCACACCCGGATTACCGGTGTGCTCGTCGCGGAACCCGCGGAGGCGCGCGTAGGGGAACCGGTAGTCCTCGAGATCAGCTTCCCCGAGCAGTATGGGAGGGTCTACCGCCTCAACTGGTACTCCAAGCCCGAGGGACCCTCCCGAATCAGCTTTCAACAAGTTACTTTCTCGGATCGAAGCTTCGACTCCGAGGGACGGGTCGTTTACCCGACATACGACAGAAAGGCCCGGTTTACCGCCGAGCGGGCCGGGACCTACCGGATCTACGTGGAGGGATTTTACAAACAAAACAATCCCCAGAGAATCGCCCGGATCAAGGTCCGGATACTCGAGCCCTAGGTGAAATATAATCAGTTGAGATAAGTTTCTTCCACGTACCGGAGGACGAGGTTCTCCTCCGAGGTGACCCGGCTGTCCGATTCCGCCGCCTTCTTGAGAAGATCGTAGATCTTCCGCCGCTTCTGCATATCCTCGGGCATACGGATGCTCAGGCGGCCCGCCCGGGCCATGTCGAAGAGGGGCTCCAGCTTGTCGGGGGAATATCCCCACCGGCGGGCAACCTGTTCGGAAAACCTGCGTTCCTCCTCGGAGAACTCGCCGTCGACGCTTACGAGGATCATGATATTATTCAGGGCATAATCCTTGATCTCGTAGAGACCGTCCAGTTCCGCCGGACTGATCTTTCCCTTGAGCTCCCGATTCGAAGCCTTCAGATATTTGTCGAACTCGGCTAGGCTCAGCACATCGGTGACGATCCATTCGCCGGCGGTGCTGTTCAAAGGGGTCCCGCAGTAGGCGCAGGCCACATCGAGACTGTCCTGGACGGAGGCCCCGCAGGCGGGGCAGGTGTGGGTATACAGCGAGCCCTTATTGTGTTTCGAGGCGGCGTCCCGGGACATCTGCAGGACCTCGGTATGGGTCTTGATGACGGGATCGATAATCTCCGCCCGGTCGTTGTCGGTAAGCTTGACTCTCTGGTAGGAGAAGGTAATCGAGAAGCTCAAGACGTTCTTATCCCGTTCCCGTTTCGCGGCGACTAGAGTAACGTCGTTCAAATAGATCCGGTTGTAGACAATACGCTCTTCGGGAATCCGGGCTTTGAGCTTTTCGAAGGCCCGCTCACTTACGAAGCGGCGCATGATCGAAGTGTCTTTCATGACCTCGGAGGTGCGAATCTGGAGAACCGCATTGCTTGCCTTGTCCTCCACGAGCTGGACCGAAAAGTCTTCGTATTCTTCGATAAGGTACCGGACCTTGGCGGACAAGTTTTCCGATTTGGTAAGGGCCCGGCTCCGGGCGTAATCGTCGACCTGAGTTATCTCTGAGAGCACCCAGTCGAATTCGCCGCTGTTCACCATGGCGCCGCAGTAGCCGCATTTACCGATCTCCCCCATATCCTTGGGCAGAGGGGCCGAGCAGTTCGGGCAGGCATTGGAAGAGTAAATGTCCTTTCCCTCGACGCCCCTTTTCCGGATAAAGGACCAATACTCCTGAAAGCTCTCGTATCCCCCGGGACTGTCGAGCCGGGGATTGGTCTTGCAGATGAACTGATCCTTCATGGATGCGTTTATGAGAACGTGGATGATGTCGAAATCCCCGTCGGTTTCGAACCGGTCTATCGAGGCAGTATGGACGGTTATGTCGGACAGGGGATTTTCCTGCTTCAGAAGCGACATCATGACGAACTGGGTATGAAAACGCCGGTACACTCCGTCGGAGACAAAGCGCCTCACCCCGGAGAGGTCCTGTTCCGACCAGGCTTTCTGTATTTCGATAAAGGCGGTACGGGCCTTGGCGAGGAATTCCTGGGGCGAGAAATCGGGGTTTCGTTCGATAAACGAGCGGTAGCCGGGTGTTCTGTTTACGGGTCGGGTTCCCGCTCGGGGATTCATGTTTTTTACGGCCCGGTGCCGTTTGGAGCGCTTTCCTAAGAAGGCGAAGAGGGCGATGATAACTCCGATTATAATGACCGTGGGTATGACCCCGAGATTGATGATCATGGTTTGGAGAATCATGTAGATTATATAAAAGACGGCGCCGTCATCGCCGCCTCCTCTCGAGCCGCCGCTGTATCCTCCCCCGCCGAACCCTCCTCCGGTACTTCCTCCTCCGGCGCCTCCCGCGCGGGAGAAGGCGAGGGGAGCGGCGGCGAGGAGTATGAGGAGTATAATGAGGATACACCCGAGGATCTTCCAAAGCCCGGTTTTTTTCACGATTACATCCTGCTCAATATCTCTTTTTTCTTGGTTTCGAAATCGTCCGGTGAGATAAGTCCGGCGTCGAGCATCTCTTTGAGCTGGGAGAGCTTCTTTATCGGATCGTCCTCCGGATCGTCCTCCGGAGACGGCCCGGCGGGATTACTCGTCATTCCCGAAGCCATCATATTCCCGAAGCTCATTCCCGCACCCAAACCCATGCCCATTCCGGCTCCGCCGCCCTCGTTTCGGGCCGCCTCGCGCATGGCTTCGAGCTGCTGCATCTGGGCGTAGTTGAGTCCCGCGGCGGCGGCCGCCTGGGCCTCGGCGCTCATGTCGGCTATCCTGTTGATGCGCCGCATGGTATCATCGTCGAAGCTGGTCCCTTCGATCCGGAAATCGGTTATCTCGAAACCGAGGTCCGCGAACAGGGGAACGAGCTTTTTCTCGAGCCCCTCGGCAAGCTCCTCCCGGTTGCTGTCGATTTCGGCGTAGCTGAATCCCGATTCGGCCATGTAATCGGCTAGGGGTTGAATAATCCGGCCGGCCATGATCTGCTTGAAATCGCTGATCCGGAAGATGTTCCCTCCCCCGACGACATTGACGAAGAAACTTCCCGGATTGGTGATCCGGAAGCTGTAATTCCCGAAGGCCCTAAGCCCCACCGGAAATTTGTACTTCGGATCATCGTATTTGACCGCCGTGGTGGTCCCCCACTTCTGATCGAGTATCCGGGTGGTGCGGAAGAAATAGATACCGACTTTGTGCTCGCTCTCGAAGGCCTGCATGAAGTTCGAAACGGTGGTCCAGAAGGGGACGTTTTCAGTTTTAAGATCCCGTATTCCCTCTTCGAGGACGAGGGACTCCACCCTGCCTTCGTAGACGAAGATACACCCCTGCCCGGGACCCACGATGAGTTTAGAGGCGTTCTTTATTTCGTCTCCCCGGTCGGTCCATTTTTCGAACAACGCGTCCGGGTCCCCATCGGTCCATTCGATAACCGATCGGAGCTGATCCTTTACTCTGTTCCACAACCCCATTCCCGTACCTCCCGAATCACAATGTGCGGTCCAGTGTAGTGAAAATGCCGATGCATGTACAGTCGAGGCCGGGTGCACACGGGGCTGCACAAAAAAGGGCGCCGCGTGTTCCTGCGGCGCCCGAAAGTTTCATCTAAAATGATTCGTCCTCGTCGTTATTCCGGAGTGATCTCGAGGTCCGTCGACGGTGTCTTGGTGTCGACGTAGAACCTCACCTCCACGGGATCGGAGGTGTTCCCGAGATAATCGGTTGCTTTCGCTGTAACGGTATGCCAACCGGAACCCTGCACCGCGAAGGGCTCGGAATAGACGAACTCGCCGCTTCCGTCGATACTCACGGTTATCTCCCTGACTCCGGCGCTATTATCGAAGGCATCGACGCTATAGCTGTTCGTCGGCCGGGTAAAATTGTCTCCCTGCAGCACGACGAAGTCTTCTTCCGGGATGATTTCCACCTCCGGGGGAGTATCGTCTATGTAGGCGGTCCCGGAGTAGGTCTTGGTCCGGTTTCCCACATTGTCCTCAGCGTAGGCTTCGGCGGTGTGCCTGCCCTCGCCGGGAACCGTGGACGGACCGGTGTACTCGGAAAAACCCGAGCCGTCGATACTAACGTAGACGGCCGAAACCCCGGATAGCTCGTCTTCCGCCCACAGGGCGAGGACGGTGTCGCTGGTCATGTAGACCACACCGTCTTCCACGAAGGCCGGCCCGCTCGCCGATCCGGAAAAATAGGGGGGAGTCGCATCGACGATGCAGGAATAGATTTTCTCTTTGGCGATGTTTCCGAGCTTATCGAAGGCCCGATAGACGATGACGTATCTTCCTTCGTCGGAGAGTGTTATGGGCCCGTTGTACCGCTTCATATCCCCCTTGTTGACGGCGTATTCGATATAATCCAGGCTCGATTCCAGGTCCTCGGCGAACAGCTCGATCTTGGCGGTATCGGGGACGTAGTCGATCTCCCCGTCGTTATAGACCCGCTTCTGCTGTGCGCCGAGAAAACCGGCCGCAAGCACAAGGATAAGACATACGCTAATTCCAACTCTTTTCATATTTTCCCCCTACAGAATGACTCATTTGAAATTTCAGTATACAATGATTATAAACGATCGGAGTGGAAAGTCAAATCGAAAAAACGGATGAAAAAACGGAGCAGTGTTGAGATTGTCATGAAAAATCGAATCGATTTTGGAGGACGCATAGTACTCGTCACCGGGGCGAGCGGGGGTATCGGTTCCGGGATCGCCAGGCGTTTCGCTCAATCGGGCGCCTTTGTCGCGGCCCATTACCGGGGCGGACGGGAATCGGCGGAGAGCGTAGTGGCCGAAATCACCGGAAGCGGAGGCGCCGCGGCAGCCATCGGAGCCGATTTGAACGATCCCGCCGCGGTTACGGACCTTTTTGCCCGAATTCAGGACGACTACGGGCGTCTCGACGTCCTCGTCAACAACGCGGGAACCTACCCCGTGGCTCCTTTGACCGAGATCGACGCCGACCAATGGCGCCGGGTGATCGATGCCAACCTGAGCTCCCTCCATTACTGCACCCGCGAAGCGATCGAGCTGATGAAGATCGAATCCAGGGGAGGGACGATCGTCAATATCGCTTCGATCGAGGCGCATAACCCCGCCCCGGGGCACGCCCACTACTGTGCGGCCAAGGGCGGGGTAGTCCAGTACACCCGGAGCGCCGCCCTCGAGCTTGCCCGGTTCGGAATCCGGGTCAATTCGATATCCCCGGGACTCATCTGGAAAGAAGGACTCGACGAGGACTGGCCCGACGGAGTGGAGCGCTACCTGAAGGCCGTCCCCATCAAGCGCTTGGGAACCCCCGAAGATATCGCCGAAGCCTGCCTGTTTCTCGCGTCCTCCGGGGCGGGATGGATCACCGGCGCCGACCTCGTGGTAGACGGGGGGCTCAGCGCCGGACCGGGGTATTAGTACTACAGTACCGAAGCTTGCTAGACCCCTTTTACACCCGGGTGAGCCGCACGATATCATCGGCGGCTTGAGGAAACTTGCGTACCAGATCGGCCCGGGAGCCTCCTTCGTAATCGGAGAACTCGAATCCCGGGGCCACGGTGGTTCCCATCAAGGCATACTCCCCTCCGGGGCGGAGGTGCGCACCGAACCATACCCCCGCGGGAACGACGTACTGGACCCGCTCTTCCGCGGTAAGATCGTTCCCGAGGATAATCTCCTTCGTCGAGCCGCTCGGGTCAAGGAGGACGAGGCGGACCGGATCTCCCAAATAAAAATGCCATATCTCGTCGGAGGGAAGACGGTGGATCGCCGAGAAGCAGTCGGGATCGGAATCGAGGAAGTAATAGATGGCCGTGGATACCGCCCTGCCGTCGGCATATTCGGCCTCGGAGCGGTAGGTCTGCCGGTACCGGCCTCCCTCGTCGGGGAGGGGTGAGAGGCCGAGAAGACCGATTATCTCGTCCCGGGAAGGCTTGTCTATGGGATTATTCATGGGATTACTCCTTCTTTGCCGGGGGATGTAATAGATATTTCGAAATCGCCGAGACCGAAGGCGGATACCACCTCATCGACGAGATTTTCCCGGACGACCAGCACCAGATTTCCCGTGTACCCCCGGACACACTCCGCGAGAATCGGAGCGAAACCGCCCCCCTCGAGCTCCAAAGGGCCTATCTCGTCGATGATCAGGACCGGCGTGTCGAAAGAGGCGAGGATCCTCTCCCGGGCGAAGTCGAAGCCGTATTCGGAAAAGAAGAACCGTCTGAACTTGAAGGAAGGGTGGAGGGGAAGCTCCGAGGCGAGGAGCATCGCTTCGCCGCTTTGTACGTCGTAGGCGTAGTAGCCCCGCTTCTTCCCATGGCGAAAGACCGGGATTGAGAGGATACCCGCCGCATCGGGGCGATCTAGCAATCTTCGGTACAGTAGTGACGTCTTCCCCGAATCGACCGGCCCTGATACGAGGGTCACCTTCATCATCCTCATAGAGGGAAGATTATCTCAGGAATGTCCTGCCGAGGCAACCGGACAACTTTCCATTCTCGTCCTTCTTCTATAGAATACCACCCATGGACATGAGTAAGGCCCGGAAGGGCATAGAGTCGATTCTCGATAATATTCAGACGGTTATCTATATCCAGCGGGAGAAACTGGAATACATCCTTGCCTCCAAGATAGCGGGGGGCCACGTGATCCTCGCCGATTTTCACGGGGTAGGAAAGACATCTCTGGCCCGGGCCCTGGCAGGCTCCATCAGCTGGGACACCACCGAGACCAACGAGCAGAATGTCAGCATCGATCCCTTCAGCCGGATCCAATGCACCGTGGACCTTCTGCCTCAGGACATCATCGGGTACAGCAGATTCATCCCCTCCCGGGACCGGATGGTCTTCATGGAGGGACCTCTGTTTGCCCATTTCGTGCTGTGCGACGAGATCAATCTGTTGACACCCAAGACCCAGGGAAGTTTCTTCCAGGCGATGCAGGAGCAGAATGTTACCGTGGAAGGTAAGACCTACGAGCTTCCCGATCCCTTCTTCATTATCGCTACCATGAATCTCGAAGGGGTCCACCTCTTTCCCCTTCCGGCCCCGCAGCTCGACCGGTTTACCATACAGATCTCCCTAGGCATCCCCGAGGCGGAGGTGGAAGCGGAGATCATCCAAAAACACGGCCGGGAAGACGCGTGGCGGGGATTCGGACCGGTCATCTCGTACCGGGAGCTTTTGGAATGGCAGGGACTCGTCGACGATGTCGAAATCCATCCCGATGTGATCAGCTATATCGTCGAAATCATGAGGCGTACCCGGAATAACCCCGAGGTGAGCATCGGGGCGAGCCCCCGGGCGGGGATCAAGGTATCCCGTCTGGCCCGGGCCCTGGCGCTGATCCGGGGGGAGGCGTACGTCTCCATAGATCTGATCAAGGAAATTCTGGTCCCCGCCGTCGCCCACCGGCTCGTGCTGCAGGATTCGACCCGTGATGTGGCCGGTTTCGTATCCGGCCTCGTCGAATCGGTTCCCGTGGATATCCGACGATAACGAGGAGTAACTCCCTGAGCAGGTTTCGTTCATTTCTTAGGCACTATCCCCTGACGGCGGCGGGCACCGTTCTCCTCGCCGCGGCCGTATTTCTCTTGGGGACCGGCTATGCCCGGAAGAACCCCTATCTCATCTTTCTTTCCGCCGCCGCTTTTTTCCTGTTGGTCGTGTGCATCGTCCTCGGATTGATCCAGGCGGGAAAACTGAGGCGCGCCGATACCGTGTGGGATTCCCGTGAATCTCTGTACGCGGGGAGGGCGGGAACCGCCGAACGTTTCGAGGTGAGAGGATTTAGGAGCTGGTTCTTCTTCCGGATCCACGCGGTCCTGACGGGCAGGCTCGAAACGGGTAAGGGCGCCTTTTTTCGCGTTTTCAGGCACGGAAGCTTTACCGGAGATGAGCCGACGGAGGTCCCGCTTCACTTTCCCCTCTCGGGGACCTATCACGGCGAGGCGTGTTTTTCGGTCCGGGATGTTTTCGGTCTTACCAGGTCCTACGCGTTCAGTCTCTACAGGGAGCTTCCCGTGCAGCCGTCCCTCCTCGAAGAGGACGCCCTGGTGCGTATCGACAGCTCCGGAGGCGAGGACGATAAGCAGAAGAAAAAGAGCTCCGACGAAGACAAGTACTACATGAGGGAGTACATTCCCGGAGACCGGATCAGGGACATCAACTGGAAGGCTACCAGCAGGGTGGGGGAGCTCTTTACCCGGATCTCTCCGGTCACCGAGGAGGAAACCAAGTACATCTTTATCGAGCTGCGTCACTATAAGGAGGGCCCGGACACTCTTCGCTCTCAGGCGCATCTGGAGGCGCTCAAGCGCTGGCTGTTGAGCTTCCTCTGGCAGCTCAAGCAGACCATGCCGGAGTACCGGTGCGAGATAAAGAGCTCCCGGGGCAAGTTCGCGGTGGAGACCGAAAACGATATACGTCACTTGAGCCTCCTCTTGAGCGGGATTAATTTCGAGGCCGATCCCGGCGATCCCCCGGCCCCCGAACGGGGGGGAGATATCTATATCTTTACCACCGCCTTGGACAGGAGGATCACTACCGCGGTGTCGGCCTACACCGGGCGGACGGTTACCGTGATGCAGACGGTGGACCCCCCCGTGATAAGGGGGGGCTCCAAGAACGGCGCCGCCTCCGGACGGGTCCTGGAAATCCCCATGCTCGGGCGGGACGGAATGCTCCACTATCCCGGCGGATGGATCGCCCGGAGCGGTCTTCGGGGGACGGGTCCCGGCGGCAGGAGTGTCCCCGCGGCGATCCAGGGTGTGGTCCGTCGGGAGACCAAGCCGGTGAAGGGGAGGCTCCTGTGATAGCTCCAGCTTCGAGAATCTTTCCCTTTATCACCCGCCTGGGTCTGTACGTTTTAGCGATGCTCCTCCCCCTTCTCCATCCCGCGGTCATCGTTCCCTACGATTGGAGCGGATGGTGGATGTGGTTCTTCCTGGTACCCGGGGAGATGTTTATCGCATTTTTTATGATACCGCCCCGGGTCAAGTGGCGGGGGACTCTCATTTTCGCCGGAGGTCTCCTCGTTCTCTCGGTTATCGCGGCCGGTATCAGCGGCCCGCCCCTGGCGATCCTCGCGGCGGGGGGTGTGAGTTTCGTGCTGACCCTCGCAATCTTTAGAACGGGAAGTTTCGGCCGGTTTCTTGCGGTGGCGGAACAGTTCTTTCTGGCCTACGTCTACTACAAGATTCTCAATTTTTCCAGGGCCTCCGAGGAGACCGCCCGGGCCGGGTCGGGAATCACTCAGGTGCTCCTCTTCTTGACGGTTATCTCGTTCATGGTCCACGCCTTTGCCCTGTATGCGGCCGCTTTTCGGGGAAGCGGCGGGGCCGGGGGCACCCGGAGGCGCAACCGCCGCGAGGCTCTCGTGTTCGGCGCCCTGGTGCCCGTCTTCCTTTTCCTCTCCCTGGCGCTGCCCCCCGATTTTATCAGGCACGCGGCGGTATTCAACACCCCCGACGATGATCTCATGCGGGACATCCCCTACGATTCGGAGGGCTTTCCCTTAGACCGCGGCGGCAGGGGGACCGAGGAAGGGCCCGAAGGGCGGGACGGAGAAACCGGACGCCTCAAAGGAATCCCCTCCGATCAATGGGGCGGCCGGACGGGACAGGACGGCGAAGAGGGAAATCAGTATGCGGTCATGCTCATCATGAGCCGTCACGATCCGGTCTACGCCGCCGGGAGATACTACGGCCGGTTCGATTCCGAGAGGGGCTTCGTCTATTCCGACGATGAGCCTTTGAACGAGCTTTCCTACATCCGCCTCCTCGATACCTGGCGGGACGAGAATCCTTCCCTGGACGCCGACCGGGCACCTTTCGAGGTCAGGGCGATTTCGACTTTGTCGGAGAAGGTTCTCGCCTACCGTCCCGATGCGGTGGAACCCACTGTTCTCAAACGGCAGTTTCATCCCTTCGAGTATCAGTACGATTCCATCTCCCGGATAAGCGTCGCCTCCGACCGGGAGCTCGCGGAAGCGGACCCTCCTACCGCCGCTGAACGGCGGGAGCTCGGGGAGTATCTGAAAATCGGACTCGATCCCGAGGATGAAGCACTCTTTCGGGAGTTCCTCGATTCGGTCCTGGAGGGAGACGAGGGATACTACGAGATCGTTCACGCGATCTTAGCCGGATTCAAGAAGTATCAGTATGAGATCGGTTTTACCGACGACGTATCGGTGGGGGCCCTTACCCGGTTTCTGACCGAGACGAAGAGCGGGGACTGTACCGAGTTCTCCAACACCACCGCCGTCCTCGCCCGGATGGCGGGAATTCCCTCCCGGGTGGTGACCGGATACTTAGCGTCCCGGAATCTCCAGAGCCCCGCTCATCTTAGGGGGATCATCGAGCTTCGAAAGATCATCGAGCCGTTGGCGGAGTATCCCCTAAAATCGACCTATCTGGTGACCACCGCGCATCGCCACTCATGGACGCAGATCTATGTTCCCGGATACGGGTGGATCGATGTGGAGACTACATCCACGGCCATTCCCCCGCCCCCCGGAATGGATCCGAACTCCCAGGACGTGGTTATCCCCATCATCGAGGATATCTCGAGAAGCGGCGAGGATTTCTCCTTTCCCTGGGCCCTGGTACTCCGGTTCTTCGGCGGTTTATTGGCCCTGGGTGTAGTGGGGGCCTACGGATTCCGCTTCGGCCGGGAGGGACTGCTCGCGCTACGCTCTCGGGATAATACCCCCGGGGGCCTCGCCGCCCTGTACCGGCTGGCGCTCATGAAGTGGGCGGCTTCGGGAGAGCCGGTCAAAAAGCGGCACGAAACCTGTCTCGAATATGCCGAATCCGTAAGGGTTCCCGGAGGGGGAGACGGATGGCGTGCCTTCGCCGGGGCATACACCGAGCTCCGCTACCGCAGCCGGATATCCTCCGAGGAATATGACCGGCTCTGGGCCGGTTTGAGAAAAGGGTACCGGCGGATCCTCGCTGCCCGGGAACGGGGGCCCCTGAGCAGCCTGCGGCGTTTTTTCAATCTCAAAGGACTGTACTATTGATGAACCGATATATCCGTATTTACCGCCGTTCGATCCTCCTCGCCGCCGCCCTGGTATTGCTCCTGAGCGGCTGCGGGGCGAAGAAGAACTGGATCATGTTCCGGGGCGAGCAGGGCCGGGGCGCGACCTCGACAACCATCCGGCCGCCTTTGGGAGTCAAATGGAACCTGAAGCTCCAGGAGCATTCGGAGCCGGCCTACGCCTTCAACAACCCGGTGGTCTTCGACGAGACCATCTACTTCGGGTCCACCGACGGGAACGTATACGCCCTGGACATCGAAAGCGGCTACATGCGGTGGGTCCACAAAACACGGGGGGGCATCAACTCGGTGCCCGTCGCCGACGGGGACACCCTCTATATCGGCTCGAACGACGGAGTCCTCTACGCCCTCGATCAGGAAACGGGGAGCTCCCGTTGGACCTTTCAGGCCACAAGCACCCTCCAATCAACTATTATCCGGCACGAAGATTCGGTCCTCTTCGTGGGAGACGGAGATTTCGTCTACTCGGTAAACCGCGGGACCGGGGAGCTCGAGTACCGGCTTCCCAATCTGGTATGGTACTACTTTACCTTCCAGGTCTACGACGACGTCATCTACTTCGCCCCCGGTCCCCCGGAGCGGCCCCACAGCATGGGTGCCTGGGACATCGAGACCCGGAGCTATCTGTGGGTATTGGATACGGTCTACCTCGACGCGGTGTGGTATTCCTTTCCCGCCATCGAGGGGGATACCCTCTACTTCGCCACAATGGACCCCTACGCCGACGTGTGGGAGCTCGATTACTACGCCTACGACAGGCTTACCGGAGATATCGAGTGGAAGTACTCCGATTTATCGGTGTGGCCCTATACCGGGCAGGTCGATACCATCGAGCTCTACGAGAAATATATGCGTCTCCTCGATTACTTGGCCCCGTCTCTCTGGAAGGAGTTGGTCATCTACACCAGCGGCGACGCCATGGTGCGGGCCTTGGACGCGGAAACGGGCCGGCTGATGTGGGAAAAGCAGTTCGAAACGGTAACCACCTCCGCGCCCACCGTAGCCGGCGATTACGTCTACTTCGGAATCGACGGAAACGACAACCCCTATTTCCCGACGCCCCCCCAGCTGGTCTGTCTCTCGGCGCGTACGGGCAAGCAGATGTGGGAGATGGACCTCCAGGGCAGGCTCCTGAGCGCCCCGGTGGTCGCTCAGGACTGGATGATCTTCGGGACCGACGCGAACCGGTTCTATGTTTTAGAGGAGCTTTTTTGATGCGGAGAATTATTGATTTTCGTTCCGATACCGTAACCAGACCTACCGGCGAAATGCGGAAAGCCATGGCCGAGGCTGAAGTGGGGGACGACGTCCTCAGGGAAGACCCCACGGTCAACCGGTTGGAAGCCCGGGCCGCGGAGATTCTGGGGAAGGAAGCCGCTCTGTTCGTACCTTCCGGAACCTTCGGAAACCAGGCGGCCCTGTTCACCCACTGTGACAGGGGCAATGAGGTTATTCTTTCGGATAGCTGCCACATCGTCGAGCACGAGGCGGGGGCTGCGTCGATGCTCGCTTCGGTCCAGCTGCGTACCGTAGCGCCGGCCGAACAGTGGCTCTCCTGGGAAGAAATAGAGCCTCGTATCCGCTCGGAGAAAAACATCCACTTCCCCGATACAGGATGCGTCGCCTTGGAGAATGCTCTTTCCTCCGGTGAATGCCAGCCCCTTGCCGAGGCCGAAAAAATATACGCCGGGGCCGGAGGGTATTCGGTGCCGGTCCATCTCGACGGGGCGCGCATCTTCAACGGCGCTCTCGCCCTCGGGGTCGAGGCCGCGTCGATAGCCGCCGCCGCGGACAGCGTTATGTTCTGCCTGTCCAAGGGACTCAGCGCCCCGGTCGGATCGCTCCTCGCGGGGGACAGGGACTTCATCGAGGCCGCCCGGGTCCGACGGAAGATCATGGGAGGGGGAATGAGACAGGCGGGGGTCCTCGCCGCCGCGGGACTCGTCTGTCTCGACACGACGCGCTTACGCCTCGCCGAGGACCATGCCACCGCGGCCCGGCTCAGGGAAATCTTCGGCCGGTATTCCGAGCTCCGGGTGATGAAGCAAAAGAACCCCATCAATATGGTCTTCTTCAGATTCGCGGACAACGTCGCAGCCGGCGGCGAATCGCACCGGGAGAAAACCTTTCTCGACGCCTGCAGGAAAAAGGGGTACCTGACCTACGAGCCCGAGGGGGGATGGTTCCGCTTCGTTACTCATCGTGAGATTACGGATGAGGATGTGGAAGCGTTCGGACGGGATCTGTCCGGGATACTCGAAACGGCCCTGGAATAACCGGTCCCGGGGGAAGGTCCGCAGGCTATATGAGGGCCTGCAGGAGGGGCCGCTCCCCGCTCATCCTGTTACGTATAAAGTCGAGATAATCGGACCTCGTCACGATGCCTATCAGGCGTCCGTTCTCCTCGATGGGGAGGTGTCCGATGTTGTTCTTATAGAGGAGGCTCTCGATCTCCCGTACGGTGGTATTTTTCTTACCCGTTATGATTTTCCGGTTCATGTAGGCCTTGGCCGGGGCGTGCATCTGACTTCCCTTCCTCCCCTTCATGATGTCTTTGAGGGTCATAAAGCCGGTCAATTTTCCCCTCTCATCGACCACCGGGGCTCCCGAGTGGTTGATACCCTCGAGAAAGATAGAGGCTTCCAGCAGGCTCCAGTCCTCTCGTATGACCCCCACGTCCCGGGTCATAATCTTTTCCGCGATGATAGCGGGGATAAGACTGCCGTGAAGATGTTCGATAAGACGGTTGAATACCTCGGTTCCGTCCATTTTCTTCAGGAGCGTCGAGGCCGCCGCGGAATGGCCGCCCCCGCCGAAGGCGGAGAGGAGTTCATTGAGGTCGATGGACGGCTTCTGACTGCGGCCTATGATGAGGGTATCGTTCTCCTTCGCGAAGTGGAAGACCGCGAAGATTGCGTCGGTATTCTCTACCTCGAACGCCTTCTCCACCACGGCGGCGAGACCTCCCACTTGACGCTCCATTTCCATGTAGACCACCGCGAGAAAGTGCCCGTGGATGTCCTGATAGGAGATGCGGTTCAAGATGTCGTGGAAGAGGGTTATCTGGTGATCATCTTTGAGGGTCTTGAGGAATTCTTTGACCAGCTTGATCGAGGCATTCTGCCGGGCGCAGTAGGAAGCGACGTGAAAATCGGCGTTCCCCACGTCCTCGTGGGTAAAGTTGCCGGTATCGGCATAGATCCCCGCAAGTGCGATAGTCGCGTCCTCCGGGGTCAACGCGAGCTCCCTCCGGATGCACTCGAGACCCATGAGGGTCGTGTTGGAGCCGACGGGAAGCTCGGTGAGCTCGGCGCCCTCGATGTCGCACTCCATTCCCCGGTGATGGTCATAGACGTAAATTGTCCCTGTAACCGAATCGACGAGATCGAGATATTCCTTGACCCGTACATAGGAGCGGGTATCGACGATGACTACGTCCCTCACCGGCTTCCCCTTGAGGTCCTTCGAGGGGACCATATTCAAATGATTCTGATAGAGATTGTACAGATTCTTCGCCACCGGATGAATAAAGCGGCTCGAGACAAGTGTATATCCCGGGTAGAGGTACCGGGCGAGAACCATCGACCCGAAGCAGTCCAGGTCCATGTTGGAATGGCCGATTATTATGTCCATAATCTTTGTATAGACTATATTATCCTATCCCTCATAAATTGCAACCCGTGAAAGGGGTCTCTTGCCGTAGTAAAAAAATATTCGTACTATACTAGAGAAATGTCGGATTCCAAGTATCCCTCCGGCGGATTCGAGGAGGAGATCCTCGAGGAAGCGGAAGACCGGACTAAAGAACCTGAGATGTACGTAGTGATACTCCATAATGATCACTACACCACCATGGATTTCGTGGTGGAGGTCCTGATGACGGTATTTCGTAAATCCGCGGCGGAGGCGACAAAGATCATGCTCGACGTTCACCGCAAGGGAAAGGGATACGTGGGGTACTTCCCCTACGATATCGCCGCCACCAAGGTGAGCCAGGTCCATGAGATGGCCAAGGAAAACGAGTTTCCACTACGATGTACGATAGAAAGGGCTGGCCGATGAGAATACACGAAGACGTTCAAACGGTTTTGAATGCCGCCTATCAAGAGGCGAAACAAAAAAAGCACGAGTACCTGACCGCTGAGCACATCCTCTATGCCGCTCTCTTTTTCGATAATGTTAAAGCGGTGATGGAGGAGTGCGAAACCGATATCGATCAGATTCGCCGGGATCTCGAAGGATATATGGAAAAGCACATCCCCACGGTGGAGGACGAAGAACCGGTCCAGACCGTCGGGTTCCAGGAAGTGATCCAGGAGGCGGTTTTCCACACCCAGACCTCTCAGAAGGGGGAGGTAGACCTCGGCGATCTCTTGGTATCCATCTATAACGACGAGAAGAGCCACGGCTCCTATTACCTGCGGAAGGCGGGTCTCAAGCGGTTCGATCTTCTCAAAGCGGTCTCGGAGCTTCATCCTCTCGAAGAGGAACAGGAAGCCGGGGGGCCGAGACTTCTCTCCGGCGAGCAGAACGCGGAGGAAGGACGGAAAAAAGAGAAGAGCGTCCTCAGGAACTACACCACCGAGCTAACCGCCTTGGCCCGGGAAAGCCGCCTGGAGCCGCTGATCGGGCGGGAAGATATTGTCGAGCGGACCGTACAGGTGCTGTGCCGCAGGCTCAAGAACAATCCGGTTTTAGTCGGTGATCCGGGGGTAGGGAAGACCGCAATCGCCGAAGGACTCGCCCAGCGGATCGCGGAAGAGCGGGTGCCCAAGACTCTCAAAGGCTTCGAGGTCTACGCTCTCGACATGGGGGGGATGATCGCGGGGACCCGCTTCCGTGGTGATTTCGAGGAAAGAATGAAGAACGTCATCAAGGAGCTCGAGCAGAAGGAGAGGGTAATACTCTTCATTGACGAAATCCACACCATAATCGGTGCGGGAGCGGTCTCCGGAGGGACCATGGACGCCTCCAATCTCTTAAAGCCCGCTCTCGCATCGGGGAGACTCCGGTGCATCGGATCGACCACCTTCGAGGAGTTCAAAAAATCCTTCGACAAGGACAGGGCCCTTTCCCGGCGGTTCCAGAAGATCGAGGTCCAGGAGCCGACCCTCGCCGAGGCGGTGGAAATACTCAAAGGACTGCAGGAGAAATACGAGTCCTATCACGGGGTTACCTACACCGAGGAGGCACTGAAGGCCGCGGTGGACCTCTCCGCCCAGTACATCAACGAGCGACATCTTCCCGACAAGGCCATCGACGTGATCGACGAAGCCGGCGCCTATATGAGAATCAAGGCGTTCAAAGAGGACCGGGAAGACGAGACCCTGAGTTCCGTGGAGATTACCGAGCACGACATCGAAGTGGTAGTCTCCAGGATAGCCCGAATACCGGAGAAGAGCGTTACCGTGAGCGAGCAGGAGGTCTTGAAGGATCTCGAGAAACGCCTTACCTCCGAAGTCTACGGCCAGGAACACGCTGTAAGCGAAGTTGTCCAGGCGGTCAAGCGGTCCCGGGCGGGATTCAAGGATCCCAACAAGCCGGTGGCCTCGTTCCTTTTCGTCGGACCCACCGGAGTCGGAAAGACCGAGCTCGCCCGGCAGCTTGCCGACACCTTAGGCATAGCACTCCACCGCTTCGACATGAGCGAGTATCAGGAAAAGCATACCGTGGCCAGGCTCATCGGGAGTCCCCCCGGTTACGTGGGGTACGAAGAGGGGGGACTCTTGACCGACGCCATACGGAAGACCCCTCATGCCGTCCTTCTCTTTGACGAGGTGGAAAAGGCCCATCAGGACGTCTATAATGTGCTGCTTCAGATGATGGATTACGCCACCGTCACCGACAATACCGGACGGAAGGCCGATTTCCGGAACGTCATTATCATTATGACTTCCAACGCCGGGGCCAGGGATATCGGCAAACCGATGATCGGTTTCGGGGAGCGCCGGATAGACGCCCAGGCAATAGGGGACGCGGTAGAGAGGACCTTCGCCCCCGAGTTCAGGAACCGCCTCGACAAGATCGTCACCTTCAACCGGCTGAGCAAAGAGATCGTTCTCATGATCGTGGACAAGGAGCTGAATATTTTCCAGAGCCGGCTTGAAGAGAAAGGGGTCACCCTCGAGGTAACGGACCGTTGCCGGGAATATCTCGCGGAAGAGGGATACTCCCCCGAATTCGGGGCGCGGAACATCGCCCGGCTTATCCAGGAGAAGATCAAGAACTTCTTCGTCGACGCCGTTCTCTTCGGGGAACTTTCCAAGGGCGGGAAGGCCGTAGCGGATATCGAAAGCGGAGAGGTGAGCATTCGGGTTATGGAGTAGCGGGCCGGTCGATGGAAGACGCGGGTTTTCCCTACTTCGGTGAAAATGAACGGTTCCAATTTCCTCCGGTAAGCGAGAGCACCCCCGAGGGCATCGTCGCATCGGGGGGAAATTTGAGCCCGGGAATGCTCATATCCGCCTACACCCAGGGCATTTTTCCCTGGTATACCGAGGGGGAGCCCATTCTCTGGTGGTCCCCGGACCCCCGTTTTATCCTCCGGTTCGCCCATCTCCACGTATCCAAATCCTTAAGAAAAGTATTGAGGCAGGACCGCTTTTCGGTCACCCTGGATTGTGAGTTCGACGGGGTTATTACCGCCTGCCGGAATGTCGCCCGCCGAGGGCAGACCGGCACCTGGATTACCGACGAGATGACCGAGGGGTATCACCGCCTCCGCGAGCTCGGGTACGCCCACAGCGTCGAGGTCTGGAGGGAGGGGGTACTTGCCGGAGGGCTCTACGGAGTTAGCCTCGGGGCCATGTTTTTCGGGGAATCGATGTTCAGCAACATCCCCGACGCCTCCAAGACGGCCCTGATATATCTTGTTGGCCAGCTCGAGCGTGTAGGTTTCGACTGTATCGACAGTCAGGTCTATACCGCCCATCTCCAGCGGATGGGGGCGGTGGAAATTCCTCGGAAAGAATACATGAAAATCCTCGAAAGGCGTCTGGAAATGCCCACCATCCGGGGAAACTGGGGTGAAAAATTCCCCGCTATGAAAACATCAAATATCTTGCATTAAACTTTGCCACGCAGTAGACTCATTTCTGTAGCATGGCAGCCAGGATTACCGCCGGTATCTTCGTCCTCCTCACCGTACTCGTCACGGCCTCCTTCCCCCAGCAGAGTGAAGATCCCGGAACAGGCGTGCTTTTCATCACCTCGGACCCAATAAACTGCACAGTAGAGGTGAACGGAGCGGAGCTCTCCGTACGGACTCCCGTGCTTCTCACGGACCTCGAAGAGGGATCGTACGCCGTCATCCTTACAAAGGAGGGGTTCCGCCCCGCCGAGGTACGTGTCGACGTAACAGCCGCCGAACCCCGCGCGGCGTCGGCCGACCTGACCGCCGACACGGTCCGGCCCTTTTTCCAGTCCCAGGATAAAATAGTCGTAAACAACAGGACCACCCTTCCCGGGGCGTACGGTCTAGACCTCCCGGAGGGGGAGTATACAATTCGAAGAGAGGAAGGGGTCATTTATATCGATCCCGTGTATCCGGGGCAGAAACTCCTGACGGCGATGCACATCGGGCTTCCCATTATGGCGGTGATCTCGGGGCTTTTAACGGTGGAGAACATTCTGAATCCCCATCCGGCGTGGCACTCCCTCTCGCCCGCGGCGGTTACCAGCTACGTCCTCACCGGGGGAATGCTCGCCCTGGATTTGACCCTCCTCGGGAGAAAGCGGAAATTCGAGCGGGAATTTCCGGTCCGGGAGGTCCCCGGGGGCCGCATTACCGACGATCCCGCGGCCCTCTATGCCTTGGGCGAGCAGAGTATCGCCGGAGAACAGTTTCAGGAGGCGGTGGACTATTACCGGCTGATTCTTACCGGTTTTCCCGACTCCCCCTACTATCCCCAGGCGCTGTACAAGCTCGCCCGGATTCATTACGTTCTCGGGAATACCCGGCTCAGTCTCCAAGAGCTGAGAATCGTCAAGAACCGGTATCCCCTTCCCGATCTCTACGACAAGGCCTGCAAAAACCTAGCCGATATATACTATTCCCAGAACCGGTACGAGAAGGCCCTCGAATATTTGGATCAGATTGTCTTCTATGACCCCCTCCACACCCGGGAATCCGTCGATTTCTACAGGGCCCAGATCCGGGAGAGGCAGTATACCTCCGGTGATCTGGATATCGATCGGGTCATCGGCGCCTACCGCGGGCTTTTCAAACGTTATGGGGGCTCCGAAAACCGCCCGCAATATGCCTATACCCTAGCCTATTACCTCTATCTCGACGAAGAGTACACCGAAGCCCGAGAGATCTTGGATGATATCGAGGGGGCCGATGAGGACTTGAGCCGTTCGATCCGGGAGCTGACCCGGGAAGTAGACGCACTCCTTAACGGTGGAGAAGGCGGCGGCGGATGACGAAAAGGAAGATTTTCCGTATCGGTATTGCGCTGGCCCTTTTCTCCGCCGCGGCAGGGGTCTACCCTCAAGACGCCGATTCCCTCGACTCGGAGCTAGGTGATCTCGCCCGGATCCTCGATGAGGAGTACCGGGTGACCGAGGAGGACCTCGAATCTCTCGAAGAGCTTTCCGGAAGCCTCGAGGGGACGGTCTATACCGATTTAGCCCGGGAGGCGGAGATGCTGCTCCTCGTTGCCGAGGAAAAGTATGCCCTGCAGCATCTCCCCCGAGGTGAAACTGTGCCGTCACCACTCGAGGGTGTGAGTTTCGGCGGGATCGAGGTAGAAGAGGGAGGATACAGCCCCGCGGTCGTATTGGGGCTCACCCTCGGCACCTCATTCCTCTCCTTGGGCGCATACAATCTCTTTACCCATTTCTCGAATGTCGCTTACGACAGGTACATCACCACGACATCCCCTTCCGACGCCGCGGCCCTCCAGTCGGCTTGGCGGGTGTACGACGGCCTCGGGACGGCGAGTCTCGTGGTTTCGGCGGCGGCCTTCGTGAGTGCGATCCCCTTCCTGATCAATACGATAAACGCACCCCCTGCGGGAGATTTTACCTCCTTCTCCGTGAAAGAGCTCGAAGAATACCGGAACGACCGGATCGAAAACCTTCCCCGGGTGGATAGGAGGATCGGCCGCAACCGGAACTTTACCGAAGCCGCCGCGGGCGTCGGATTCGGACTGGCGGCTATCTCCTGGATCCCCTTCGTCATGGCGGATGTCGTGGACGGACGACGAGAGCGCATATCTTCGGGGGATCCCTACGCGGATAGTTTCGAAACCTTCGACACGATTTACGAAATAACCGGAGGGGCCCTGGGGGGGCTTGCCCTCACGTCCCTCGTGACCGGACTGGTTTCGGTAGCGGCGAAGCCCGATTTGGGCCGCTATACCGGGGAGATCGAGAAGATAGATGCCGAGCTCGCAGCGCGTACCCCGGGCGACGAAGAATACGAGCGGCTCAGGCGATCGTACCTGATCGGCCGGATCGAACATCTGAAAAGACTTAAGGCGGAGGCGAGGGAAGAACTCCTCGATGCCAAGTCGGGCGAGCGTTTGAGCAAGGGGGCCGTCTACACCATGCTCGGGTTCGGACTGGCGTCCTTGGGCGGGATGACCGGGGGACTTATCGCGGGGAACACCTACTGGGAGCGGTATCTGGCCGATCCGGGCGGCCCCGACGCCACGGGGAATCTGAGGAAGATGGACGGCATGAACATACTGGCCAATGTAATGGCGTTGACCGCGGGGGCGAGCTTGAGCTCTTCGGTTATCATCGCCTTCGTGAGGCCGAAACCGAAGGAGCTAAACCGGCGGATCAGGGAGCTCGACGATGCGATTCTCCAGCTCGAACGGGAATTGGCTGCTATTTCGAGGTGAGGATCTCGACGCCCGTCCAGTCTTCGGGGGGCGGTGAGCTTATATACCTCCGGCTCCGTTCGATGAACATCTGCGAGAGATAATCATCGGGGATGCGTTTTTTACAGTTCTCGAAGAACCGGACAGCCCGTTTGAAATCCCGCCCATAGTACCATTTGAGACCCTTGTGGTAGTCGGCCCAGGCCTCCCGTTCCGGATCGGTAAGGCTCTTTTGAGCGGTAAAGATCTTCTCTCCCATGGTCTTTCCCTTGACGACCACCCTGTCGATGAGCCTGCAGGGAAGTTCGCCCTTGACCTTCTGATAGACGCTGTTGGAAAAGATAACGTCCTGCTTGTACGGTTTGGTAAGCCCTTCGAGGCGGCTTCCGAGGTTGACCATGTCCCCGATCACGGTGTAGTCCATTTTTTTCTCACTGCCGATGTTCCCCACCGTCACCACCCCGTAGTTGATACCGATTCCGGTAATGAAGGCGGGCCTTCCGTCGGCCTGCTGCTGCCGGTTGAACTCTTTCAAGGCCTCCTGCATCTCTAAGGCGGCGAAGACCGACTGCAGGGCGTCGTCGGGGTGTTTCACCGGAGCTCCGAAGAAGGCCATAATAGCGTCGCCGATGTATTTGTCGATAACCCCGCCGTGCTCCATGATGATGTCCACCATTATCTCGAAGTAGCGGTTGAGGGCGGCGACCAGCTCGTCGGGCATGAACCCCTCCGATATAGTGGTAAAGCTCCGGATGTCGGAAAAGAGGATCGCTAAGACCCGGTTTTCTCCGACCAGCATCGATTCGGGATTGGAAAAAATGGTATCGATGACGTCGTTGGGAACGTACTTTTGAAAGATATTTCGGACCTTGTGCTCGTTCCGCTGGGCCATGACCGCCTTGAAAGCGAATCCCTTGATTTGCTGATAGGCCTTTTCGAGCTCCGCCACCATGATATTGAAGGTATTAGCTAGGTTGCCGATCTCGTCCCGATATTCAACGGCCACCCGCTGGGACAGATCGTTCTCCTCGATGATACCCCGCATGGTGCGGACCACCCGCTTGATGGGGCGGGTCAAGTAGCCTGCGAAAATCAGGAGGAGGATGACCGAAACCGCGACGGCGCCGCCTAAGATTATACCGCTCTGGAGAGTAATCTGCGTCACTTCCCGATAAAAGGCTTCCCGCTCTTCGCTGACGAAGAAGCTCCATCCGAAGGGCTCGTAGAAGAAGACGTCTCCTACCCGGGAAGTCCCGGCTAGGGAAAACTCGATCCACCCTTCCCGGGCGGTGTCGACCATCGCGGCGAGCCGGGCGAGCTCATCGGGCTCCGGATCCACATCCTGGGTAGAGAAGGTGATGTTTCCCCCGGTGTTCATGCCGAAAATGACCTCCGAACGGCTGCGGACGAGGGTCGCTGCATAAGATGCGACGGCGTTCTTCGATACCTGGACATATTCCTGTTGGTCGGCTAAATTGTTCTGGACTAAGAGGTTCCACTGGTTTTCGGCGTATTTGTTGAGCTCCTGCGATTTGAACCCGAGGAACTGCATGGCGATCCTCGTCAGACCGCTCCGTGCGCTCAGGGAAGAGACCGCGCCGGTAATGCCTAAGGATGCGATGAGGAGCGGCAGAACACTGAGGATGATCTTTGGACGTATGTTCACCTTATTATGGATCGGCATATTACCGGAGTGAATTAGTGCATTTTTTCCCCGTCTTTGCCGATCATTGTAGAGAATATGAGTGACGGACCTATTTACACCCCCCAGCAGGACCAAAACGGCGATTTTTCCTTTGTAGACGATGCGAACGTTACCGAAGAGGACCGGAAAGAGATCCTCGAGCAGATCGATCACGTCGTCGAGACGAATAGGATCCCGGTTACCGGGGAAATGTTTAGGCTCAAGGCCAAGCGGGGCGGGGGCCTCTTTCCCCTCCTTATGAACGTCATCCTGCTCGCCCTTGCCGCCGGGGGGATTTTCTACGCCTTCCGTTACTTCGAGACCCGTCAGGCATCATTATCCGAGGAGAGTCAGGGTTATCTCTCTACCGAAGGGCGGCTCATCGAGGAGATGAGGCGGGAATCGGAGGCCCGGCTCAGACAGAAGGAAATGGAGATAAGCCGGATCAGTCAGGAGCTCGACGAGCTCGACAGGCAGAGCCGGGAGCTCCGGCAGTCCATGGAGGAGCGGATCGAAAGCCGCGAGGCGGAGCTTCGCTCCCGTCTCGAAACGGAGCTCGAGGCCGAAAGGCGGCGCCTTCAGGCCCGGGGCGTATCCCAGGAGGACATAAGCGAGCGCCTCGATATCCTCGAGCAGCAGCGCTTGGACGAGGCCCAAGACGAGCTCGAAGAGTTCCGCGCGGAAGCCCAGGCCGAGATACGCCTACGGGAACAGGAGCTCGCCGAGGCCCGGGTCTTGGCGGAGGAAATACTCGAAGAGGCCGGCGCGGAGAGGGAACAGCTTCGACGGGAGGCCCTTGAGCGTGAGGAGGAGCTTCGTGCCCAGTTCCAAACCGAACGTCAAGAGCTCGAAACCCGATCCACCGAGGCGGAGGAGCGTTTGCGGGAGCTTACGGCGCTGCGCGAACGGGAATCCTTGGTGAACGACCAGATAACCGGGGCCTATTCATCGGTTATCGAGAAAATTCGGGAAGGCGATATAGATACCGCCTTGTCCGAGCTCGACAACTTGAGAGAGTTCCTCAATACCCCGAATATTCGGACCCTGCCGGCGGTCGCCGACCGGCGGAGGGTGGAGCTCTTTATAATCGATAACTTACGGGAAAACCTCGAGGCCCAAGCGGCGCCGGCGGAGACCCGGGACGCTTCGCTCCTGGATGCCGCCAATCTGGTGATAAACGCCCGGGAAATCGTTAACCGGGGAAACGCCGCCCGGGAGGAAGGGCGGCTCGAGGAAGCCGAGCGGATCTATACCCGCGCCCTCGAAACTATCCCCGAGATGAACGCGGCCTACACGTCGCTGCGTTCCATCGAAGAAAACCGCACCGCCGGAGCCATCCGCGGCCGTATCGAAGCCGCGGAGGAGCTGCGAGGGGAGATCGCCGCCCGGGAAGAGAGGATAAGCGCACTCCGGGCCGAACTTGCGGAAGCTAGACAAAACCTCGCCGATGCCGGGGAAACTCTTGAAGAGGCCCGGTCGAGGATATCCGCTCTTACCGAAGCGGCCGAAACCGATGAAGAAGCGGTAAGCGGGCTTAGGTCCCGCATCGAGGAACTCCAGGAGGAGCTGAGGCTGGCCCGGGCCGCGGAGGCAACCCGCCCCGAAACAATCGAAGCCGATCCCGAAGAGGTGAACGCGGCGGTGGAGAACGCCCGGGAAGAGGCCTACGGGACGGTCCTGGATTATTTAGGCTACGTAAGCGGGACCGAGAGCGAGCGTATCCGGACACAGCTCGAGCGGCAGGCGGAAGAGGACAGGCTCTTCCGCAGCGTCGTCGACCGCCTTCAGGGGATCCTCGAGGCGGGAGCGGCGGAGGCCCGGCTCATCCAGATAGAAGAAACCAGGCTCATCGGAACGGTCAGCTCCGTCGCCGCGGGCAGGATAGTCATCGAGCCCTTAGTGACGGTCCCCATCGCCGAGGGGAACACGGTTATCATAAAGCGGCGCACCGCTTCGGGCGAAGTGCCGGTGGCAACCGGCGAGGTCTACGACGTTTCCGCCGGACGGATCGCCGCGAACCTGGTCTCCCGCCTCTCCACCGAGCGGAGCCCCATGGTGATGGATTTAGTGTACATGGAGATGCCGGAATAGCTTCCCGCGGTTCCGCGGATGCAATCATTTTAAGTACCGTCTGCTCTCCGTTCGTAATAGGCGAATATAGTGATGGTTTCATCGACGTGCTTTGCCGCCTGATAGGGGAGGTCTATAGCCCGATAGCTCTCGAAATTTCTGATCTCCTTCTCAGTCACCATGGCATCTGTTGTAAAAATAATCACACGATACCATTCTAAAGGATCAATCGATCCCCCCGGGATGATGAACTGAGATGTAGTCTGGGGGGAGTAGGAAACCTCCGTGTGAACGAGAACCTCGGGCTGGGTTTCGTCGTAGAGGATGATTCCCACCGTGACCACTTCCGGGGCATTCCCGCTTATCCAATCCACGGGAGATCCGTCTGAGAGGGGATCGTCGTCGTTAGGAGGTGCGGTGATCTCCGGAGTAAAGGTAGGATCGGAGAGGAAATCGATGGAATCGTAGGAGGTTAAGGCCGTACCTTTCGTATCTTCGAGAATCAACGAATAGTCACCGGTTTCGACATAACCGGGTCTAAAGAAATCGACGGAGGCGTCGTGGACGTTGAAATGAACTTCGTCGAAGGAGCTTTTCGAGCCGGCAGTTACGTTGAGACCTTCGGGGTAGGTGAGCTGGACCCAGGATGCAGTATGGAAAGAACCGTAGGCGATTGATCGTGTTCCTACATCGAGATTTGTCATGCCGATTCTCCGTCCTGCGGTAATGAAGGTCTCGAATTCCGTAACTTCTATTGAAGGCTCAAATTGTGATGAGCTTGAAGTTATGCTGAAGTCAAACGAATCACCGGTATACTCCGCTGTAATCCGGCTAGTTACCGTATCTCCCGGTACGGATTCGACGGTAAACTGCCTTTCTCCGAGGATGTTCTCCCCTTCAAAAACCGATACCGTGACTGTCCATATTCCCCTAAACGTTCCGGAAAAGACCGCGGAACCGGAATCGGAGTTGTCAAACCTTACGGTCTGGTCGAGGGCTTTTTCGCTCGATGAATGGTCGAGTCTCAGCTCGACTTCGGTTTCGGGTCCCGCAGCGTAATCCTTCAGTTCTACAAAGAATGCAAGATTTCCTTCCGGCGAAAGTGAACAGTTTAGAAAAAGAATCGTAAGAAAGGGTATTCCCGAAATGAACAGGAGCATCGATGATCGGAATAGCTTCCTTCTGCACTCTCCCATTATGATCCCGTTACATTTAGCCGTGCAACTCCGACGTAATCGATGTCGCTGTCGTAATCCCGGAGAATCCGTGTAATAATGCCGTTCCATCCATCCGCGTTGGCCGTGATTTCACCGTACACGGCGGGGGATATTTGGGTATCCGTGAAAAGGATAAATAGTTCATAATTCGACCCCGGCATAGTCGGGGCGGTTGTGTCCGTTACCGCTACACCGGGTATTTCGTTGGCGTGCCATACGGGGGCTGCGTAATCCTCTATACCGAAAACATAGGTATAGGTTATATGACCGACACTTCCGTGATTCCAATTAATAGCTCCTCCTGCAAATGTACCTCCGTCCGTGGGGAAGGTCACATTAGGAGCCGATGCCTCGTTCAGATCCACATCCACCTCATATGTTCCGGAGCGAGTAGTATGATTGATATCGTATAGGCTGACCGTGTAGGTGCCGGCGATTTCGTCGTTCCCGGTGCTCCGTGAAGCCCACATTTCAGTATCATCGACCCGGTACGAATAGCCAAAACTCCTGCTTGTTGCAATATCGAGGAGAGTACCGTCGGGAAAAAGAACGCTTCCGCCTATTGCCGATCCGAAGCTCCCCGGTGCGGTCACCTGGGTCCACATATCGGGATCTGTAGCGGAATCGTCCCACATCCGCCTCTCTTCGACGATAACTGCGTTCATATCGGTAAACTCTATGGCGGTATCGGAACCGGATATTGATACGGAATCGATGAAGGTGATGCTGTCCGTAGCGCTCTCATAGGTTCCGGTGATCGTGACGCTCGAAGTTTCTCCCGGCAGCACCTCAACCGCCACGGTGTGACTATCCACCGCGGTCGAACCGTCCATGAAGGCGGCCGTCAGGTCCCACATGCCCGGCTCGAGCTCCTGGAACCGACCTTCCGCGTAGTTACTCGAGTCGGCGGGGATGGACCGGGATATATAGCCTTCTCCGTCCGTTTTATCCACGGTAAAAAGGACTGAGGTATCGGTCCCTCCGGCGTATCCCGATACCTCGAGGGAGCTCGTCACCGTGCCGAGATGATCGGTGATCCCGGGGATGCAGCCGGCAAGGAATAGGAAAAGAAAGAAAATGGGCAAAAGTGCGTAGAGCGGTACGCGTTTCATACTCTATTACTCCTATGGTCTGGTCACCCGAATTTCGTGATACGCGAAAACATTTATATTTTCGCCGGCGTGGAATGCCGTTTGAATAGGCAGACCTCCCGCTTCATAATTGTCGATTGCATCGAGCTCGGTGATGTCCAAATGAATATCCGTAGTTATAACGATTACGCGGTAGTCCCCCGCCGCCAGAGCCGGTAAGGGGCCGAAAGTGAATGCCAATCCCGGCGAATAAGCGACATCCGAAAAAACCGTCGTTTCCGGAGTCGTCTCGTCAAATACAACTATAGCTACCGTTTCCAGTTCGGGATAATCGACTAGATCTCCCGAGACGATAGCTCCATCAATAATATTTCCTCCGTCGGTGTGGCTCGTGATAACGGGAATGAAATCCGTCCCGGGAACAAATGTGATCGTATCCGCCGCCGCCCTGCTCGCGCCGTTTATATCGGTTACCTCAAGAGAGCAGTTTCCCTCGAGCAGTTCGGACCTGCGGACCACATCGATGTAACTGTCTTGGACGGACATATAAGCCCCTTCTATTAGATTCCGCGTCCCGGCGGAGACGGCGAACCCGTCGGGGAAGATGAACTCACCCCATGCGGCGGCGGTGAAGTTGCCGAAGGCCGCACCGCGGATCGATTCCTCCGGATCAGACATTCCAGGATTCCGCTGGATAGTCAAGAACGAATCCATCTCATAGATTTCGAGATCGGTTGTAACTTCCGTCGAGCTCGTAGTAACCCCGAAGGTCATTCCCCCGCCGGAGTAGGTGCCCCGGACGGTGGTGGTCATCGTCTCCCCCGGAGAAGCGTCCACGGTGAACTCGGTGGCGCCTAAGAGGGTATCCCCGTCCTGCATCGACACCGAAACCGTCCAGGTACCCTCGTCGACGCCTGAGAAGAGGGCGTAGCCGTAGTTCGATCCGGAGAGCGCTAGGTTCTTCGAGAGGTTCCTGCCGGTCCCTCCGTGCCCGATGCTGACCCCGGCGCTGACGCCGTCCCCCGCCGGATACCCGTCGAGATAGAGGTTGAACACCATGTTGCCCGAGCTCAGGGAACACCCGGACATCGAAACGGCGCCGGCCGCTATGAACAGGAGAGCCGTCACCCCCGCCGGTAGAATTTTCTTTCTCATACCCGTCATCACCGGTTCCTGTATTTAGTGTACAACAAAATCATAGCTCTTATCCAGGAAAGGGAGTACATTGGTCGATGTTCCCCTTTGAGAGAGTACCGAAAAGCGGAGGGTGTAGGCTCCGGGGGCGAGCTCCCACCAGCCGAGACTTCCTTGGCTCGGGAGGACCGCTTCCTCTTCGATGATAACTACGTCCTCCGGAAGAGAACGGCGGCTGATGGTTATCCGGCAGGCCTGTAATTCCGATTCACTCTGAAAGAGATAGTCTATGCTCACCTCATCGGGAAGATAATAGTCGGTTTGGATATCGACGTAGAGGAAGGGAATACTCGTGGTGCAGCCGGCCGCAATGAAGGCGAGGGCCGCGCAGCCGAGGAGTCCGAGGAACAGAGGTATTAGTGGGCGCCGGTTTTTCATCGAAATCTATTTAAACTATAGCACAGCAAATACGAGTGAAACAAGCGGATAAAAAACCGGCCCTCCGGAGGTGTGATGCCTGGGGCCGGTTTTCGAATTGTTCTGTATAAGGGCGGGACGTTATTTACCCGTTTTTACCGCGATCTTTTTCGGCTTTTCCGCTTCCTTCAGCTGCAGGGAGACGGTGAGGATCCCGTTTTCCAGGGAGGCGTCGATCTTGTCCCGGTCGACGGTCTCGTCGAGGGTGTAGAGATGATAATAGTCCCCCTGTGTCCGTTCCCGGACCAGATAGTTTCCGTCGACGTCCGGGTCCCTCTTGTGCCCGATAATCTCGAGCTGATTGTTGTTCACGTTGATGTCGAGATTACCCTTGTCGACGCCGGGCATCTCGAGGCGGAGGATGATTTTCCCATCGTCCTCGCATATATCGCATCGTCCCCTGAGCCGCTGCCGCTGCTGCTGTTCCGTGGTTAATTCTTTGTCCTTAGCCATACTGTTCCTCCTTCCGGTTAATTAATGGGCCTTGATACTGATCTGTTTAGGCTTTATCTCTTCCCGTTTGGGAAGCTTCACTTCCAGAACTCCGCTGTTGAAGTCGGCCTCGACCTTGTTCGAATCGATTCCGGTGGGAAGGGCGATGGTCCGCTGGAACGAGCCCGACCAGCTCTCGCGGCGGTAGTACTGGGACTCTTCTTTTTTCGCTTCACCCTTCTTTTCGCCCTTGATGGTAAGGACGTCCTTAGTGACGGTGATGTCGAGGTCGTCGCCGGACACCCCGGGCAGGTCGCACATGACCACGAACTCATCCTTGGTCTCGACCATGTCGATGGCCGGTGAGATTGTACGATCGAAGATCCCCTGCTGAGGAGCGGGACCCCGGGTGCCGTTGAAGAGCTGATTGATATCGTCCTGGAGTCTGTCCAAGTCGTTGAAGGGATTGAAAAGATCGTTTCGCCATCTGATAAGTGCCATATCGTTTACCTCCTATGCAAATATAGTCTTCATAAATTCCTAAGCAAGGAATGTGCCAATTATGATTGGACGAAGGTGTAAAATAAATACTTATATATCAAAGAATTATAGAGATGCCGGCGTGGGAGCGGGGGGGCCGGAGGCGGCGGCCTGGAAAATGTGTGTCAAAACGACACTCCTTTACGGAAATGCCCGAAATTGGGTGGGTCATTCTGCTTCTCTGCCCTCGAAAGTCCGGCATTCCATTGCATCCGGAGGTTCTTTCCCCTATAATAGGCAGAAACCCGGTATTTCCCTGTCTAAACGCCGCGGTAACATTGGAAACACTTAAAAAAACTATATGAGGAGATGAAGATGGAGAAATTTTCTTCCGACGATGTACAGGCAATTTCCGATATCGTCTTACAGGCAAAGTCCGAAGCGTACAAGGAAACCGAATTCGAGCCGGAACCCGAGCTGACCAAAAAGCAGGAGTGGCCGGTTCAGTGCACCGTCGGCCCGGGCCTCGAAGGAGCCATAGCCTGCGAGACCAAGATAGGATACGTCAACGGCACCAAGGGATGGCTCATCTATCGGGGATACGACATCTTTGATCTCTGCGCGCACTCGAGCTTCGAGGAGGTTTCTTATCTTCTTCTCCACGGGAAGCTCCCCAAGGCGAACCAGCTCCAAGATTATAAAGCCAAGCTTGCCGAATACCGCTACCTGACCGAGACAAACCGCTCGCTGATGAGCTTTCCCGTTCAGGACATGAGTCCCATGGCGGCACTCCGTCTCGGGACACTTCTCATGAGGCAGAAGCAGACCTTCCGGGACAAGGACGTGGCTACCCCTAAGACCGCGTCCATCGCCGCGGACGAGGACTCCATTCCCATGGAGACAAAGCCCATCGGGTATCAGCACGCGATATACGAGTTCCGCAAGAAGCAGTATAAGAAGCCGGCCAAGGAACCCAAGAAGGTACGCAGCGCCGAGGGCGTGGAGAGCTGTTATAGATTGATAGCGGGGGTTTCGACCATCGCCGCATCCATAGCGCGGCTTCGGGCCGGACATCTCCCCATCGAGCCGGACCCGGAGCTCGGCCACGCGGCGAATCTGCTGTACATGATCACCGGCAGGCGGCCCACCCCCGTGGAGGAACGGATCATGGATATATGCCTCATCCTCCACGCCGATCACGGCATGAACGCGAGTACCTTCGCGGCGATGGTGGTGGCATCTACTCTGTCGGATATCTACTTTTCCATCGGCTCGGGTATCGCTGCCCTGAACGGACCCCTGCATGGCGGGGCCAACGAGCAAGTCATGCGGATGCTCGAAGGGCTCGGCTCCGAAGAGAACCTCGACGCCTGGTTCGAGTCCCAATTGGCATCGAAATCCAAGATCAACGGCTTCGGACACCGGGTGTACAAGGCTTACGATCCCCGGGCCCGGGTTTTGGCCCCCCTAGCGGAAATACTCGTCAAGCAGCACCCCGAAATGCGCGAGCTCTTCAAGGTGGCGGCGAGCCTCGAGACAAAAGTCTTGGACACCCTGGGCAAGGAAAAGAAGATCTTCCCCAACGTGGATTACTATTCGGGATTCGTCTATAAATCTTTGGGTATTCCCATCGATTTCTTTACCCCCATGTTCGCGGTAGCCCGTGTCGCCGGATGGACCGCCCGGGTCCTCGAGTACCTCAAGCAAAACCGTATCTTCCGCCCCCGGGCCATCTATACCGGGAAGTTCGGGAACGAATACAAGCCACTTGATGAACGTTAATGGGTTTGAGTATATTCCCCCGAAGGAGGAGAGAAATGTCCGATAGATATGAGCATACCCGCCGCCCCACAGCCGTCTCCGGCGAAGCTGCCGGGGTCCGCACGATTATGCGGAACGTCTAAATATGGATGACCGTGGGCCTCGCTCTGACAGGGGTGGTGGCATACGCGGTCAGCAACAACACGGCCTTTGTCCGGACCCTTATCCAGAATCAGATGCTCTTCTTCGTGCTCTTTATCGCGGAGATAGGGCTGGTCATATACCTGTCGGCCCGGATCATGAAGATGAGCCCGGCGGCGGCTACCTTGAGCTTCGCGGTGTTTCTGGGTCTTACCGCCTACGATACCCAACGGATAAAAAGGATGAGCGACGAGATGAGCGGCCAGGTGGGGGAGGTAATGTATTTGAAGCTCTCCATTATAGGGGCCCTCAAGCTCTACCTGGATTCCATCAATCTGTTCTTGTTCTTTCTGCGTATTTTCGGCCGGAGGAATTAAGCCTGTTCGACAAAATACGGACACACGTAGACAACGATCTCGAAGCAGCCTCCGTTCACCGACTCGTGATCATGGAGGGAATCGGTAAAGCGTTTCTTCAAGGGACAGCGGTCTACCTTCCGGCACAGGGGGCAGGCGCCGGTTTCGCGGGGACTGAAGATCACCTTCACGATTCCGAATCCTCGAGCTTCATGATTTTATCCACTCTGCGCTGATGCCGATCCTCTCCCTCGAAACGGGAGGTAATAAATGTCTTGACGATCTCTTCGGGGGGTGCCGGAAACTCCAACCTGCCCCCGAGGGCGATAAAGTTGGCGTTATTATGGGCCCGGGCCTTTTCCGCGGTAAAGAGGTCGTGTACGAGGGCGCACCGGATGCCGCGGATCTTATTGGCGGATATGGAAATACCGATCCCGGTCCCGCAGCTCAAGATACCGAACTCGTACCCACCCTTCTTGAACTCGGCGCAGGTGACCTCCGCCATATCGGGATAATCCACGGCGTCTTCGCTGTCGATTCCCATGTTCACTACCTCATAGCTTTCATCTTCCAAGAACTTGACGAGTCTGCGCTTGAGGTCCACCGCACCGTGATCATTACCGATTACTACCTTTTTCATGCCTTCTCATTGTACGGTTTTCCCGCGGCAGTATCAACCGAGGAAACGCTCTCCGGAGCCTTGTTCTTGTGTACTTTTTTGTTTTATGCTGGTTCCTAATTATGAAGCAGGGTTATCTCTTGAGCCTCGATCAGGGTACCACCAGCTCCAGGGCCATAATTTTCAGCACCGACGGAATGCTCGTAGCCGGTTCCCAGGAGGAATTCCGCCAGATCTTTCCCCGCCCCGGCTGGGTAGAGCACGATCCCGGAGAAATCTGGGCGAGCCAATACCGGGTTATGCAGGAGGCGGTTCGGAAAGCGGGCATCGATCCGAAAGAAATCCGGGCGGTAGGAATCGCCAACCAGCGGGAGACGGTGGTAGCTTGGGACCGGGATACCGGTAAATGTCTGAACAACGCGATAGTATGGCAGTGCCGGAGGACCGAGCCGATGTGCGTCGAGCTGAGGCGTGATCCCGATCTCGTCCGGAAAATACGGGAACACACCGGCTTAGTTCTCGACCCCTATTTCTCGGCCACTAAGATGAGGTGGCTCCTGGATAACTCCGTTCAGGTAAAGGACGCCGCCGAACGGGGCACCCTGGCCCTGGGAACGGTGGATTCATGGCTTTTGTGGAACCTGACCCGCGGGCGGAGCTTCGCCACCGACGTCACCAACGCCTCGAGGACGATGCTCTTCAATATAACCACCGGGACCTGGGACGCGGAGCTCTGCGAGCGGTTCGGTATAAATCCGGCGTATCTTCCGGATGTCTTGAACTCTTCCGCCTTCTTCGGAGAGCTCGATGAGGTTTTTTTCGGCCACCGGGGGATTCCGGTAACCGGTATCGCCGGGGACCAGCAGGCGGCCCTCTTCGGGCAGGCCTGTTTTACCCGGGGGATGGTGAAGAACACCTACGGAACCGGGTGTTTTATCGTCATCAACACCGGCGAGGAGATGACCCCCGCGCCGAAGGGGCTGGTTACAACGGTGGCCTGGAAGATAGGTCCTAAGCCTGTGTACGCCTTCGAGGGGAGTATTTTTTCCGCCGGCGCGGCCGTGCAGTGGCTCCGGGACGAGATGGGTCTTATCGAGACGGCGGGGGAGTCGGAAAAGATCGCGGCCTCGGTTCCCGATGCGGGGGGGCTCTACTTCGTTCCCGCCTTCGTCGGTCTGGGCTCACCCTACTGGGACGCCTCCGCCCGGGGAACCATGTTCGGAATCACCCGGGGTACCGGCAGGTCCCACGTGGTGCGGGCGGCCCTCGAGGCGATCGCCTACCAGACCCGGGATGTTATCGACGCCGCGGTGAAAGAAGGCAGTGTTATCGTCGAGGAGCTCCGCGCCGATGGGGGCGCTTCGGCCAATGATTTCTTGATGCAGTTCCAGGCGGACATCCTCAAGGCCCCGGTAGTCCGCCCCTTAGTAACCGAGACGACCGCCTTAGGAGCCGCTTTTTTGGCCGGCCTCGCCACGGAGGTCTATGGGGGTTTGGATGAGATTGCGGATCTCTGGAAGCGAAACAGGGAGTTTCGACCGCGGATGGATTCGGAGGACGCTGATCGGAGCTACGGGCTGTGGCGCCGGGCGGTGGAGAGGTCCTTGGAATGGGAAGAAAGATGACGGCGAAAACTCCCGGTAAGGCGCGCTCTTTACCGGGGTTTTTATGGATTACAACGGTGGGTTCTCTCCCCGTCCTTGCCGTAATCGCGGTGGTCGCGTTCTTATTCTGCCGCATCCATTTACGGACCGGCAGGGATATAATCCTCAACAACGAGCTCCAGAACACCGCTTTAGAGACCAGGCTCCTCGAGAGGAGCTTCGTCAATGCCGTGGAGGACATCCTCTACATTTCCCGGCTCGGGGATCTCATCAACCTGAGGGGAGAACCCTTAGGTACCGAAAATGTCGGACGGATCGGACCGATCTACAGGTCGTTCATCGCGCGTAAGCTCGTGTACGAGAATATGAGAATCCTCGATTCCATGGGGAAGGAGCTCATCAGGGTAGAATACAACGACGGAAGTCCCCGGATTGTTTCTCCGGGAGAGCTCGGGGATAAGAGCGGGCGATACTACTTCCAGAGCGCCCGAAATCTTAAAGAAGGGGATATCTACATATCTCCCCTCGATCGGACCTCGGGGCGCAACGGAGAAGGCGGTATTCCGGTTATACGCTTAGCGACCCCGGTCTTCTCGCGGGATGAGCTTTTCGGGATCGTCGTCCTCGATCTCCGGGGAGCGAATATCCTCGATGCGATCGCCGAGGCCCGGAATTACAGCTACGGCGAATTGCTCCTCGCGAACGAGGAGAGTTTCTGGCTCTTTTCCGGCGGTGATAATCCCTCTTGGGAGTTCGTCCGGGAAGAGGAGATACTCGAAGAGCTCCCCGAGGGGGTTTGGGAAACGATTTGGGACCTCGGTGAGGGGTACCGGTATACCGGGGGAAACCTCACGGTAGTCCGGACCGTCTTTCCTCTCGTTACGGCGGAGCGGGAGTACCTGCGCAGGGGCGTCGAAGCGGACTTCTCGAGTACTTTCCAGGGATATCGCTACATGATCAAGCTCGTTTCCTTCGTTCCCGAGGATGTCTTCCGAGACCGGAATCGGCCCTTTAGAACCAGGACACTGATAACGGCGTCGGCAATAGCGGTACTCGGGTTCTTTCTTATCTTTCTCCTCGTCTGGATGCGTTCGAAGAGAATAGCGGCGGAGAAAGACGTCCTCGAGCAGGCGGGGATATTCCGGCTCAATCCGGCTCCCGTAATCAAAACCGACCGGGCGGGAAGAATTCTCAGCACAAACCCCGCCGCGGTCAGGACCATTCCCGAGGATCTCCTCGGGAAACCGGTGGAGGATATTCTCCACGGATACGGAGAAGCTGAGCAGGAGGATTTGATTCGCCGCGGATATACGCAGTTCGAGGATGTCCGGCTGGGGAGGACCCACCTCTACACGGGTATTATGGAGGCCTCGGGCGCGGCGATGTTCTTCTACGGGACCGATATATCGGGCAGTAAAAAGGCGGAGAGAGAGCTGATCCTCCTCTCCTATGCCGTTGAGCAGAGCGCGAATACCATCGTGATAACCGGTCCGGACGGATCCATCGTCTTTGCCAACAAAGCCTTCACCCGTACCACCGGGTACACCCTCGACGAAGCCTTGGGAGAGAACCCGAGGATCCTAAAGAGCGGGCATCAGCCCGATGAGTACTACGCGGACCTGTGGACGACCATAACCGGCGGGCGGGTGTGGCACGGGGAGTTCCATAACCGGAGGAAGGACGGCTCTACCTATTGGGAAGAGGCGGTTATTTCCCCGATCAAGGACGAGTCGGGAAGGATTATCAACTATCTCGCGGTCAAAGAGGACATAACCCAGCGGCGGCGGGCCGAGGAGGAGCTGAGGAAGGCAAAGGAAGAGGCCGAAGCCGCCAACCGGATGAAGAGCGAGTTCCTGGCCAATATGTCCCACGAAATCCGTACCCCCATGAACGCGATCCTCGGCTTTACCGAGCTCCTCTTAGAGGAGGAGTCCACTGCCGAGAAAAGTGAGAAACTCGACATCATCAAGAAGTCGGGGAAAAATCTTCTCAATCTTCTCAACGATATCTTGGACTTTTCCAAGATCGAGGCGGGAAAGCTCAAGATCGAGCCGGGTTACTTCAGCTTGCGGAAGGCTTTGGAGCATGTCGTGTCCATGTACGAGCCGGTGGCCGGGGAAAAGAACCTCACCTTTCACTCCATACTCGACGGCGATCTTCCCGGAGTTGTCTACGGGGACGAGCTGAGACTCTCTCAGATAATCATCAACATCGTGAGCAACGCGGTCAAGTTTACCGAAAGCGGCGGAGTGACCCTTCGATGCAGCTATGTCCGGCCCGAAGCAATTATTACCGTCGCCGACACGGGCATAGGGATATCCGAGGAAAAGCTGTCTTCGATTTTTTCCCCCTTCGAGCAGGCCGACAGCTCCACCGAACGCAAGTACGGGGGTACCGGCCTGGGATTGGCCGTTTCCAAGCGTCTCGCCGAGATGATGGGGGGACGCATCCATGTTCAGAGCACTCCCGGAGAGGGCTCGGTCTTTACTCTGACCGTGGATTTGCCGCCGATGGGAACCGAAGGAGGGGATGCGGGGGAAAATGCGGGAGGCCCCGACGGGGAAGCCACGGTACGGAGGTGGTTCGATTCCCTCGAGGGGGACCGTGAGCTCGAGGCTATCCTCGAAGACAGCTTTTTGGAGCTCCGAGCCAAGACAGAGCGTCTCGAGGACGCCGTACTCAAGCGGCGGGCCGCGGACATCCGCTTTATTGCCCACGATTTCAAGGGTTTCTCCGGGAATCTGAATATGACCGAGATTTACACCCAGGTTGCCGCCGTCGAAAAGGAGGCCCGGTCCGCATCCCCCGATTACGAGGCGATCGCACACCGTAGTGAAATAGTGCGCGGTATCGTCTCTTCGATTCCCGACAGATACTTTGCCGAACGGAAGCGGGGTTTCTTCGATATTGGAAAGATAAATCCCGATTTCTCCATTCTCCTTGCTGAAGACAATCAGCTCAATCAGAAACTTATCCTTACCTATTTGAATGGGATAAATCTGACCGCGACGGTCGTGGAAAACGGACAACGCGCTCTAGAGGAACTGAAACGGGGTGATTACGATCTTCTCCTCCTGGATATGCAGATGCCGGTGATGGACGGTGAAGAAACCATTCAAACGATCCGGAATGATCCCGAGCTCGAAAACCTCTATGTTATCGCCATCACCGCCCACGCCATGAAGGGGGATGCGGAAAGATACATCAATATGGGATGCGACGACTACCTTGCAAAGCCCGTCGACAGGAAGGTTTTGTTCGAAAAAATACGCCGGAGGATGCGGGACCTAGAGCGGGAAGAGGCGGAGCCCCGCGATCCGGTCCTCGAGCGCAGGGATCTTGCCGTGGCCTTGAACTATCTCAAGGAAAGCCGGTCGATCTTCGATCCCCGGAAACTCGAAACCGTAGCGGAGCTCCTGCGCATCCGGTTTTCCGATCCCGAGCTCAAGGAGATTGCCCGAAGGATCGAGCACGCCGCCGGCGTCTTCGACGATCGCGGGGTGGATGAGCTGATCGATCGGCTCGAGGATTATGCGCGAAAATTAGAAGAAGAATGAGCTATTCATTTGACCCCGCAGGGGCCAGTTAGTATAATTTTAGTATTGTACGTAATTTCAAGTCAGGAAGGAGAGAGAAGTATGGCTAAACAGTTGGAAGTGTATAAATGCGAGCTCTGCGGGAATATCGTGGAGGTCGTGCACGGGGGTGACGGCGATCTGGTCTGCTGCGGTGAGAAGATGAAGCTCCTCGAGGAGAAGACGGCAGATAAATCCACCGAAAAGCACGTGCCGGTTATCGAAAAGATCGACACGGGATACAAGGTGACCGTGGGAACCACCCTGCATCCGATGACCGACGAGCACTACATCGAATGGATCGAGCTTGTCGCCGACGGCAGGGCGTACCGCCGGTTCTTGAAACCCGGTGACGAGCCCTCCGCCGAATTCTGCGTAGAGGCGTCTTCGGTATACGCCCGGGAGTACTGCAACATACACAGTCTCTGGAAAGGGGATATGTAGCAATCCAAATTATAAGGAGTTAGAGTATGAAGAAATATGTGTGCGATATCTGCGGTTACGTCTACGATCCCGCCGAGGGAGATCCCGACAACGGGGTAGAGCCGGGGACCGCCTTCGAAGACGTACCCGAAGACTGGGTCTGCCCGGTTTGCGGAGCCTCGAAAGACGATTTTTCGGAAGCGTAAGCCCGAATCAAACAATAATTATCGACCGCCGCGTACCGCGGCGGTTTTTTGTCGGTGCGCCCGGCGAGCGGGCCGCTGTCTTCTATGGGATAATCTCGAAACACCGATGGATTCGTCGGTTCCGGTCGAAATCGGGCGGGATCGTTTCATCGGTTATCTCGGTTACCGAAAAGTCTCCCTTGAGTCCTTCGGCAAGCTCGAATTTCCGGAAATTAGTCGAAAATAGTATTTTACCCCCCGGACGGAGCTTCCGGACCGCCCCTCGGATCAGAGCCTCGTGGTCCCGGTCTACCGAAAAATCCTCTTTTCTCGATTTGGAATTGGAGAAGGTGGGAGGATCGATGAAGATGAGATCGAACATATGCCCCGGTTTTTCTATCCAATCCATGCAGTCCGCCCTGACGAGGCGGTGGGATTCGAGGTTTATACCGTTTACACTTAGATTGTTCCGTGCCCAGTCGAGGTAGCCCCCGGAAGCGTCCACCGATACCGTGGAGACCGCTCCCCCCGCCGCGGCGTAAACCGTGGCGGTCCCGGTATAGCAGAAGAGGTTGAGGAACCGCTTTCCCTCCGCTTCGCGGCGGATCCTCTCCCGGGTAATCCGGTGATCGAGAAAGATCCCGGTGTCCAGATAGTCGGAAAAGTTGACCAGGAACCGGAGCCCGCCCTCGTGTATCGTAACGTATGCGCCGGTATCCCCGATTTTCCCGTACTGGCCGCTTCCCCGCTGGCGGGTCCGTCTCTTCACGAAGATCCGCTCCCCCGGAATACCGGCCGCGTCGGCCGCGGTGGATACGATGTCGAGGAGCCGCCGCTGGGCCTTGACGGCGTCGATACGCGCAGGAGGGGTGTATTCCTGGATATTCAGCCAACGGTTTTCGTAGACGTCCACCGCCGCGGCGTACTCCGGAATATCCGCGTCGTAGAGGCGGTAACAGGTAACCTCGTTCTCCTTCAGGTACTTTTTCCTGATCCTGGCATTCTTGATCAAACGGTTCAAGAGGTCCTCGGTATTGTCCCGGTAGCGGTAATCGTCTCCGCCTTTCGCCGGGCCTTCGGTGAGGGGGGGAAGGTAGATATGGAAGGTGTTGTCTCCGGTCAGATCGATTTGGACAAGCTTGCAGGGGATTTCGCCGTTAAAGATGCCGCTCACCTTGAAAGCTTTGAGGCCTAAGGCCCGTCCGAGCTCATCCTCCGGAGCGATAACCGCGGCCCTCCACCCGGCGAACTCCGCTTTGAGGGCGCGGCCGACGGCCTGGTACAGGGCGGGGAGATGTTCCCGCTCTTCGAGGCGCCTCCCGTAGGGGGGATTTATCACCACCAGGCCGGTATCCCCGGCACCCGGGGGGCGGACGATTTCGTGGAGCTCCAACCTTTCGAAGTGGATATTCTTGTCCATACCGGCCCGCCCGGCGTTACTCCAGGCCGCCGCCACCGCCCGCTTGTCCCGGTCGTATCCGAATATGCGCCCCGGTTTCCTGATGCGGCCCGTAAGTCGGGAGCGGAGACGCTGATACACCTCCCGGTCATGATGCTTCCAGTTCTCGAAGCCGAAGCCGCTTCGCAGGAGACCCGGGGCGGTGTCGGCGGCTATGAGGGCCGCCTCGATGGGAAAGGTTCCGGAGCCGCACATGGGATCCACCAGGGCGGCATCGGGATTTTCGAGAACGAGCTCGTGCCATCCCGCTTTGAGAAGTATCCCCGCCGCGAGGGTCTCTTTGAGTCCCGCCGCGCCTCCTTCGGTGCGGTAGCCCCGCAGATGAAGGCTGCCCCCCGCGAAATCGAGATTCACCGCCGCCTCGGAACCGTCGATGTGGAGATTAAAACGGATGCCCGGCGCATCGGTGTCCACGTCGGGGCGTTTTCCCAGACTATCGCGGAAGGTATCGACAATCGCATCTTTCAATGCGAGGACCCCGAACCGGGGGTTGATGTCCCGGTTCCTCGTCACCGTGCAATCGACGGCGAAGCCGACGGAAACGTCGAAATGATCCGTCCAGGGGATTTTTCGGCACTTCTCACTGATCTCTTCCGGTGACGAAAAATCGAAGCCCCCGATGGTGACAAGGACGCGGTTGACGCTTCGGCTTTCGAGACAGAGTCGATAAATCCGGTCTAAGGGAGCGGAGAGGGACACTCCCGCCCGGGTTTCCTTGACCCGATTTCCGTTAATCTCCTCCGCTTCCCGGGCGGTGACGTTCTCCAATCCCCTCGCGGTAGTGAGAAAAACCGGGTATGAACGGGGCGTATCCATGGCTTTAGGATAGAGAAAAGAGTGTAAGGATTCAATGAATTCACGGGGAATATTATTGAAAACACCTCGAGTTAGGGGTATCATTTAACGTAAGGAAAAAACCAACTTTTAAATAATGTAAGGAGAATTGTATGAGAAAGCTCGGTATACTCATTCTGGCTTCTCTTGCCGTACTGGCAATCGTATCCTGTGCAAGTGCCCCGGAAGAGGGCGTGGCGTCGACCAAACAGGCCGACATGTCCAATATGCCCGACTGGGTAGTGAACATGGAGGTTTCGGAGGACGCTATCTACGGTATCGGATACGCGAAAATGTCGAATCTCAACAGCTCGCGCACCACCGCGATCGCTCGTGCCCGGACCGACGTTTCCTTCCAGATCCAGTCGACGATCCAGGCAATGATGACCGATTATCAGCAGGAGGCCGGGGTGGACGGAGGCAGCCAGGTCATCAATTTCGTGGAGAATGTATCGAAGCAGATTACCAATAACGAGCTAAGCGGCCTTACCCCCGACAAGATGACCGTCATGGAAGACGGCGGTGTCTGGGTCCGGGTAGTCTACCAGAAGTCGGATTTTATCGACGACGCGCGGCAGGCCTTTCAGCGGAACGAGGACGCGGCGTTCGCCGAATTCAAGGCGAGTCAGGCCCTCGACCGGCTCAACTACGAGCTCGAAAACAATCCCCCGGAGTCCGATCCGGTTACCGAATAGACGGTCTCATCATCAAACCGCTCCGCTCTCCGCGGAGCGGTTATTACTTTTCAACTCCTGAAAAACCTGGTAAAGTCTGACCATGAAAATCCACGAGCACCTCTCACGTTCGGGGGTAGTATCGGTTTTTCCCGCCGCGGCGGCTTTCCTGTCATTGATCGCTTTTTTAAACGGATGCGCGGGTGCGCCCGGTCCCGTAAACGATCCTGTCGGGGTAAACGGCACTGAAAACCATCCTCTTTCTTCTTCTTTCGCCGCGGGTGAAAGGGGAGAGCTCACTACTCTGCCCGTGGACGGGAGTCCCGTATTCCTAGGTATTTCCGAAAACCGCTTCTACGACGCGGACGAGCTCGACGACGCCTTGGAATACGCAGCGCGGCAGGCGGTCCGGTATGAACGGATATTCGGAGAGGCGGGGGTGCTGGATACCCGAAAGGGCCCCTACTCATACGTCGAGGCGGACTACGACGAGTCCCGGGTTGGGGAGCTCGAAGACAGGCTCGAGATTATCGACCGGCATACCGATGTGCGGGGAACGGTGATCCGTGCGGTACTTCCGGGAGCTTCCCTCGATCTCGATATCGAAGCGGGGAAAATGGTACCCCGGAGGGGTTCGCTATACCCCTCGTGGACCGTCGATATACCGGATATTCCGGGATATCTGGTAAGCTTAGGGATTGCCGATAAGCGGTTTGCTTTGACCGAATCGGTCCGGGCGGCGGATGAGGAAGCCCTCATGGGGCTCCTCAGCCTGATATCCGTGGAGATCGAAGCGGTGCGGGCGGAAACCCCGACCGAGATCGGCAGGGTCAGCCGGCGGGTCATAAGTCAGACGGCGTCCGCCGAGATAACCGGACTGTATGTACCCGTGCGTTGGCAGTCGGAGGACGGCAGGTACTTCTACTCCCTCGCCGTATGTCCCGAGTCGAACAGGAGGCGGTAAGGATGATGTCGAAAGAGAAACCCTCGGCGGTAATGCGTGTCGTATGCATCGGCGTGGTCTGTGCATTTTGCACGGGACTCTTCATCTCCTGCGGAACGACCGGTGCCGCGGGGCAGGCCGGAGGAGCCGATACCGAGCCCCTTCCGGTCTGGGTATTGAATCCTCCGGTGGACGAGGAGTACTTCCTGGGAATCGGCGGATCTAATACCGGCAATCGGGAGGCCGATATGGAGCAGGCCCGGCTGGCTGCCCTCGCGGATTTGGCCGCGCGGATATCGACGAAGATACGGGGCGAGATGGTCCTCGAGAGCGGGGAAGACGATAGGGGAAACCGCAGGCAGAGCTTTTCCCGGCGTATCGAGGAGAACGTAAGTCAGGAACTCCGCGGGGTGGAGCCGGTGGATGCGTACTACTCCCCGGAGGAGGGCTTCTGGTACTACTACCGTTTTCCCAAAGCCGAGCTCGACCGTGCCCGGGACGATCTGAAGCGCAGGGTCCGGGATCTCGTATTCCCGAGGGAGGGGAGTGCCGATGCGGCCGGGGTCACGGCCGGGACCGCCGCCGAACGCCTTACGGTCCTGGGAAGGGGGTTCGATCTCATCATGGAATCCCCCTTTGTGGGAACCCTCAGGGTCGAGGAGGTCCGGTACACCGGAGCCTTGATCGATTACATCGAGGCCGAGCTGAGGCGTGAGCTCGGTTCTCTCGAAATATCTCTCGCCGACGGCGTAATTTCCGGAGAGTCAGGCGATTTTCTCGTTCTCGAAGCCCGGGTCCGGGCAGCCGGAGCGGCGGAGGATGGCCGGAGGAGAGTTCCGGGGAGGATTCCCCTGATCCTCATGACCCGGGAAGGGAAAATCCTCGGCAGATTCGTCACCGGACCGGACGGAAGATACTCAGGCACGGTGGAAGCCGTTTTTCCGAAACCCGGCCGGTATCCCTGCATCGTTTCCCTCGACGTATCCGCTCTTATCGGGGAGGTCCCCGCGGGTGCGGCTCTGGGAGTAAGCCTTCCGAAAAGCGAATGTATCTTGGAGATCTTCGCCAAGAGTCTGGCCCTTGAGGTCCGTACCGAAGAGGGGACGGCCCCCCGGGCGCTCACGGACGGGATAAAGGCGATCCTCGAAACGCGGCTCGAGTACGATCTGACCGGGGAGTACGATCCCGAGAAATCCACCCTTTTGATCACCGTGTATTACTCCGATTTCCCGGAAAGCGAGTACGGCATGTATTTTTCCACCGCCCGGGGTGTTCTGGATCTCGTCCGATCGGGCCGGAGCCTGTACAGTTTCGAGACCGACCGTTTCAAGGAAGGGGGGCTTACCGTGGAGCAGGCGAGGGACCGGGCCCTCGGGCGGCTCTTCCAATATCTCGAGAATACCGCGGGTCCCTACCGGAAGATAACCTCGATCTTGGAGGAAGAATGATACCTGAACCGGGCTACCTCTGTGTCGAATGCGGACGCAGATACCCCATAACCCCCGATCTGATGCTCTGTCCGGACTGCCGTGAACGGGGCGGTCCCGACGAGCCCCTCCGCGGCGTTCTCGAGGTGGAGCTTCCCAAGCTGCCGGGGGCCGATCCCGCCCGGGGATATTCCTTCTCCTTCCTCGAGGAGGAGCACTATCCGCCAATCCCGGTGGGAAATACTCCCCTGTGGCGCCCGGAACGCATCAGGGAAGAAGACCGGTTCGAAAACCTCTTCATCAAGGACGACACCGCGAATCCCACCGGATCGCTCAAGGACCGGGCATCCTTCATGGTCGCGGGTTTCGCCCGGAAACACGGGATCCGGCGGATAACCGTAGCCTCCACCGGAAACGCCGCCTCCTCGATGGCGGGGGTAGGGGCCGCCGCGGGAATCGGAGTCAGGATCTACATTCCCCGGTCGGCCCCGGCGGCCAAGCGGATCCAGGCCCTTCAGTACGGAGCCGATGTCGTCTTAGTCGACGGGACCTACGACAAGGCCTTCGACTTAGCCCTCGAATCTTCCGGGGATTCCGAAACGCTGTGCCGTAATACCGCCTACAATCCCCTGACCATCGAGGGAAAGAAGAGCGTGAGTATCGAGATATTCCATCAGCTCGGTACGGTGCCCGACTACGTCTTTGTCCCCACCGGAGACGGAGTCATCCTGTCGGGTGTCTATAAAGGATTCAGAGACTTAGTCGATCAGGGCTTTACCGCCGCGGTGCCCACCGTGGTTGCCGTTCAGGCCGAGGGCAGCAGCGCGATCACCAGGGCCCTCCGGGCGGGCGATTTTACCCCACCGGTACCCTCGGATACCTTAGCCGACAGCATTTCCGTGGACGTTCCCCGGGGGGGGTACCCCGCGCTCTTCAATCTCAAGCGGTACGGCGGATGCTCAGTCACCGTGACCGACGACGAGATCCTCGAGGCCCAGCACCGTCTCGCCCGGTACAGCGGCCTCTTCGCCGAGCCCGCCGGGGCGGCTTCCTACGCCGGTTTTCTAAAGATTTCAGGAGAGATTCCCTCGGATGCGGCGGCCGTACTCCTCGTAACCGGAAGCGGTCTCAAAGACATCGATGCCGCGGCAAAACTCGTAGGTTAGTGTCCCCACGATCGGGGGCAAAGCGTAACACATGTTACAGATCGATTTCCCCTTTGTGAGTATTATCTCGGTAGATAGACTATCAGGAGGAAACGAATGAAACGGGATATTATCACCATAGACGAAGAGAAGTGCACCGGATGCGGGCTCTGCGTAACCGGCTGTCCGGAGGGGGCGCTTCAGATGATAGACGGAAAGGCGCGGCTGGTCGGAGATCTCTACTGCGACGGTTTGGGCGCCTGTATCGGCGACTGTCCGGAAGGGGCCATCACCGTGGAGCGGAGGGAGGCGGTGCCCTACGACGAGAACAAGGTGATGGATAACGTGGTAACCCAGGGCGAAGGAGTCATCCGGGCCCATCTGTCCCATCTGAAGGACCACGGAGAGATGGGCTACTACAACCAGGCCCTGGAGTACCTCGCCGCTCACGGCTATGATGCCGACGAGTACCGGAGCGGATCCGCCGGGGGATGCTCCGGGGGATGCCCGGGCAGCTTGTCGAAGATCTTCGAAGCCGCAGCCGAAGAAGACGGCGGCAACGGCGGTAACGGAAGCGGCCCCGCGGCCGAACAGCCTTCACAGCTTACCCATTGGCCGGTCCAGATGCATCTGATGAACCCGAGGTCGGCTCAGTACGCGGGAACGGACTTTCTGCTCGCCTCCGACTGCAGCGCCTTTGCCGCCGGGGACTTCCACTCCCGCTTTCTGAAGGGAAAGAAGCTCGGGATCGCCTGTCCCAAGCTGGACGTGCGGAAGGAATCGTACGAAGAAAAACTGATCGCTCTTATCGACGAGGCCGAGATCAATACTTTGACCGTTCTCGTGATGGAGGTTCCCTGCTGCAGCGGGCTGTTGATGCTCGCGAAGAACGCCGCCGAAAAGGCATCCCGCAAGGTTCCGATCAAGAAGATCGTCGTCTCGGTAGAGGGGGATGTCCTCGCCGAAGAGTGGGTATAGAAGAGGCGTCGAATACGGGCGGAGCCGCCGGACCTGTTTAGCCCGGCTTCGCCCGGTTACTCTTCGAGCAAGAGCTCGAGCTCCTTCCGGTCCAATAAGTAGACGCTTCGCCCCTCCTGCCGGAGGATACCCTCGTCGGTCATCTCCGAGAAAACCCGTGAAAGGGAGGGGCGGGCCACGCCGAAGAGCTCGGACATCGTCTCTCTCGATATTTTTAACTCAACCATATTCGAACCCTGCCGCTCGGCCTGGTCGAGAAGGTACGAAGCTACCTTCTCCCGGATGGATGAAAATTTGATCAGCCGCATCTTCTCGGCGAGAAAGACGATCTTGTTTCCCGCGTCTCTGAGGAGGCTCAAGAGGAAATCCCGGTTTTCTCTGCAGATCGCGAATACCGATTCTTTGGGAAGGCTCAGGATGGTCGTTTCGGTTACCGTTTTCAGGGTTACCGGAAGATGATTGTCCTCGGCGAAGAGGATACCCGGGGCGATCTTGTCCGGGGCCTTCAGGGTCTCCACCTTGAGGACCCGCCCCTTTAAATCCTCCATTTCCGCGGAGAGGGTTCCTTCGGCGAGGATAAAGAGATGCTCGTAGAGGTCCCCCCGGAACATGACGATGGCTCCCCGGTGGTATTTCTTGACTGAATACTTGAGGGAATCGAAGAGCCGGAGGCACGAATCAGCCTCGGTTTCCTTTTCGAATAGGCCGCAGGCCTCGAGAAGTGTTTTTATTTCCATGACGTAACATATGTTACAGAAAAACTAATCTTATTACCATATCCTTGGCGCAAACACCTTGAGGAGGAAATCGAAATGAACATGTTTTGCTATCAATGTCAGGAAACCGCGAAGAATACGGGATGCACGGTTACCGGAGTGTGCGGTAAGGACGCGGAGACGTCCAACGCCATGGACCTGCTCGTCTATGTCGTCAAGGGCGTCTCCGCTTACGCGGCTCGCCTGGAGAAGGAGGTGGACGACCGGGTCGAGGATTACATCATGTCCGCCCTCTTCGTAACGATTACCAACGGCAATTTCGACGAAGATGCGATATACGAAAAGGCGAAGGAAGGGCTCGAGCTCCGGGAGGATCTCAAGAAACAGTGGGAGAAAGCCGGTTCCCCCGGGGCTGAGCTCCCCGAAGCGGCGGTATGGACACCCTCTACCGACGAAGAGATGAAGAAAAAAGCCGGGGATGTCGGCGTTCTCGCTACCGAAAACGAGGACGTCCGAAGCCTTCGGGAGCTCATTATCTACGGAATCAAGGGATTCGCCGCCTATGCTCATCACGCAATGGTATTGGGCCGGCGGAATAAGGATATTATCGAATTCACGGTCCGCGCCCTCGACGCGACAACCCGGAGCTTGAACGCGGACGAGCTGACGGGACTGGTCTTAGAGACGGGAGACACCGCGGTGAAGACCATGGCTCTCTTGGATTCCGCTAATACCGGAGCCTACGGCGACCCGGAGATTTCTGAAGTCAACTTGGGAGTCCGGAATAATCCCGGCATACTCGTCTCCGGCCACGATTTGAGGGACTTGGAAGAACTCCTCGAACAGACCGAGGGGACGGGAGTGGACGTCTACACTCATGGGGAAATGCTTCCCGCCCATTACTATCCCGTTTTCAAGAACTACGAGCACTTCGTCGGAAACTACGGCAATTCCTGGTGGAAGCAGAACAAGGAGTTCGAGAGCTTCAACGGACCGATCGTAATGACAACCAACTGTATTACTCCGGTCAAGGATTCCTATAAGGACCGGATCTTTACCACCGGCGTGGCCGGGTACCCCGGGGTGGCCCACATCGCCGACCGGAAGGAAGGGGGGACTAAGGATTTTTCCGCCGTCCTAGACCGGGCCAAGGGTTCTCCCGCGCCGACGGAAATCGAGACGGGCACCATCCCGGGGGGATTCGCTCATGCCCAGGTGGAAAAGCTCGCGGGGGCCGTTGTGGAGGCGGTCAAATCGGGGGCCATCAAGAAGTTCGTCGTCATGGCGGGCTGCGACGGACGGCAGAACAGCCGGAGCTACTTTACCGAGGTCGCCGAAAAGCTCCCCGAGGATACCGTCATACTCACCGCCGGGTGTGCTAAGTACCGGTACAACAAGCTCGACCTGGGCGACATCGGGGGAATCCCCCGGGTCCTCGACGCGGGACAGTGTAACGATTCATATTCCTTAGCGGTGACCGCCTTGAAGCTCAAAGAGGCATTCGAACTCGAGGATATCAACGACCTCCCCATCGAGTACGACATTGCCTGGTACGAGCAGAAGGCGGTGGCGGTCCTCTTGGCTCTCT